>NZ_CANLRP010000029.1 GCF_947493425.1 uncultured Microscilla sp. | reverse complement strand
TTAAAAATAAGCCCAAGTGCCTATTTAGGACTTGAACAAGTTTCATTTTCTGATTCCCATTTGGGCGAAACGTAAGTATTAAAGGTACTGTATCCATCTTATTTATTTTATATTGCCTTTGTATTTCTGTTTTTGACTGGCTCTACCAGTATTACCAACCAAACAAGTAGCTCAAAAGACTCATAAAAGCTGCCAACAAAGCAACGCCTCCAACAACGAAAAAAACCACCGTGCTCTCGAAATACAAAAATAAGGTAGTAATGCCAAACAATAGCACCAATAGCACTACGCCCATTATACCAACCACCGACGAGGCACAGCCTTTGCTTGCCCGTACAACTCCTATTCCCAAGGCTCCAGCAAGATTTTTAGCCTTGGGAGGTTTTTCATTGGCTCTTCTTTTTTTATCGGCAGCTATGCCCAATAATGACAACAATATCAAGATTAGATGAAAGCCTAAATTTATCAAGGTAGCCACGCCAAAAGGCACGTTAAAACGGATCAGGAGTATAAAACCAGTGGCTATAGTAGCAATGATAAGCCCACCAATGACTGACCCCAATTCTTCATCACCTTT
This sequence comes from uncultured Microscilla sp., assembly GCF_947493425.1. Lineage (GTDB taxonomy): Bacteria > Bacteroidota > Bacteroidia > Cytophagales > Microscillaceae > Microscilla. The sequence continues at coordinate 63,763 of NZ_CANLRP010000029.1, read as the reverse complement.
GGCTCGGAAAGGTCGACTTTTGAACTGAGTGGCTTTGTTTTTATGCATGTTTTGGTAGTGACTGGGCGGGATTTTTTCACGCACTTGTTTTTCTATTTTTTGCAGAACCTGTCTGCCTGTTTCAGCCTGTGCTTCGGGGCGGGAGGTGTCTGATGGAGAAGGAGGTGGATCTACCCCAGGAAAAAATAATATAAAAAAAATAAATAAGGTTTTCATCTTAGTTCAGGTTGTTGCGCAAAGCTTCAAAAAACTGTTTAATGTTTTTAAGTTTTTCGGTCGCTCTCATTTTTTGTTGAATCAGGTCTACTTCTCGGTCTATAGCATTTTTTGCCACCGCAAACGTTACCCCATTTTCTTTACTAAACCTATTTATCTGCATCAAATAGGTTACTTCGTGACCAGTAAAGGTTTTGTAGCCCGTGTCTTGCACCTTAAGGTTACACTCTAGCAACCAAAAGCGCACAAGGTAATCGCTTACTTCCATTAGTTGAGCTACTTCGTTCAAAGTATACGTTCGGTCTTCTATTTTGGGAACTTTCGGAATCATTGATGAATGGCTAGGTTTGGCGATTACATTGGTTGATCGGTGAGGCTATCTCTCAGGTTTACTAAAAAAACCTTGATCTCTTGCAAGCTTTCCAGTGCTTGCATTTTTTGACGAAACTCCGCTACATCTGCCTTTTGGCGAATGCTCTCTTTGGCTCCTTCAAGAGTAAATCCTTTGGTTTTTACCAGATAATAAATCAGTTTGAGGTCTTCTATGTCTTTTTGCACAAAACGCCTTTCGCCTTTAGCGTTTTTTTGGGGTTTTAGAATGTTAAACTCTGATTCCCAAAATCTGATGAGTGAAGCATTGACCCCAAACATTTTGGCTACCTCAGAAATACTAAAAAACTGTTTCTTAATCTCATTAGATTGATCCATACACTACACAATAAATTTATAGATACTTACTTCCAGTATTTAAACTGGTTGAGGGTAGGTTTGCGGGGCTTTGCCCGCTTAAGTTCATGCTGATAAATGGTTTGCCCCAAGCGGGCTAAAAACGGAAAACCCACGGTGGTATATTCAAACTTATAATCGAACACCTGGTTTTCGTTGGTATAAATCAACGCTGACAAAAAAAACTCCACCCCATTTTTAAAGTCTACAATATAGGCTGAATCTACCAAATAACCAGCCCACCATCCTACAATATTGAAAATACGCATATTTGGGTTTACTCTCACCTTTTTGCGTCCATAGTACAAGTATTTTTTGTGGGTGTCAAAGTATTTTGGCGCACGGTAACGGGTAAGGGTGCCTTCGCGGGGATAACTACCCAAGCGCTTTTGCAAAAAACGATAATCTTTCCAGTGCAGGTCAAACCTGTAAGGGGGCGGGGCAGCTTCGGGAAACATGACTGTTTTCATGAGTTGATGTACATCTTTGAGCGAAATATAATTACTATAAGTCACATCCAGAGGGCGGCGTATCAGGTAGCCTTTTTTTAAGTAACCCCTCCCCTTTTTGAGCGTACCCCAAGGAAACCTAAACGGGGAGGGATCGTAGCGGGCAGGCTGGTAATGAATGGGTTCGAGTTGGTCATTATAAAAAATCACAGCATTGGTGTGGCGGTTGGTTACACTGTCGCACTCATCGTCAAACCTCCGCACAATGCGCATGTCAGGGTAACCGCGTTGGGCAAGGCGTTGTTGGATATATTGCGAGCCCAAATATTCAAACACCCTACTATAAGCATCGTTGTCACTTACCAACATCATTTGTTCTACATAACGCGCCAGGCAAGGGTAGTTTTGATCGTTGGGTAGGTTTCCAGGCACGTTTTTCTGGCATTTATAACTGGCTTTGGTGCCCATTCGGGTAAATTTGTCTACCCCCAGTAAATTGGTTTGATGCATTTTCTCCAGGGCAAGCAACGACAAGGGAAGTTTTACTACACTTGCCGGATTAAAGTATGCTTCGGGCTTTAGCCTATAGCTAAAATCCTGGTAAATGGGCTTGTTTTTTTTGTCACGGTTAATCTGGGTATACAAAATTTGTACTTCATACTTTGCCGGATTTTTCAATACTTTGCCAAACCAATAAGGGCGGGCTTTCAGGAGTTGCTCTATTAGGTTGGGGGGAGTTTGGGCTTGGGTTGGCGTCCCTGCAAAAACCCAGTAGAATAAAATAGTGCTATAAAAGAAATGTATTGCCTTCATAAAAGAATATTAACAGGTAAAATATGACATCAAGTTTGTCATTTTCCGACTTTTTAAGCATTTTATCATATAAAATGATGTCTATAAATATTGAATAATAAAACTACACAATACAATGGGCGAAAAATCTAAAACAATTGGCGAATATGGTGAAAAAATAGCAAATCGAAAATTTTTAGAAATTTATGGTTGGAATGGAGTAGAAAATATCCCCTTCAAATGTAAAAACAAGAAAAAACACAAGGCAGGTAAACATGGAATTGATTTTTTTACATTTCAGACAAACCATCTCATTGCTGATACAAATGAAATGCTATATATATCTGTAAAAAACACTAGTTCTTCTCAAGGACTGAAAACAAAGTTTATTAACTACGTATCAGATATTTGTAAAGCACAAGAATGTTTCGTTTTAGATACTCAGTATCAGCAAATAACCAAAAGCAATAAATCGTTACATCAACAACACCAAATTATAATTTTTTGGCTTGCCCATGATAAAGATGAGAACTTTTCTATAGTTGACTCTGTTGGAGAAAAATATAAAGACTTAAAGTTAAATTTTGATAAGATACAAGTTGTTGACAATAAACTAGCGAACTTCCACTTTTTGGTAAACACTTTTATTAAAACCTATTTCAATAATATAAATCAGGTTGAGTATTATTATCCCAATACAGGCTTAAATGATTCTATCAATGGACGCTCTGCCCTTGCAGGCTCAACCCTCCCATCTCACTTTTTAAACTCCCGAGTTTTACCTTATAAAATAACTATTAAAGATGATAAAAAAGTCTTACTACTCGCATTAAATGAAGCTTTTGAAGAGGACAGTTGTCGAAGATTAATAGGTTTAGCACAAGAAATCACACGAGGGTGGTGCAATAAAATAGTACTATGCTTCCCTAATTATAGAGAACAACACCATAAATCTATTAAAGATAGTGTATTAATGGATTTTACCGAAAAGAATTTTAACAGAATGATTGAAATAGCAAGTTTTAATCTCAGCTACAGGGATTTCGAACTACAACAGTCTCAAATATTATCTGATGTTGTAAACTCTTTAGAAGATTCTGAGCAAAGTAAACAGGACTTTAACATTGAAAAAATGTTGCCTTATGGAGATGCATTACGCCAACTATTGACTCACTCTCATATTGACAAAAATGATTTACAAAAAATTCTTAGTAGGCGTGGAGTATTTGTAAATAAGAGTTTAAACAAACAAGATTTAATTCCATTCTTAACTACAGGATTTATCAGTCCTAATGAGTTTGAGTACTTGAGAGTTAAGCATTCTGCTAAAGCAAGCTCAGAAATTATAACATCAAATAATATCATCACAAATGAAGAGGTAAATTTAACAGAAACCATAATAGATAGCAATATATCTATACCTATAAAAGATATAATTGAAAAAATTGCTCCTAATATTGCTATTGACTCTATCAAAAATTTCATACTTACAGATGATGGACGTCTAATACTTAGAATTAACACAAAAAACCGAAAGTTAACCAAAGACTGGGCATATAGTAATATTAATAACCATACAGAAATTGTTATTAACCCTGCACAAGAATATCATGGAAATAACAATACAAGAATAGATGTCGTTGCAACTTCAACAGAAAATAAAAAAATTGGAAATGAAGTTATTTTATATTTAGAGCAATACCTACAAAAAATAGGGGTATTAAAACACGATTTTGCTTTAGAAAAAGCTCTTGCAAGTGAATTTGAAAATAAAAGCAGAGCAAAATTTTTATTTAGTTTTTTTGAAATTACTGATAGAGAAAGTGATATAATTGAGTTTAAAGATGTTGAAAATATTCACTTCATTATATCCGAAAATAATAAAGATATTATACCAGAAGATTTAAAAGATTTAAAAAATAAAGTAGAGCACTCACTTTTTAGTGGACATAGCCTACAAGATATTAATTACATAAAAAATGAAAAATATCATGAACCTCTAATTTTTACAGAGATTCACGCTAAATTTCATTTTAAGATAAACAATTTAGAAGGAGAATTTGATATACAGTATGGCTTTCCTGACTTGAAAAAGAAAGAAGCAAATAAATCAGAGTTTGAATTTAAAGTTACAGATATAGTTCTTTCTCAAGAGAAAATTTTAAGTAAAAAAGAAAACCATATACTTAAATCCTCTATAAAGAATGAGTTTTTAAAAGTAAAGCAAATACTTCTTGATCGCATCGACAAAAAACATGGCAGACAACTCAAATTATTCTAATCTTTACCTTTGACACAAACCTCTAGGCTTGTGTCCATGTAGTTTCAACTTTATAATATTTTTACTAGTGATATAATAGACACATTTGTTTTGCAAAAACAGGAAGCAACATGCTTCTGTAATGATAGGCACAAGCGAAAAGTGTTTGTGCCTACTCTGTGTTTCATAAACAGACCTAATCAACTCTTTTCACCTTAATAGGAGGCGATTGGTAATCTTTGGGCAAATATTCGGCAGGGTTGGTTTGTTGCCCGCCATCGCGCACAGCGCGGTAATGTGGCGACAGTATCTCTACGCCTGCTTCGTTAAACTTGTCCTGAATGTGTTGATGTATGGCCGAATGTGCTTCTTGTATTTTGGTTGTATCACCTATATAAGCATTGACTTCATAGCTCACATAAAAATCGTCGAGGCTGGTTTGCAACACAAAGGGCGGCGGATTTTGCAAAATGTATTTGGTATTATCCGCTGCATCTATCAACAACGCGTGTACTTGTCTCCAGGGTACGTCATACCCAATGGTAATGGTAGAATGAATGAGGTATTGTTTAGACGAAGTAAAGTTGATGGTGTGCCCATTGAGAATACTAGAGTTAGGAATGGTAATCTCTTCGTTTTTCACGGTTTTAATACGGGTCACCAACAAGCTTTTTTCTATCACATCGCCCATTACATCTCCTATTTTTACTCGATCATGTTTTTGGAAAGGACGCATGTAGGTAATCACCAACCCCGCCACAATATTTGAGATGGCTGAAGATGAACCCAACGAAAACAAGACCCCAAAAAACACCGATACTCCCTTGAAAATAGGCGAGTCGGAACCTGGCAAATGAGGAAACACCAACACAAACATAAACCCGTATACAATTACCCGCACAATGTTGTAAGTAGGAGCCGCCCAATCGGCATAAAAACCATTGATGACCAACTTACCTTCGGCTACCTCATTGGCAAAGTAATGCATTGCTTTGAGCAAATAACGGGTACCTATTACAATGACAATAATCTCGAACAAGTGAGGGATGTAGTTGATAATACTGGTAACCGCCCGACGCAATGGATCGAGTATATAGCTCAGCAAGGTACTGGCAATGCCTTTGGTAGCCGGAAAAATGCTAAAAATAAGGGGCAAGGTCAGGTACAACACAATGAGTAGTGTAACCAAACGTATCGTTTTTATTACCAAAAACGCCAGCTGTAATTGTCGGTGAGGGGCAAGTACTTCATAGTTTTTGATCGTAATTCCATTGAAGTATTTTTCTCTAGCATCATACGTTTTCTTGAGGGCATACTTAAAAAACACATTCATTGCACGATACAAGACGTACACAATGACCAGGATCAATATTACCCAACCTATTTCAGCAATCCACTTGCGTACCACACTTTTTTTTCTAAAAACAATGATTTTTGGTTTGATAATCTTGAGATAGTTCTCGGCTACTTGCTGCTGACTCAGCCCTTGTAGTTTGGCTTCGTTGGCCAACACACTAAACAATACCTTGCTGCCATAGACAATGTTCCAGGTGGTTTGGCTTTTACCCACCCTGAGCGAATCAGGATTATAATTAAACCTTGCCACCAATTCGCGTAGGCGCGCTTCGGCACTACTTGCCCTGTCTTCGGCAGAGTAAGGTCCTAGGTTTTCGTATACATAAAACAAGGTATCTTTGTCGAGTACCACCGGGCGGGCACTTGCCTTAAGGTAAGTCAAGTCTGCTTCTTTGGTAAGCGTATCGGCAAGCGCCTTGATCGAATCCGACTTTGCGCTTAGCCGCTTACGTTCCTCTTTGTTGCCCGAACTAATACTTGCCTTACTCAATGAGTCGGCCACTTGCTTAAGCGAATCAATTTCTACCTCCATTCGCTTTTTTACCGAGTCGGCTTTCGCTTTTTTGTTTTGAATCAGGGAGTCTTCTTTAGTTTTGGTCAAAGAGTCCAACTTTACCACTGAGTCTATCTTTTGCTGTGCCAGCCCAACTGAGGTAGCCAACAACAGCCACGCCAGTACTTGTAGGATAGTTTTGCTCATAATTTTTGATGCATTCATAATAAGTCTTATGTAATCAACCTGTTTAGACAAGCTAATGCACTCAGACGTGTAAATACAGTAAAAGTTTAATGGTTGTGATGAAAAAATATCTTTAGTGATCTTTCATAAATAATTTGAGCCATTAAAGTGTATCTATTGCCCTCATTCTTCTCAAAAAAAAAGCCTCATAGCTTTGGCTATGCACCGTTTTTTTTGAATCGTCTGAGAACAATATATTTTCATAAATTGGCACATCTTATTTTTTCCAGATCACTTATTCAAACAATGATTTCTCTCTGGCAAGCATCAGGTTTGAAGTGCCCTTTTTGTATTGGTAGCCAATACCAAAAGGCAACGGACGCACTTTTTCGCCACTCAGGGGTTCATAGGCAGACTTTAGCTCAGGTTGGGTATAGTTGGCAAACAAAGCTATAGGGCCTATGTATTTGCCATAAAAAGTAAGTGCCCACTTGTTGTCTTCTATCATATACTTGGCCGGGATGCCCGAATCGTCTTGAAGCAAGTAACTTGTTTTGCGTAAAATAGTGCGTCGAATGATGCTGAAGTAGGGTTTGTACATCAGATAAGAAGCAGATTTGAGAAAAGTAGCATTGATGCTTAGCCCGTTCAAAAAATTCATTAAATCTTCGCGTTGGCTCAAACCTGGCATTCCATCATAGTCTTTGTCGGCAAGGTTGGCACTAAAGTAATACAGTGTGCGCTTGGTGTTATCGTCTTTTGCCTGGTATACCAGTTTGTTGCCATAAACAGTAGTGTCCTGATCAGGGTTGGAGGCTTTTACTTCGCTGGCGCTGATAATGTGACCATTTTTACTCAGGGCTACTTTTTCATAGTCCAGTATTTTGTGATGGGTGCGTGCCATAAAAAATAAAATAGTGGGCAAGGTTCCATCAAGGCGTTTGTCGGCTTTGCCACTAAACACATACGCCATTTCTTTGGTCTTAAAAAAACTAAAATTTAATACGCTACTCAACGAAGCAGCCAGGTTGTTGAAATAGTTTTGAGGTTTTTCTTTCGCTATTTGCTCGCCTTGGGGCAACGACCCAATTGGCTCTAAACCCATCATGACAGTTTTTTCGGCTTTTGGAAAAAACACCCACGCGTGCAAAAAATCGGCGCCGCTAAAAGGGTAAAGCAAAGTGCCTCCGTTTTTATTGGCTTTTCGCAATTCTTGTTTCTGCCAATCTATCATTACAGGCAGTTTTTCGTCTGTCACCTTTTTCCATAAGGCGGTGGTATATTTAGCATAATTGTCCCAGGCTTTATCTTTTTCATATTGAGCGTACTTGCTGCCTGGTTTGCCCTTTAACCCTGCTATATAACGCGCCAAATCGTTGTATACCCTTGGGTCTGTTTTGGGCTTTTGGGGTGTACGTTCATTTTCTACCGATGTGATGATAGTAGTGGTATCTTCGGTATTGCCTTTTTTTGTGCTTGAGCCACAACTTGCCAAACTACACATCCACACAACAAGTGATAGTAAAGTAAAAGTTTTTCTCATAAAGGATTCGCTTTAGTTAGTAACGTGTTCAAAATAAGTTTCTGTTTTTTAGGGTAAATACGCACGACTGACTGAGGCATTTTTTGCGCTCGTAGCAGCGCTACGGGCAATAAAAATAACGAAAGGCAGTAAAGCGGATTTATTCTAAACCGGACAGCTTCAAAGTCCCGGTTTCTTATCGGGGTTATTGTTGAGGGCTACGCCCGAAATCCCGTTTACGGGGCGAACACGTTACTAAGTATTCGGAAAGTTAAAAATTTGCCCCTAAAATGAAAAGCAAAGCTTCAATACTTAAGCACTTTTTTAAATGATAACCCCAAGTAAAAAAAGCATCTGTAACATGCCAGCCTTAAGGCTATTCATCTAATGTAAAGTACTGAATGTAAGACTTAAACACAGATTTAGGCACAAGCCAGATGATAAATTTGCAGACAAGCTTAAGTTTCATAGCTTTACGGGTTCTAATTGCTTTTGTAGAATCATCAAAAAAAACTGAAATGACTCGATCAAAAAAAGGTTACTACACCACTTTTTTGTTTTTTCTAATGTTACAGCTTTCCGGGATTGCCTTTGCCCAAAACCCATTGCTGGACGATGGCAAAATTAAGTTTCGTTTAAATAAGGATGGCTCACACTATGTCAGGCTTACTTTTTTGAACCAGGTATGGGTACGTTACAACGAAAACAACCCTGGCACCACCAGTGGCATTACCGAACCCAACACGTTTGACATTGGCTTGCGTCGAACCCGTTTACAATTGTTTGGACAAATAACTGATCAGGTGTTTTTTTACACCCAGTTTGGGCAAAACAACTTTAGCTACCAAGGCCCTCGTAAATCAGGGGCGTTTTTTCATGATGCCCTCATGGAATACCACACAAACCGGGCGTTTCACTTGGGTATGGGGCTTACTGCCTGGAACGGTTTTGCCCGGTATGCCTCGCCCAGCATTGGTAGCTTACTAGCACTGGATACGCCCCTTTTCCAGCAATCTACGGCTGATCAAACCGACCAGTTTTTGCGAAAGCTAAGCATTTATGCCAAGGGGCAAATAGGCAAAATAGACTATCGGGTAGCCCTGAGTAAGCCATTGGCAGTGTATGATGCTCCCACTACTGCTACCAACTTTAGCGCCGACCCACCCCAGGTACAAAGCCAGGCGTATGTAAAGTACCAATTGATGGAACATGAGTCTAATCGTACCCCTTATAATACTGGAAGCTATTTGGGCACAAAAAAAGTATTTACTATTGGTGGAGGCATCATTTATCAACCCAACGCTATGTGGCGCCTCACCAATAATGCATCGGATACCATTCGCCAAGACCTGACACTATGGGCAGTAGATGCATTTTTTGACTATCCGTTGAGCAAACAAGGTAATGCAATCACGGCTTATGCCGGATTTTTTAGTACTGATATGGGCTTCAACTATTTCCGCAATGTAGGCGTTATGAACCCCGCCACCGGAACCAACACCTCTATCAATGGCTCGGGCAATGGTTTTCCTATGATAGGTTCGGGCAATACGGTGTATTCACAAGTAGGGTACTTGTTTGCCAAAGACTTGTTGGGCAAGTATGGCACCCTCCAGCCATTTGGTGTATTACAATACTCTAACTATGACGCCTTTAAAGATGCAGTAATAATGTGGGAGTTGGGCGCCAACTGGTTGATAAGCGGACACAAGTCGAAAGTGTCGGCAGTTTACCAAAACCGCCCCATATTTACCACCAATAACGCTGGAGAATCCGTAAATACAGAAAGCAAAGGGATGTGGGTACTTCAGTATCAGGTTAATTTTTAGGGAGTAACAACCTGTATTTACATTGATTAACCTCTAATAGCAATAAACAACCATTTGTAACTCAAACCTTGCAACCTTAAACAAATTACAATTATGAAACAATTTTCCAAAATATTACTCATTGCATTTTTTATGGGCGGCATGATGGTCACCACTACTACTTCTTTTGCCCAAGTAAGTTGGAAAAAACCTTTGCATTTTTTGTATAAAGGTACTATGAAAATTGGCCAGAAAACCCGATCCATCACCATGGGGTTTTATTGGGACGATAACGATGGCAGTGTGGCAGGTGAATACTATTATGGCTCAGGCAAAAATGGCACAATTAGCTTTGTAGGAAGCTACGACCACCCTACAAAAAAAATGACGGTGAATGAATATGTAATTCAAAACGGTAGCCGAAAATTTACTGGTTCGTTTAGTGGCCTGAGCGCCAAGGGTTGGTACAAAGGGGTTTGGTCTAACTCGAATGGGGTAAAAATGCATAGTTTTGCCCTAAAGCTTGCCAAAGTATATAAAAAATAATCGTGATTGAACCCTGGCAATGAAGTCGTTATTTGTCAGGGTTTTATCTAAAGCTCCTCCTCTTTGGGCTTGCGTTTACGCACCATTCGCCACAAAACCATACTTAATAAAGTAGCCAGTCCAAAACCAATGAGACTCACCAAAGGCATTCCATAAGGTGCAGGCATTTTTTTACCAAAATTCACCGTCATAACAATAGAAGACGAAAGCATCAAAGCACAAATCAACAAGGTAAGTACCAACCGATTGGTAATAGAGTCGGCTTTATTGAGAAAAAGCTGCGGGTTTTGAATGTCATAATTGATATGTATTTTACCCGATCGCAATTGTTTAAGAATGTAGCGGGCTTCGGTAGGAAATACATACAAAAGAGAAAGCAACTGAGAGAAGCTGGTTTGGGCGCTGGTGCGAATGTTTTTGAAAGAAAACTGCTCGGCAAGTAACTTGGTACCATAGGGTTTGATAAACTCCAGGGTTTGAAAATTGGGGTGTAACACCGTGCCTATGCCCTCTAATATAGCCAAGGCTCTCAGTATTAGAAATACCGACCCAGGTACCGACAGTTTATATTTATAAATTACCTGTTGAAAACGTCCCGAAAATGCCGAAATCGTAGAATCTTCATCGGGCAAGGCAAAGTAGTAATCAATCAATTCTTGTATGTCTTGCTGAAACAGCTGTAAATCAACTATTTCACTGCCTATAGCAAGTTTCTGAATATTGGTAGCCATTGCGTGGGCATTTTGCTGCGCCAAACCAATGAGCATTCCGGCAAAACCCACTTTATGGTCTTGGGTAAGCCTGCCCACCATTCCAAAATCAATGAGTACTACTACCCCATTGGGTCGAATGATGATATTGCCAGGGTGTGGGTCAGCGTGAAATATCCCCGTCTGAAATATTTGAGTAAGGTAAACATCTATCCCATTTTCGGCTACTTTTTCGGGCACCAGTCCCCAAGCTTCCAGCTGTGGTATATCGGTAATTTTGCACCCACTGATAAACTCAATGACCAGTACTTTTTTTGTAGAATATTGGCTGTAGGGTTTGGGTATATAAAAACTGTGGTAACTGCGGTATATCTTACGAAACTGCTCCATATTGCCCAGTTCGTTAGAGTAATCCAGTTCGCTTTCAATGGCTTCGCGGAAAGTTTCTACTACTTCCAGTGGGTTCAGTATGCCTAATCGTTTGAAGTAGTTTTCGCTCATTTTCACAAAGTCACGCAAGAGCGCCAAATCAGTTCTTACCCGATTGATAATGTTGGGACGCTGTACTTTTACTACTACATTCTCTCCGGTTTTGAGGCGGGCACGATGCACTTGCCCAATCGAAGCTGATCCGAGGGTTTGGTGGTCGAAATAAGAAAAAACCTCTTCTAAAGGTTTATTCAATTCTTCTTCTACCATTTTTTTGGCAACCTCTACATCAAAAGGAGGCACTTTGTCTTGTAGTTTTTCAAACTCGGTGATAAGTTCGGCGGGCAAAACATCGGGGCGGTTGCTCAACAGTTGAGCAAGTTTGATAAACGTAGGGCCTAGCTCTTCTACCACCATGCGTATGCGTTCCCACTTGGAGTAAGAAGCCATAGAACCTTCAGAAGGTTCTTTTCCTGTAGCGACCAGCTTACCAAGCGCAGTACTATCTATCACATCTGTAAATCCATACTTTACTAAAGTTTGGACAATTTTACCAACCCTTGCAATTTTTTTCGTTTTAACAAAACGCATAAGTAGCCTTTATTCGATATTTTTTAGAGGTCAATAATACCAAGAATCGAAAGATTTACAAAAGTATCAGGAGTATTTATACCTGTTGGCAAAAAGTGTTGGTACAATTTCAATATTTATTTTGAATTCTAAGCTACCAAATTCTACACCTGCATTACGCTCATTGGCAAACCCACAAATAGGCAACACAGCCTATCAATTTCTTCATAAATTAGGCTTTGTGTTGTATTTTTGTATAACTATCCTACGCTATCAACGTCTGAAATAATAAGATGGCGTATAATTGCCCCAAACATCCAGAATCATTGCACTATTCAATATTATCAAACACATTTAATAATACTATTTCATTCAAAAAATGAAACACTCAATGTTCAACACTCTCATCAGTAAACTTCCATATTATTTTTATCAATGTATCGCTACACTGGCGATAGTAAGTGCATTGACTGCTCCTACACAGTCTCAAAACTTTGTGCAGGTATTTAAAGGGGTAGCCAACCAACGCTTTGCCAGCGACCAGTTAGGTAACTCGGTCAGTGTTTCCGGTAACTTTGCTGTAGTAGGTGCCCAACTGGAAGATGAAGACGAAAACGATACTAATTCGCTGGACAACTCTGGAGCAGTGTATATATTCAAAAAACAAGGTACTGGAACCTGGACATTTCATCAAAAAATAGTAGCTCCCTCTCCCCACCGCATAGCTAATGCCCAATTTGGAAGCGCAGTCAGCATTTCGGACGATTACTTGATTGTAGGGGCAGCATTAGACAACTCAAACAAAGGAGCAGCTTATGTTTTTGAGTATGACACCGGATCAGATAAATGGAATCTAAAAGAGAGGCTGATTGCCAGTGATGGGGGCGCCTCTGATTTGTTTGGTTTTTCGGTGGGTATTACCAGTGATGGTTATGCTGTAGTAGGGGCTAACAACCACAACAGCAACGCAGGAGCCACCTATGTGTTTGAGCGAAACCTTTCCACTACTGTATGGGAAGAAAAAGACAAGATAGTAGCAAGTGACAACATCTCTGGTGACAGGTTTGGTTATTCGGTAGCCATACACAAAGAACGTTTAATAGTGGGGGCACCTTTTAAAAATGGAGGCGCAGGAAAAGCATACATTTTTGAACGCCTTGGAGGAGGAGGATGGGAAGAAAAAGCCGCCGTCACTGCCCAGGCAGGTGACCAGGATTCTAACGACCAGTTTGGTTTTTCGGTAGCTATAGACAATGACATAGCAGTAGTAGGCGCTCACAACGACGACCAAGATGCCCTGGGGGGCAACCTTTTAGACAATGCTGGAGCAGCTTATGTATTTAAACGTGAAACTGGAGGCATTTGGAATTATGAAGCCAAGCTAGTGGCAAGAGAGCGTAAAGTACAAGACAATTTTGGCTGTGCCGTGGGAGTTTCTGGCAATAATATTATAGTAGGTGCCCAAAAAGAAGATGAGGACGCAAACAATGAAGGTAATTTAAATGATGCAGGAGCCGCCTATATTTTTCATTTAGACGCTGTGGGAACCTGGGTACAAACAAAAAAAATAGTAGCAAAAGACCGACAGGCAAATGCAGCGTTTGGTAACTCGGTAGCTATAGATGATGACAATGCCATAGTAGGCGCCTCTACCGAAACTAAAGATGCCAATGGTAACACTCCCATCACCGAAGCAGGCGCGGCTTATGCTTTTCAAAACAATGCTACTTTCAACGGAGGGCTTTCGTTTGACGGGCTCGATGATCACATAATACTTTCTAATGAAGCCAACTTTGACTTTACCGATGAGCTGACAATGGAGTGCTGGGTAAGACTCGACAACCCTTTGACTACTGGCGAAGCCAAAGGTATTATCACCAAAGGAGACGATGCCTGGGAGCTCAACCTCAAAGAAGATGGAGGCAGTGCCAGAGCATCATTTTTGTACCAAGGGGGTGAATTGACTGCGTCTGGCAGTGTAGACTTCAACGATGGTAAGTGGCACCACATAGCCGTTGTATTTGATGGTAGGCCAACTCTTATAAAAAACCTACGACTATACATCGATGGTACTCTAGATAACAGTGTAAATTTGTCTAGCAATATCACCACAAATGACGACCCAGTGTGGATTGGGGGGAATATAGACAAAGGTTCCGCGTATTTGAACGGGGCAATAAGCAATGTAAAAATTTGGAAAATTATCAGAAGCGATACAGAGATTAATACTTTTCACGATTGTAAGCTGGCTAGCCCTCTACCTTCATGCCTCATTGCTTATTATAAGTTGAACGAGGGATTGCCTTATGGCAATAATATCACTATTACCCAAGTAACCGACGCCACGGGAAATAATCATGGAACCTTAGGCGCCTTTCTATTAAACGGGCTTGCTTCTAACTTTATAGACGCTGATCCAGCCAACCAACGCACCAATGTGTGTAGTACAATCTCGCCTGCAGCCTTAGAAGTGTTGGGCAACGGAATTGCCATAAACAATGGAGGCAGCATAAGCCCCTCCAACAACACCGATGTAGGACCCATACCTGCCAATCAAACGCTTACTTTGGCTTATACCATAAAAAATACGGGAACTGGTACACTTAACATCTCTGATGTATTAGCTGAAAACAATGACGACTATACCTTGGCTACATTCACTGCTACGCTGCTTCCTCCGGGCGAAACCACTACTTTTCAATTATCTATCAATAAACCTACAGGTGAATACAGCAACAATATCACTATACTTACCAACGACTGTAACCAGAGCACCTTTGTTTTTCCGCTTAAAGTTACGGTAATCGAACTTCCAGAAATAGATATACAAGACAGTGGTTCAAGTATCGCCAGTGGTGGCTCAGTCAATTTTGGAATACAGGCCATTAACAAAGCTTCGCCAAAAACATTGGCCATTCTAAATGTTTCTTCTGGTGCTGCGCTTATCCTCCAGGGCGACCCAGTAGTAAACATTTCGGGCAGTAGTGATTTTAAAGTAAGTAATCAACCAGCAGTAGGTAGCACTGTAGCAGCACTAGGTAACACCTCTTTTACCATAGAATATACCCCTACTTCGGTGGGCAACCATACCGCTACGATTACTATTGCAAGTAATGATTTTGACGAAGGAACTTATACTATCACCCTTACGGGGCAAGGTGCCGAACCCGAAATCAATGTACAGGATCAGTTTAGCACTGACAAACCCAACAACAGCACGGTAAATATGGGCAGCTATACCTTGGGTACCAATGCCCTTCAACAAACGCTCACCATTCAAAACACGGGACCTGTGCCACTTACTTTGACCGAACAACCCACCATATCATCGGGTAACACCAATTTTAGCATCAGCAGTTCATTATCTAGCCTTGAGGTTCCGGTGGGAGGTGCTGCTACCATTCAGGTAAACTTCAGGCCTACCACCACTGGTAGCAAAACTGGTACTTTGACCATTCGTAGCAACGACTCTGATGAAGGAACTTATACCATTAACCTTACAGGAACAGCTGCTGCACCTGCCACGCCCGAAATAGCTGTGTTGTATGATGGCAAAGAAATACTCCCAGGCGAAACTATCGAGATTGATACTACTGCGGCATTGAATGTACGTGGTGTAGAGTTGTACATTAAGAACCAAGGACAAGCAAACCTAACCCTTAACGGAAGCCCTTTGGCAAGTTTGATTGGTGCTGATGCCAGCGAGTTTAATCTTGACTTATCTGCGACTGCCTCTGTTGTCAATAGTGAAGACTCTACGCTTATAAAGGTAAACTTTGCTCCTGTAAGTACTAGTTTAGGTTCCAAAACCGCTCAAGTGACCATTGGCAGTAACGACTCGGACGAAGCCACTTATACCATTAACTTAAAGAGTGTTTCGGTGAAACCACCCAGTTCGCCTACTGATGTAAACATTACTCCAGTAATATTGCCTGCTACCACTACCAACACTACCCGTAATGCTCTCACCATTAATTGGGCTACACCAAGTGACATTAGCAACGTGAAAGGTTTTAGGATAAAGCGATCGGACGGAAATACAGATAACTTTCAAGAAATTGCCGATATCAATGATCTGACAGTAATCACTTACCAAGACTCTGATCTTAAAGAAGGAATTCAATATTATTATAGGGTATTTTCTTATAACAGGTACGGAGAGTCGGAACCAGGAGAATTGCAAAGCCTGGTATATGTGGGCACGCCAGAAGATCAAAAACTTGCCAGTCAAACTGTAGTCTACCCTAACCCAGCCACTGATCAGGTAAGGATTGATTTGCCTGCCAAACAATCACAAAAAATATTGGTAAAACTATACAACACCACCGGAAAACAGATAAAAACCCAGACATTTGCCGCTGGTACTACGCCAACCTTGTCGGTAAAGGGCTTGCCTGCGGGTAAATATATGTTACAAATCAAATTGGGTACAGTGCTGATTTACAAATCTTTGATAAAGCAGTAAATCAACCTATTTACATAAGTATATATCCTTCATCAGTGTTGAGCACTACCCCAAACCTGCCAATGCCTTTGGCTTGAGCCTGAGTCATTTCGTAGGTACGGGTAGTTGTTACAGCATTTATAATTTCTATGCTTCCGTTTGCTAACTCAAATAAGGTAGTATCTGGACTCGTGTTAGGTATCACCTCTGGCAATAACTGCCGATAGCTTTGCACTACCTGAGCATAATCATCTATATACACACATACCTTATGTATGCCCAACGCTCCATTGGCGTGTTGTAAAGCCTCAGGTGGACGCACCATTTTGGGCTGGTAATCAGTCCTAAAAAAAGGCAATACATCATTATCTATTGGGGTATACATTTGCCAGTGCACGGTTTTTCCATCAGGGCGCTTGCGGCTGGCGCCAAAAGGTGGAGTGAGTGGTAAACGATCTTTCAGGTGAGCGTGTGTTTGATTAGAAACCAATAAACAAAAATCAGTGATACCCTCAGCTTGAGGTTGGTGCTTACGCAAATCGAGTGCACGACCATAAAAACGGTGCGCCATTCCATATTTGGCGCTTTGTTGGTATGCCTTCAACAAACCTTGTTCGTGCATTCGGCGCAAAAAACTGGTGCGGGGTGTTGCCCTTAACTCCAGTAACTCCAGAAAGGTTCCATCCTGAAAATGAATCAAGGCATTGTGCGAAATGCCTCCCGCATGGGTACCTCCAGGGCTCACCGTAAACTCTTGTGCCGTATAATCAGCCACGGCTTGCTCCAGGTTATTGACTAATATAACAATGTGGTCGAGCTGCATTTTTGATGAGTATTTTTTCTAATGGTGGGGAAATTTTAAACACCTTCCACTGGCAATTCCCAAGTAATTTCACAGTTGGGCAGGGCCTCTTGGAGCATTTCTATTTGTTTTTGTTGGTAGTAATGATACTCTAATTTCTTCATTATTTGTCTTTCCATCTCACCCAAATTTATCCAATGTTCCACTCCAAAAGAAAACGAAGATAAACTTCTTACAACTTGTTCAATCTCTTCACCCAATATTCGTGGTGCTAGTATTTTCTCAACTTCATCTATATCATCCCTTGCTTTTTCAGGGTGAATTTGGTTAAATACATATAGTTTATCTTCCATGATTTGCCAACACCCTCTAATTTGCTCTCTTATTGTATTTATTTGTTGAAGGTCTAAATCTCCGTTTCTTTCATAAACATTTATTTTCTCACTCCAATACCTTAGTGCATACCTTAACTGTATTAATGATTTTATGTTTTTGTCCAAAAACTCTAAATATGCCGTATTTTGTTCCTTGAACACCTCACTCAATAGCATATTCTTACCCAAATCAAGTCTTAGTAGATTAGTTAATTTAACCAAGGGCTTCAAGTCTGTCATTTCATTTATGTTTAAAAAAAGCCTTTTAAGTTGGGGTAAGTTTTGAAGATAACTCAGCTTTTTGATTTTACTACCTCTAATATCCAAGCTTTCAAGGTACGTGAAATCAACAAATAAGAAACTATCTTCGTTTAAATTAAACTTTTCAAGATGAAGATATTTAAGTACCTTTATGTTTAAATACTCCTTGAGAAAACTCATAACACCATTATCACCACCAGGGAAACTTGGCTGTATCGCTATTTTTTGAATGTGATGTACCAATCCAAAATTAAAAAAGTCAAAAGGAAAATCTTGATCATTGCCCACCACCCGAAAAGTTCCTTCTATTTTAATATTTAGCGACGTAATTGAGCCATCTTTAGCCGCTTTATTATACATTAAGCCAGGTTTTATAACCTCATACAACTCCCTCACAAATTCTGCAGCCTGATTCATCCCTTGATACTGTGGTAAAGCCTCACCATAAGGTTGAAGCGCCTCGCTAAAAGCCACAGCAAAAACGGGGTTCTCTACAACCTCAAGTGCCAGAAAATATTCTAGGATAGACTTGTGCGCAAACTTGTATTGCCCAATAGCATTACGGTTGAGCAAGGATCGGGTTTTCATTTCCAAATCACTGAACTGAATATCATGGTTTTGTGCAAACTCCTGCATTGCCTTTTGCTCTATAATATACTCACCTTGCACGGGGTATTGGTAAATATACACCGCCAATGCCCGCGAAAACCGATGCAAGGCTTCTCTAAAATCTTCTCTTTTGTCAATGCTTACGCGATCAGCTTCTCGCTCTACCCACTTCTCTACCATTGTTTGGTATACCTCATGGGCATATGCATAATTGCACTCAGCGTTTTTGAGCAAATCATCTACCCATTCCAATATCATGGGGCGCACTACTAGGTGAGGCGACTTCTTTACAATGGCTTTTGCCTTGCGTTTTTTAGCAGAGTTCCAAGGTTTTAGCCAAGTTCTTCCGTATTTTTTACGGAGATATTTGCCTATATCAGTCTCATTGAAGGGTGACAAATACATTTTGTGTAACACACGATAAGTTTCATCTACACGTATTTTGGTTTCCATCACAATGTCTTGCTCGGAGGGGAAAAACTGGGTACGAGAAGTAATGACTACCTGTCTAAAATCTTGGGTCAATTGAATAATCTCGTGTAGGCGTTTTTTGTATGCTTCTACCGCAGCAGAGTCTTCATCGAAGGCATCGAGCAATAAAATTGCCTCTTCGTGTTCACCTTTGGCTTTTATTTGGGCTATTTTTTCCCAAGTATGGTTGGCGGCTATATGAAACAAATAAATCTTGTAGTCTTTTTTTTGGGCTTTAAAAAAGAGGTTGATCATGAAGGTGGTTTTGCCCATTCCTGAGCCCCCTAACACCAAAAAAAACTTTTGATCAACCTTGTGCTTAAACACCTGTTTTATAAAATAGGGCAAGACCTTTTCGCGGGCAATGGTGGCATCTCTTAGCTCTTGTTCTCGTGAGGGAGGAATGTTTTGCCACTGGGTAGGTACATAATAACGGCGTGCTTTTTTGATTTGAGTGGGCGCATAAAAACTGGGTATTTTCTTCGCAATGCGTTTTTCACACCAAAGGAAATAAATTTTCAAAGAGGTATAAACCAAGCTCGCCAAGGCAACCAAAATAAGCAGGATATAACGAGTAGTTTTGTATTTGTTAGAAGCCAACAACAATTTGAAAATGTCTCCAGCCCACGAAGCACTCGGCAATTGCTGCAAACTTGTCTCTATTTGTTTTACTAGTTTGGCATTGCCTATTTGGTTGGCTTGTTGGCGAGCTTGTTCGTAGAGTTTTTGGGCTTGAGCATATTGTTTTTGCTGTTGTTGGCTTTTTGCCTCTCGCAGCAAACTATCTATCGCAGGTGGCAGGTTTTGCGCTTGCAAATTTGAGAAAAGCATTGCAAGGGTAAACAAAAGGCTGGAAAGTAGTAGTTTTTTTGTCATAAAGGATTTGTCAATTGCCAGACATCAATTTCGCAAAAAAACCCAAAATACTAAAGCAGTCTATAATAATTATTACGCATTTGCCCCACAAAAAAAAGTGCTGGTCAAGCTCCCGCCCAAAACCAACACTTTAAAATCACTCAAAAGCCCACTTGTAGCTAAAAGCTATAGAAGCTCCCGACTACGGACTCCCGACTCCCAACTAACTCTACAACTGCTGCAAAATCGTGGGATCTTGAATCTCTTGCTCTTTGGCAAGTAACAAGATTTTAGACATAATTTCGGCAGTTTTAGGGTCTTCGTCTAAGAAGGGTAAAAACATACGCCCACGGTGCTGCGAGTGTACAGGCAAAATAGACAAGGCTACCCCTGGCATTTTGTGGGCAATGGCACTACCCAAATGCACCGAGTAATCATTTTTACCCCCTTTGATCAAGGCATGCTTCCCCTTGAGGGTGACATTGTCTAGTTTAAATAAACGTACCGTTTCACGCACAATGGCAGCTCGTAGCTCTATAGTAGACTGGCTTGCTTCAGGGTCTACGTCACCTACGTGGGCAATGCTTACTACCAAATCAATATCACGCATTACTTCAGAAAAAATACGTGGGTTGATTTTATCAAAAGGCACATTTTTCCAGGTTTTTAAGTCCGTAAACTCTATTGTTTCCAGGGTAGGACTTTCAACCTCTGCTGGAGTAAACCAGTCTGCCAAGGCATACATACGGGCAATGAAACCTTCTTTGTGATAGGTCTTCTGTAAGCCTTCTTCATAGTTTACAGTCCACCCCCTGGTTTTGAGCAATGCCACGGTTTTTTGCGGTTGTACCTGGTGTCCGGCATAACGACGCGACACCGCTTTTTCGCCTAGTTCGTCCTCGGTAGGCACATACAACTCTCGGAATACTTGCTTAAACGGTTGTTGTATTTTTTGGGCAAAACAATGTGCCTGGTACACTCCCCACTGCCCACTGGCGTATAAATCGGTACAATGGGCTATCTGCAAAGTATCTGCTGTATCTTGCAAGTTACCCTCAGTATCCACTAGTTTATCATCCTGCCAAAAGCCCAACGTTTCGCCCGATTTGAGCACTAATTTGCGGAGCATAGGTGCTACTACCGGATGAGTCATCAGGGTTTGTATTTCGCCCAGATTAAATGCATCACCATTGACCATTGCCTCTTCCAAGCTTTGGCGAGTGCGTTTGTACTGGTTTTGCAAGGTTTTGTTAAACTCTTTCAAAGCCACTACTGCTTTGTCTTTTTTGAGCTTTGTCGGAATGCTTTTCAGTGCTTTGTCGTTGCGAGTAATGCTTAAACTCGACTTGCCATGTTCGTCTACTTCCAGGCGTATTTGTACATCGCCAAACGCCAGTACTTCGGCATTGTCGAGTATGGTGCGGGCTTCTTCGGTTTCCATTGCCCAAGTCAGGCGAATAGGGTCACTAAAGCCCGCTGTACGGGCCAGGTTCTCCATAGCAATACGCACCGCAAGTCCTTCGCTGGTTTGGCGTTGGGCACCAAACTGCTTGCTTTCTTTCTTAAACTTTTGCAAATATTGGTAACGCTTCAACATGTCAGCTTCGTAGTTTTTCTTGCTCAAAGGCACCAAACCATATACCCGCAAATAGTCTTGGTTTCGTTTTTCTACCACCCGTTTGCGCACTTCGGTAATTTTGGTATTCCCTAAAATCACATCGGCGTACAACATGGCACGTTTATGTCCATTGCCGTCTGAAATATATTTTGCCGAATCGTAGAGCATTTTCCAGCGGGCTTTGCCCAATGCCTTATAAGCAGCCTTGAACCAGTCAATATCTACTGCTCCGTTGCTAAAGTCTTGCATAGCCACTTTAGAGTATTTGCCTACCTCGGTTTCGGTTTCTGAGTCGTGGCGGGCATTTGTATGGGCGTGCAACCACCACGCCGCTGACTCCAGCCCTTTCCAGCCTAGGTGTTGACTTACCCAAGGTAACCATTGTGGAGCATAGGCCGCAGCTTCTACCAAGCGCTTTTCTTTAATTTTGGCAGCAGTTACTTTTTCATCAAATATTGCTTGTGTTTCGTCTTTGGCAGGGTGGCAACGTTTAAGCAAAGTACTCAAAATTTCTTTTTTATTGTAAGTTCTATCACCCCAACTATAGATATACCCTCGGTGTAGGTTATCTTTACCCATAGCCACCAATATGTCTACAAAGTACTGGATACCAAACATTTGTTGAATATTTTGGGCAAGTTGGGTTACTGCCGTAGATGAATCACCCCGCTTGAGTTCTATTTCCAAAATGCGGGTACGCGCCTCGGCTGCCATATCAATCAAGAAAGGGAATACGCGCCTAACCTCGTACTTATCTTCCGGCTTCATTTTGCCTGTCAATTCACCAATTGCATCAGGCTGCATGACACGTCCCATAAGCTCATCGCGACCAATCAGCTCTAAAGCATACGCCCGGCTATAGTGATGCAATGAAGCTACATAGTTGTTGGGGTAAGGATGTTTGGTAGGAATATGCGCGTTGTACCACTTTTCTAACTGCCAGAATACCTTAAACTGTTCATCACTCATTTGGTTTACCCTGGCATAGTAGGCGTCGTATACCTGACTTACACGGTCAAGGTTGCGCCAAGTATGCCAGTAAGAATGTCCCCAACTCGTTTTTTCTTCGGCAAGTTTGTGCACATCATCAGGGTGAATATTACAAAATACCGTTTGACAAAGTCCTTCTAAATACTCGGTTTGAGCCTCATAGGGGAACACCAACGGTAAAATTTCCAGAATATCAACCACTGGGTTACGCCAGTAATTTTTACCTGCTTTGGGCACAGGTGCTATATACACTAACTGAGCTATTTTATCTGCTGTTTTATCCAGTTCTTTGATATCATTCTTCTTGATCTGAGGTTCCTCTTTGTCCTCTATATAGTCTACCAATCTTGAGGTGAGGTTGAGCAAAAACAAATCGCAAGGCGTTATTTTATAATCTTCCACCCATTTTTTCCAAACGTTGGCGAGTGGGTAGTTATAAAACTGTTCTTCATTGGTCATCTCCTTGGTATCGCGTTTAATGGCGTTAAACTCATTGCCCAACAAACCTTGGGTCACGCTTTTATCCCAATTTTCGTAACTATATTCGTGTTCTTGATTTGCCAAATATAGCGCCTTCAGTGCTTCTAAGGCTTTCAGTATTTTTTCAGGAGATTGGCTTAAACCATACACGTTATTTTTGGTTTTTTCTATATACTCACCACTAGTAGGCAAGGCAGGTTCAACAGGCGCTGCTACATTTGCGGGGTCATACAAACCAAATCCATTTTCGGCGTTGTATTCCAGCATAGCCGATTGTTCAGAAACGAGTGTTTCTAAAATCACCTCTTCTTTAGCAGTTACTTTGGGGTTTTCGGCAAAAGCCTGCGCCTGTTCGTTTACCCAGGCAGTATCAAAGTCTTTGCGGGTTTTTAGGTTTAGCAACAGGTCGAGTCCAGCAAGGCGTTGTTCCTGGTTTTTAGCCTTCAACAGGTTACTGGTCGCCCCTTTCAACATTTCATCTTTTTGCTTCAGCAAAATACCTATCAGGCTTTTGCGTAAGTCAGCCGTTTTACGCTTGAGCATTTCTTCAAATACAACCAACTCATCGGCAACCATTTCGGCATTTTGCAGGGCACGCAAAGCAGCAGTTCTTATCGAGTCGCTACGATCTTTGAGTATACTAAAGGCAAAATCTCTTTGTTGGGCAGTAAGTGCTGGGCGGGTCTTGTTTTCATCGAAACTCCAGCCATGGTAATCGGGCAATAAATTACGCGCCACACTGTCGCGTTGATTGATAGGCATTAATTTATAATGGGTCAATAAGTGGGCTACTTCCTCTTCATTTTCAAAATCAACCAAATCAATCATCAACCCGTAAATATCGCCTTGGTCGATGCTAAACTTCAACCACGAAAACACCTTGCCTTCTATAGTTTTGGTTTTGGCAGGCACACACTCCAGTTGAGCCTCTAACTGAGTGTATAAACTGCGTTTTTGGGCGGTATCTAATGCATCTATATTGCCCCTGAGCAAAGGAATAGTAGCTGCCAATACCAATAAATGCTCACTATTGATATGTTGCAAACCATAATGCAGGCTTACCTCTGACAACTCTGCCTGAGCAATAAAATACAATACCAAGGCAGTTTTTTCTATGCCTGCTTTGTCCAATACCTGGTCGGCCAACAGGAAACTTTGGTCTATGTCGTGCACTCCTTGCGCCCATAGCGCCATATATACCTCGGCATTGTCTTTACTTTTGATTGCTGTGGGTAGTTTGCTTTGGTCATTTAAATACTCGTGGGCAAGCTCAAGAAAACGCCTCACAGTGGCTTCTCGCTCACTTTCCCAACCAAAACCTGCCCAAACGTCTACAGCGCGCACTACCGACGAGAAACGCGCCAGTTTGTGCTCTACTATTACTCCTATCAGGGTTTTCATAGCACCTAAAGAAGTTTCATCCAGGCACTCTAAAATGGTTTGACGCAAGCCCTCTTGCCGCTGTGCCGATAATAATAACTTTACTACTGCTTCCCAAGCTTCTTCACGATTGCTCAACAGCATTGCCTTGATCACTGTACGGTTTACCTTGGCAGTTTCGTGGCGATTGTATACAATGTCGTGCAGCAATTCGGTGATTTTAGCCTCTTGTTGGTTAAGGGCAGCCGCCAATATATAACACAGTTCACTGTTGTAATATGGGTTTACATACAAAGCATACTCTTGCAAGCTTAGGTCATAGTCGAGTTGGTTCAACAAACCTACAATAAAGTTTGCCTGACGTGCCAAGTGTAGTTTTTGGCGCTGGGGGGCACGAAACGAACGGCGGTACCAACCCGTTTGGTACATCAATTGAGGAAACATCGTTAACGCTTCTTGCACAAAAGGGAGCAAGGCTTCACCAAAACATAACTTGAGCAATCCCATGTGGGCTTCCCAAATATTACCACTTTGATTAAACTCTTGTAATTTTTTGAAACGTAAATCATCGACTGCAATTTGATCTGTATATTGCCAGTGTTCCTGTTCTTCTTCAGGTTTTTCAGGGTCGTAGTTTTCTCTCAGGTTTGAAAAGCAATTGAGTAAAATCAACCCCAACTCAGCCTCGACTTTGGTAATTGTGGTGGTTTTGCCCTTGAAATTGTCCAGCAAAAGCTGGTGCAGGTTTTCAAATTTGTCTTCAATCTTTTTTTCTTTAAGTAGTGCTTGAATATCCATTCTTTTTTGGATTGATTAAGTGATAGGTATTTTTTTATTTGTCATCAATTGGTAGATGATAGTCAGTAATTTTCTCATATCTGCAAATTAGTCATCAACCCATAGATGTTTTTTTGCGTCGCTTAACAGTTCACAACAATGACAGGGAAACATTGATTATTAGATACCTATAATTTTGTTATAAAAACCTTCAATATCTAAAGGTTGTTAGTTTTTAAAAGCTCCCGACTACCGACTAAAAAGCTCTCAACTATTTACCAACTTCTGCCTGCCAAAAACGTGAGACGTACAAAAGTAAACACCGTGTCAGGGGTAACCGTGACTACTTGGCTTATATCTTCTATTTGGTCGTCATCGACAAACACCGCAATCAGTCCATCTTCAAAGGCAAGTAACACCGTTTCTATAGCCTTGTCGAGTTGTGCTTGTTCAGCGTTGTAGATTGCCCCAAACTTTACCCTACCTGTTTGTGCTTCTTCGGCAATGGCATCTTCTTTTAAGAAAGTAAACAATGATTTCTCTTCGCGGCGCTGGTTAAATTCGGTTACCTGTTGAGTCACTATTTGGGTGAGGATGGTTTGCAAGGCATAAGGTTGATCATAGGTGCCCTCTATGTCTATAGCTTTGCGCTGAATAAAGGGGCGTTTCTTGCCCAATCGTTTGATGGTGAAATGTATTTGCATGATGAGTTAGTAAGTATTTAAAGAGTCGATAGCTTCTAAGCCTCAAGTCCCTAGAGATCGGTGCTTTTAGCTATTAACCTTTAGTTTGAAGTTGCTTTGTAAGTTGTGAACAAATTCATTAGTTAGAAATTGTTGTGTAAACGTTACCTGGTTTCAAACTTATTTTACTCAAAGGTGGGCAAAAAGTTGGGGTTAGGCAATGAAAATTGGGGGACTGATTTAAATTATTTTTTTTAGGAAAGTTGGTAAAAGTATGGCTCATAAAATAACGGCTCACTTTTTATTTGACACAACCTAAAATTAACGACCAATAGGTTTACTAAATCATCATAAAGCAGCTGTACTTGTCAGTTTCACAGCCATTTATTCGATAAATAAACACCTACTACTTATTACCCCTGTATCATAACGGCTCAAAAGAAACCCAACTGCCTAGACTACAAAAGCCACTATATAAGTTGTCCATTCTTTGTCCGCCTATTTCTATTGCTATTCAACTAAAATATTGATAAAATTACTACATAAGCCTTCTAACGTTGTGTTTGACTATTTAGCTGATAAACATCTAAAGCTACGCCTTGGCTAACTAAACAAGCTTTTAGTTAGACTTTCAACAAACCCAGATTCCCTCTTTTAACAATTTCATTGACAACAAAATGCATATAAAAATCACATATATCACTATAGTATTTTTATTACTTAGCATACTTATAAACAAAAAAACTATAGCACAAAATCAGGCATTTATTGATTCATTAAAACAAATATTACCTACCAATATATCGGAAAAACAACGAGTTGAGGTTTACAATCAAATCGCTTGGCATTACCGCAGGCAAGATCACACAAAAGCTATACAATATTCTAAGAAAATGCTTTCCCTATCTGGAAAAATAAATTACCCGATGGGTACTTGTGACGCTTATTACCACCTTGGGGTAATAAGAATGATTCAAACAAAATATGATAAGGCTCTTTTTATAGCCCACAAGATGCTTCAATTATCTAAAAAAATAGCCTACTTAAAGGGACAAGGAAATGCATACAACTTGTTATCTGCACTAAGTTGGCACAAAGAAGATTATGCAGGCATGATTAAATTTGGAAAAAAGTCACTAAAAATACGACAACAAATAGACGATAAAGAAGGGGTTGCGATCATTTATCGTGGTATACTGGGTACAGTATATGAGAAACAAGGAAACTATCCAAAAGCTCTAGAATACTTTCACAAATCCTTAAAAGTAAGCGAAGCAATGAAAAGTAAAAAACTCATTGGTTTTTGCTACCACCGTATCGCTGCTTTACACATCACTATGAAACGCTTTTCACAAGCCATTTCATTCCTAAAAAAGTCTTTGGTCATTTCCAGGCAAACAGGAGATTCTTCTAACAAAGCATCTGTATACATTCACCTTGGCAATGCCTATGTAGGGCTGAAACATTACCAAAAAGGAATAGGTTGTTACGAGAAATCAAAAAAAATACTTCTGAAAATTGACGAAGCTGTTGGATTGATAGAAAGTTACCTCAGTATAGGAAAGGCTTATCTAAAACTTGGCAAATACAAAAAAGCCCTATATGAAATTCAACAAGCCAATCAAATAATACAGAAAAAATCTATGCGCTCTTACCTGCCCCAAACCTATGTGATGCTTGGCAGTATCTATTACTACCTAAAAAAATACTCTAAAGCTGTTGCACTTTTAAAACAAGGTTTGAAGCTGGCAAAAAAATCAAAAAATCCCATTGTTATGCAAAATGCAGCCAAATACTTGGCACTGACCTACCACGATACGAAGCAATTCGAGAAGGCTTACAACAAACATGTGCTGCTTAAGTATATATCAGATAGCCTGTTTAATAAAAATAATGCTAAAAAAATGGCTCAAATTGAAGCATCCTATACATTTGGAAAAAAAGAAGATTCGCTGAACCGAGCACAAGAAAACGAACGATTAGTATTTGAGCAAGAAAAAAAACGACATAAACTTATACAACGAGATACCTATCTCGGGTTAGCATTGGCGTTTGTATTGGTAGCTATTATGTCATTTTTTTATTGGGAAAAACGGAAAAATAACAGAAAATTAAACGATGTAAACAAAAAATTAAAATACTTCAATGAAGAGCTACACATGCAGCAAGAGGAAATATTGACTCAGCGAGATGCTATAGAAGACCAAAACAAACTGCTCAACAAAAAAAACTTGCATATAAACCAAAGCATACAAGCGGCAAAACTCATCCAAGAAGCTATGCTACCATTCAAGGAGCGTATGCAACAAACATTGCCAGCACACTTTGTGCTATATAAGCCAAAAGATATTGTTTCTGGAGATTTTTATTGGCTTGAAAAAATGGGTAAAAAAATCATATTAGGAGCATTTGACTGTACTGGTCACGGTGTTCCAGGAGCTTTTATGAGTTTGGTTGGCGTAACCTTGCTGAATGACATTGTACAAGCCAAAAAAATTACTACTCCATCAGATATACTCAATCAACTACGAGTAGAAGTACACAAGGCACTTAGGCAAGAACATACAGGTGATAGAAATGGCATGGATGCCGCGATTGTCTGTTTAGAACCTACAAATGGGCAAACTAAGGTGACTTTTGCTGGTGCAAAAAGACCATTGTGGTATATAGCGCCTTCTGACGGCGAGCTCAAAACTATTAAAGGGTGTGCTATTTCTATTGGTGTTTTATATAAAGAGGATCGTCAAATAAAAACACATGAAGTTATATGTACAAAAAACACTTTACTATACATTGGCTCTGATGGTTTTACAGATCAAAATAATGTAAAAAGAAAAAAAATCGGCAGAAAAAGGCTTGGTGAGACACTTTATAAAAATAGGTTGGCCTCCATGAACCAACAAAGAGAAACACTGGAAAAAGCTTTACAAGAACACATGGTAGGAACAGAACAACGGGATGACATTTTGCTTATTGGTTTGAAGATAGTATAAAAGACAAGGTTTTCACATATCAGAAGTGCCTCTCAATTATGAAACACCCAAGCAAAACGTAGAAGTGAATACAATTACTCTCGTTTGTTTAGCAGTTCATACTACATCAGAATTTGTATGAAATATGTCTATTTTTTATAAGATAAAACCACTACCCTGCCCTCGCAGAATAGTGGTTCCTATATGATAAACGTTGAACTTGATAGCTTAAGCAGCTTTCAAACGGCTCAACTTAGATTTTTCGAATTTTTCGCGGGCATACGTTTCATCTATGATCAACTCGCTGTGCTCTGAATCGGAGGTTACTTCAAACATAGCATCAGTCATAATGGCTTCACAAATAGAACGCAAACCTCTGGCACCTAATTTACTCTCCATTGCTTTGTCTACAATGTAGTTTAGGGCACCATCACTAAAGGTAAGATCTATGTTTTCCATCGCAAACAGTTTTTGATATTGTTTTACCAAAGCATTTTTAGGCTCGGTCAATATCTTACGAATGGTTTCGTGGGTCAATGGTGGCAAATAAGTAACAACTGGCAAACGACCAATTAACTCAGGAATCAATCCATAAGTTTTTAAGTCTTGTGATGCCACATATTGCAATAGGTTATCACGGTCTATATCATCTTGATCGTCTTCACCAGCAAACCCAATCGGGCGGGTTTTCAAACGGCTGGCAATCATTCGATCAATGCCGTCAAATGCACCTCCACAAATAAACAAGATATTTTCAGTATTGATAGTAATCAGCTTTTGCTCAGGGTGCTTGCGACCACCTTGCGGGGGTACATTTACTTCTGAGCCTTCAAGCATTTTCAACAACCCTTGCTGTACACCTTCTCCGCTTACATCACGGGTAATTGAGGGGTTATCAGACTTACGGGCAATTTTATCAATTTCATCTATATAAACAATGCCTCTTTCGGCAGCTTCTACATTGTAATCTGCGGCTTGTAAAAGACGGGTAAGTACGTTTTCTATGTCTTCGCCTACATAACCTGCTTCGGTAAGTACGGTAGCATCAGCTATACAGAAAGGTACTTGTAATATCTTGGCGAGTGTTTTGGCAAGGTAGGTTTTTCCGGTACCGGTTTGTCCTACCATTATAATATTTGATTTCTCAATGACAACATCATCTGTATTGTCAGATTGTTGCTTTTGCATCAATCGCTTATAGTGATTGTACACAGCTACCGTCATCACCTTCTTGGCTTGGTCCTGCCCTACTACAAACTGGTCGATAAATTCTTTCATCTGGCGTGGTTTAATCAGATGAAACTTGGGTGGAGTGTTGTCTTTTTGAACACCAGATTCTTCCAACCAAATTTGATATGCTTCTCTAATGCAGTTGTCGCAGATGTGTGCGTCAATACCTGAAACTAATAGAGACACTTCATGTTTTCGTTTCCCACAAAAAGAACAAACTTGTTCCATAAAATTCTACAAGAAAGTTGTAAGTTGTATTAAGATAAATAACCAATTAGGAATCATTTAATGCTTTCAAATCACTCCATTACAAATATAATGATTTTTGACAACTCCCACGACTAAATCCAGTGGGATTATTGCCCAACGCACAGCCTAACGGCTCACGTTAACGGACACTGGCATCTGTCCCTACCAATTGTTTTTATAAGATGAGAGAAAGATTTGATTATCATCTATCTCCTTGATTCAAATATACAAAATCATTTGCCATTCGGCAATTATTTTTCATCCCACGATTGAAACCAGTGGGCTTTCAAATAATATTTATCGTAAAAGGTTAATCTTTATAAAATCAGAAAAGTTCAAACTAATTAGCGCGTTTTTTTTAAGACACCAATAATACAGTTTTTTTTCCAACTTCTCAAGAATCACCTAACAAATTACTATCAAAAAAATACAACAAATAGCCTGAAAAATATCCTAAAAAAAGAAGAAAAGTAACAAAATAGCCCAAAGACTTCAGAGTCTTTGGGCTATCTGGCAATTTAAACTTAGCCTTGGTTTTTCACCAATACCTCGTCAATCAAGCCATACTCTTTGGCGGCATCTGCTTTCATCCAGTAATCACGATCGGCGTGTTTCTCGATGTCTTCTATAGCTTTGCCAGAGTGTTTTGCCAATATTTCATACAATTCATTTTTCAGAATAAGTATTTGCTTGGCAGTAATCTCAATGTCAGAAGCTTGCCCCTGTGCACCACCCAAAGGTTGGTGAATCATTACACGTGAATGCTCAAGAGCAGAGCGTTTATTTTCGGCTCCACCAGCAAGCAATACAGCCCCCATAGAAGCAGCCAATCCTGTACAAATCGTTACTACATCAGGGTTTACATATTGCATGGTATCATAGATACCCAAACCAGCATATACAGAGCCTCCAGGACTATTGATATATACTAAAATGTCTTTTTTAGAGTCAACCGACTCTAAAAATAACAGTTGAGCAGTTACCACATTTGCCACCAAATCGTCGATACCCATTCCCAGAAAAATGATACGATCCATAATCAAGCGCGAAAACACATCAATTTCACGGAAATTAGTGGGTCTTTCCTCAATTACAGTACGGGTCATATTGTTTACCTGTGTGTGGGCAACTCCTTCGATATGGTTTAAGTATTGATCAACCGCCAAACCATTTAATCCTTGACCTTTGACAGCGTATTTTCTAAATTCGTCTTTGTTTAACATTGTTGGGTTTCTTATTAAAAGGTGGTTGTATTAAAATAAGTAGCAGCAAATCATGAGCTACCAGCGTACTTCACTCATTATTAACAATCAATTACAATTGCCAATATTGAATTGTACCTCAATATTTCATACAGAAATTTGATTTCTTTACTCGGTTTTGCTGCTGCGAACAAGTACCTCGTCAATCAAGCCATACTCTTTAGCAGCGTCAGCCTTAAGCCAAAAATCGCGGTCACCATCAGCTTCTAATTGCTCAGGTGTTTTGCCACAATGTTTGGCAATGATCTCATTTAACTCACGCTTTAAAAGCACATATTGCTTGGCAGTAATTTCAATATCAGAAGCTTGCCCCTGCGCGCCACCGTGTGGTTGATGAATCATAATTCTGGCGTGCTCTAGAGCCGATCTCTTACCAGGTGCGCCACCTGTAAGCAATACAGCCCCAAACGATGCTGCCATACCTGTACAAATGGTGGCAATATCAGGCCCTACATATTGCATAGTGTCATAAATGCCCAGCCCGGCATATACCGAACCTCCAGGGCTATTGATATACAGCAATATATCTTTCTTGGCATCTACTGACTCTAAAAACAGTAGTTGGGCAGTTATTACATTGGCTACATTATCGTCAACGGCAGTTCCCAGAAAAATAATCCGGTCGGAAATCAAACGCGAAAATACGTCGATCGGACGGAAGTTTACAGGGCGTTCCTCAATAATATTAGGTGTCATGTTGTAAGGGGTCTGATACTGTCTCAGATAACTGTCTATCATTGACCCGCTCAGCCCACGATGCTTTACAGCATAGTTCCTAAATTCATCCTGGTTCAATCCACTGTAAAAAGTATCTTTATATATACTCTCCATTGTGTTATTTATTTTTGTTCGGGAGCTAAATAACAAAAAAAAGTCCTTTGTTCAAAAAAGGACTTTTTGTCATATTTTATATGTAAGTAGGTACTTTTATGCTGTCACGATTTTTTCAAACTCGCTTTTACTCACATCTTTTGTCTCAATCTTGATTTTGCCTTTGACAAAATCAAGTACTTTGTCATACATGATTTGGCTTTCAAACTGCTCAACCATACGACCATTGTCTTCGTTGAGGTAACGTTCGGCCAAAGAGTCAATCATCTCTTCTATTTGTGGAGACATGGCCATTGCTCCACCAATTTGAGAACGAACAAAGTTTTTGGCTTGCTCAAGAATTTCGTCATCTTCTATTTTGAAGTCGTTTTCTTCAGCGATGCGCCCTACAATCAAAGACCAACGACGCTCATTGGCGTATTTTTCGTATTCTTCTTCGATCTGGCTCTTAGAGAATTTACCTTCGTTGCTTTCGTACAACCAATCTTTCAAAAACTCGTCTGGAAGTGCAATGTCTACACTTTCAAGTACTTTGTCTCTGATGGTGTTTTGCAAGAAAAGGTCAGTGTCTTTTTCAAAGTTTTCGGCGATAGACTCCCTCACTTTTTCTATAAACTCTTCCTCTCCGTTTACAGTGTCAGGTCCAAAGATATTATCAAATAAATCTTGATTAAGCTCTGCTTCTGCCTGACGGGTAATATTTTCTATCGTGAACCGGTATTTTCCTTTTAGCGCTTTAGCTTCTTCAAGCGAAAGTCCGGCAATTTCTTTGATGGTTTCAGCGCCGTCCTTGAAAAATTTACGGATAGTGAAATCGAAGTGTGCTTCTTTTTTCAAACCTACAATTTTCTCAACCTCAGCTTCTACTACTTTTTCTGTATCAATCAATACATCTTTCTCATAAGCAGTCTCCCCTTCTTCTTTGGCTTTCTTGGTCAATACTTGCTCAAGTTTACCAAAGATCATATCGCCAGCAGCTACCTCTTCTGGGTTTTCAGATTTACCTTGTTGCTTACGAATGTTTTCTATTACTTCCTGTACATCTTCGTCAGCTACTGTTACATTGTACGAGGTTACTGTTACATTCTCAAGGTTGTACTCATACTCACCAGCCAAACCTACACGGTAAGAAAACTCAAAGTCTTTTTGGTTGTCCCAATCGATGGTGTTTTCGTTTTCTTGCTCTTCTGGCATTGGTTGCCCTACCAGTGGAAGTTTATTGTCAACAATATAGCTGCTCAGCGAAGAAGACAACAAGTGGTTGATTTCTTCGACAAGAATACCTTTTCCGTACATTTTTTTGATTACACCAGCAGGCACTTTCCCTGGGCGAAATCCTTTGAGTTGTACTTTTTTGCTGTACTCTTTCAGTTTATTGTTAAACTGTTGCTTGTAATCAGCTTCGCTTACCTTAATTTTGATGGAAGCGTTAGTAGCGTCTTTTTTGTCTAATACTATATCCAATGGACTACTTACGGTTTGGGTGATTGACTAATAATTTAAAAATACTAAAACCCCCAACAAGTTTGTTTGTTGGGGGCTTAGATAAATAAAAACCGAGTGCGGATAGAGGGAGTCGAACCCCCACGCCTTGCGGCGCTAGATCCTAAGTCTAGTGCGTCTACCAATTCCGCCATATCCGCGATTTGCGAGTGCAAAGTTACAAACGTTTTTTTTATCTACAAGAAATCAGAAAAAAAAATCTCGTTTTTTAAAAAATGTTTGTTTCAAGGTTTCTACTACCAAATTGTGGTGTAATTTTTCAACAAAAATACAAAAAAACCCTTAACAAAATAAATTGTTAAGGGTAAAATATAAGTGCGGATAGAGGGAGTCGAACCCCCACGCCTTGCGGCGCTAGATCCTAAGTCTAGTGCGTCTACCAATTCCGCCATATCCGCGAATGGGTTGCAAATGTAAGCACTTTTTTTTTAGGCACAAGTATTTGCTTAATATTTTTTCATTTTTTTCAATAAAAACTACTCTGTCCCCTTCTCGTCTTCATTTTCAGTTTTTTTGGGAACTTTAAGTCTTCCCGATTTTTTTAATGCTTGATGAATAATCCATTCCAGTTGTCCATTGGTACTTCTGAATTCATCGGCTGCCCATTTTTCTACTGCAGCCATCATGTCTTCATTCAACCTTAAAGCAAATGCTTTTTTTTTCGCCATCTTGTCATAGTTTTAAAGAGATATAAATAGCAGCAAGCCTTTAGGTACCACTACCTGTTGGTGCCGTGAATGAGAGACTACAAGTATAGGTAAACCATGTATATCGTTTTTCGTTTTTTACTGGTGCTTTTTTTTCACAAAGGTAAAAATGCGTTGGTAGTTATCCAATCAGCCACACCAACACCTTGTTAAATTAACGTAAGTTTTGAATTATAGGCAACAAATTAAGCGGCGGCAAGTCTTGAATATCGATGTATACTGGTGCTACAAACTTCATAGTATGCCAACTATGCCTACTTGTTTAGATATAGTTACTTGCCACTCACAACTTATGCTAAATTATTGGTTCAAGGTTCCAGTATTGATGACTGGGCTGGTGTCTTTTTCTGAGCAAAGCACTACCATGAGGTTGCTCACCATTGCCGCTTTCTTTTCTTCGTCTAAGTGAATAATATTTTTCTTTGATAACTCTTCCAATGCCATTTCTACCATTCCTACTGCTCCTTCTACAATTTTTTGGCGGGCAGCCACAATTGCAGTAGCTTGTTGACGACGCAACATAGCACTGGCTATTTCGGTGGCATACGCCAAATAACCTATCCGGGCTTCTATGACTTCTATACCTGCAATACCCAGTCTATCGCCTAACTCTTGCTCTAAAGCTTGGTTTACCTCAGTTACCCCCGAACGCAAGGTCACTTCTGATTGGTGTTCATCAAAGTTGTCATAAGGATACATTCCAGCCATTTTACGTACTGCCGCGTCGCTTTGTACTCTAACAAACTCCTCATAACGGTTTACTTCAAACGCTGCCTGATAGGTATTTTTTACCCGCCAAACCAAAATCACACTGATCATGATAGGGTTACCTATTTTGTCGTTTACTTTCACTCTTTCACTGTCAAAGTTTCTTGCCCGTAAAGAAATGGGTTGTTTAGAAAGTAAAGGGTTTACCCAAAAAAAACCATTTCGTTTGACCGTGCCTTTATAAGCACCAAATAACACCAACACTTTAGAACCATTGGGATTTACCACAAAAAAGCCAGGACTGAGTAATACCGCTAGTATTCCTCCTGCTATAAAGAAACCAGGGGTTGCAGTTGTTTTGGCTGCCAAGGCACCTCCAGCAAGCAGGCTTACCAACAACAATAACATAAAGTAGCCAGAGAGTGGGCTATAACTTTTTTCTTTGTTTTTCATTGTACTAAAAGTTTAAAATAAAATGACAGGAATCTTATTATATAAAATAAAGAGTCACAATAATATCACTTATTAAATTAATTGATATCATTTTAATATCATTATTATATTCAATACTACGACTTTTTTTTCAAAAAGTTGCTAAGCTACTTTTTGATTTGATCAAAAATATTTAACTATACGCCAGTTTTTTTGCTAGTTAGCAACCCTAAAACTGTGATGGTTTGGCGATATTTGTCCGTATTTACTTCAAAAAAACGTGACCAAAAATAACCACAACATTGCGACTATGTGTTTTACCTAAACATTCCCTTACATGCTGTTTGCTCAAATAATTAATATTGATAAAATTGTAGATGTTATTGCTACTCAAGTGGTTACCTATGGGCCTAAGGTATTGCTTGCTATTATTACTTTTTTTGTTGGGCGGTGGATCATCAAAAAACTTATTAAGCTCGCTGCCAATGCTATGGCTCAAAGTAGCCTGGAAGAATCACTTAGGTCTTTTCTCAAAAGCTTAATTAACGTAGGGCTTAATGCACTACTCATTGTGAGTGTAGCCTCTATGGTAGGTATCGAAACTACCTCATTTGTAGCCATACTTGGTGCGGCAGGTCTTGCGGTAGGTTTGGCCTTGCAAGGTAGCTTATCAAACTTTGCCGGAGGCGTACTTATTCTGGTTTTTAAGCCTTTTAAAGTGGGCGACTTGATAGAAACTCAAGGGCATTTTGGGGAAGTTCATAAAATACTTATATTCTATACTGTCATTACTACACTTGATGGCAAATCGGTGATTTTACCCAACTCGAATGTGACCAATGGAGCTATGATCAATCATAGTGATAATGGTAAAATAAGGGTTGAAGTAGTAGCAGGAGTAGCCTATGATGCCGACTTGAAAAAGGCCAAACAAGTATTGGAAGAAATGCTCGGAAAAGAAGAGCTGGTAATGAAAGATCCAGTACCAAGTGTATCAGTGCTTGCGCTCGCCGATAGTTCGGTAAACCTGACCATCAGACCTTGGTGCAAACCAGAGGACTATTGGACAGTGTTTTTTAATGTAACCGAAAACGCCAAGCTTACGCTGGATCAACACGACATTGAGATACCTTTTCCACAACAAGATGTGTATATAAAACAACACACTCAAGAATAAGTTAAAGAGGAGAAAGTCATTAGTGACAAGCGACAAGTAATAGATCAATGTGTAGTGTACACCTAACGGATGTTGTTATTACTTGTTGCTTAGGAACGTGTTCAAAATAGGTGTCCAGATTTTGGTTAAAGGCTCAAAGCTGACTGCGGCATTTTTTGAGGGCAAGGCAACATCCGGGGGATGTTGAGCCAGACCGTGAGACGGTACTACGGCTGAAAAAAATAACAAAAGGCAGTAATGAGAACCGCAGAACGAAGTTCAAGCTCTGCGAAGCTAATTTATTCTAAACCGGACAGTTATTGCGAACATGTTCCTTAAAGCTAACAGCTTGTTATTACTTTCCCTTGATAAAGGTTACTGAATCTATCAATCCATTTTTTACAGTGTATACTGCTACTGCTTCTAATGGTCCGTTCTTTTTCCAACCTGGAAAACCAGTGACGCGCTCCTGATCTATCACTTTGTTGCCCAACACTATTCTTTTAACTATTTTGCAATGCAACTCGGTTACCTTTTCAAACATTCGGGCATACCCCTTACGCATACTTTTTTTCCCTTTACTAATCAAACGGTGTGGGTATCTATAAAGCTTTACACTATCACTATACGTAGCCATAAATGCATCTATGTTTCTGGCGTTGTATGCTTCTAGTTGACGTTGCACTACTTGTTCAGCGGTTTCTATTGTGTTACTTTTTTTTGTACCCACTTGTGCCTGAGCTGCCCCGACGAACAAACAAAAAATAAGTAATAGATAATGATCTTTTGCTTTAATAAATTCTTTTTTCATGGTATTGAATAGTTGATTTAATTATAAACTGTGGGCAAAGTAATTACAGTTTTTGAAACTTTAATTACAAATTGACAAAAAGTGCTTTTAAAAATGAATGAGTGGCATCGTGAAAAAAAACAAGTAGGTGTAAACAAACAAAAGCGATAAACAAAGTGGACAATTATAAAGAAAGTGTTACTTATTTTATAAGATTTACTAATTTTACGCGATTAACAAAAACATCACTTAGTTATGACTCAGACTCTGACAGAAGCTGAAATCAAAAAATCGACTAAACAAGACCTTTTCGAATCACCTGATTTTTATGGTATTGACGATTTATTGACAGAAGAGCATATTCTTATTCGCAATAGTGTACGTGATTTTGTAAAGAAAGAAATCTCTCCTATTATAGAAGATTGTGCAGAACGAAATATTTTTCCTGAATACCTGGTTCCTGAGTTCGGAAAATTAGGACTGCTTGGTCCTACAGTATCTACCGACTATAACCCTAACGGGGGCTTGGACTACATATCTTATGGTTTGATGATGCAGGAAATAGAACGTGGAGATTCCGGAATGCGATCAACAGTATCGGTGCAGGGTTCTTTGGTTATGTTTCCTATTTATACATTTGGTTCTGAAGAGCAAAAGAAAAAGTATTTACCTAAGCTTGCTTCTGGTGAGTATTTGGGTTGCTTTGGCTTGACTGAACCTAACCACGGCTCGAACCCAAGTGGTATGGAAAGCCGTTTGGAAGACAAAGGGGATCATTATGTGCTCAATGGCGCAAAAATGTGGATCACCAACTCACCTAAAGCTGACATAGCTGTGGTGTGGGCTAAAAATGACGAAGGTCGCATTCTTGGAGTAATTGTAGAACGCGGCATGGAAGGTTTCTCTGCGCCTACTATTCACGACAAGTGGTCGCTAAGGGCCAGCGTTACTGGCGAATTGGTTTTTAACGATGTAAAAATACCTAAAGAAAACGTATTACCTGGGGTAAGCGGTCTTAAGGGTCCTTTGAACTGCCTTGATTCAGCACGTTACGGCATCTCCTGGGGGGCTATCGGGGTAGCAATGGATTGCTATGATACAGCTCGTCGTTATGCACTTGAGCGCAAGCAGTTTGGCAAACCCATTGCTGGCTTTCAGTTGATTCAGAAAAAGCTTGCCGAAATGCTGACCGAAATTACCAAAGCTCAGTTAATAAGTTGGAGGTTGGGTGTATTGAAAAATGAAGGCAAAGCAACCACTGCTCAGATTTCTCTTGCCAAACGTAACAATATTGAAATTGCCATGAATACTGCCCGCGAAGCTCGCCAAATTTTGGGGGGAATGGGTATTACTCAGGAGTATTCTATCATGCGCCACATGATGAACCTTGAATCGGTAGTAACTTATGAAGGTACTCACGATATTCATTTGTTGATCTTAGGCCACGAGATTACTGGTATCCAAGCTTTTAGATAAGCATTGGATGAGCCAACACTTTTTTAAAACTGCTTTGGGTACACCAAAGCAGTTTTTTTATAGTTCTGCGAAATACCACACAGCCCCCTAAGGAATGGTACCAAAATAAATTTACATTCTTAACCTCATCTTTTGAGGCTATACTTTGTTAAAAAATAGCCGAATAGCGATGCTATTAGCCGATTTTTTGCCGCGTCTAGCAACAAAATATTTTAGCGTTACTATAGAAATTTATTTTTACACCATTCCTAAGAGTATGGGTTTGTAAAACAAATACGACCATGATCTTTCGCATAGTAGTTGACCTTGATGACACATTAATTAGCCATGACCAAGCCTTTGTACCTGAATTGTTTCCCCACCCGCACTGATACGCATACTTGGCTTCGAACCTTTACGTTTACACTTCAAAAGGCTTTATAAATAACTCAAAAAACAAAAAGTAGAGGCATGGATATATACTCATCGTTTAGAAGCAAATGGTATATTTACCGCTTGTTTTGGTTATATGATGTGCACTTAGACGGAGTTATAAATGGAGCTACCCATAAGTCCATAGCTGATTCGAGTAAATGTTCACCTTGTTAAATGCTATAAACCAGTGGCGTATATTAAGATTGCTTACTCAACTTTATTTTTAAAAGTGTTTCGGTTTTACGCCTAAACACCCAATTAAATAGTTTTTAAATTCATCAATAACTGATCACCAGCAACCAACTTTGACTAAAATCACTGCGGAGTATTGCCATAAAAAACGAATGAAAAATGTATCCAAAAATACCTCTAAGTACCCTCCTGCTTTTGGTATCGTTGCATTGGTAGACAACTCGATGGGGGTATATAAAGAAGGACAAGAAAGTAATTTCACCATAGTTTAGGTATTGCCCGATAATGATCAGTAGTATGGGGCACTTGATTCTTTATTATTAAAAAGACAGTGTCAATAATCTTATATACAATGATGTCTACATCACCTTTTTTAACATTAATATCATATTTGGTACTATTTTTTCATTATTCTTTATGATTTTTGCAGCCTAACGACAATTAAGCAGATAATCTATTCCACTAAACAGCACCTTTAGCTGATGTACTTCTTCAAAAATTTTGACCTGTAAGGGACTAACATAGCTTCAGCTATGCAAATATTTGTTCATTTGTGCATCCAAGGTTTTTTGTTTCTTTGGAAAGCTTTATTTTTTGCGTTTTATTAAGTGTATGTTTACAAATTAGTTTGCTGTCTTATTTTCAATGGTGAAACAGAACTCGCTTTCGCTCGGTTATGATCTGGGCTAAAAAGCAATTTTTGACTCTGAAGACAACACTTTAAGCATAACTCTAAGATTCCTGATCCTGCCACAACTTATCAATTATTTTTTTTGATTTAATAAAATGTCATGCTATACGGTTACATAAGAAATTAATAGTAAGTGGAATATGAATAGACTTTTTACGATAGTATTTTTTTTAGGGTTAATTGGAATATATACTGCTACCCAAGCCCAGCAATACAATTTCACAAGTTATGCTCTTGAAGAAGGGCTGCCACAATCTCAGGTGCTTTCTATTATCCAAGATAGCCGGGGAAGCTTATGGCAAGCAACCCAAGGAGGCGGAATATGTCGATTTAATGGT
The DNA here is from genome assembly GCF_947493425.1 of uncultured Microscilla sp. Lineage (GTDB taxonomy): Bacteria > Bacteroidota > Bacteroidia > Cytophagales > Microscillaceae > Microscilla. Next base: position 23,005 of record NZ_CANLRP010000029.1, on the reverse strand, counting down.
GACAAATTCGATGTTTTTACGGTCAGTGATGGGCTAATTGACAATCAAGCGATCTACTTGTTTGAAGATAGCAAGAAAAACCTGTGGATTATAACTTACCGAGGTATTAGTAAATATGATGGACAGAAGTTTACCAATTATGGAGAGAAACAAAACATTTCGCCAAATATAAATTATGCACGTGTGTATGAAGATAAAACTGGTAAGCTATGGTTTTTTCTGCGCGAAGACCTGAACAAGAGTCAGTTGTTGTACTTAAAAGATGGAAAATTTATCGATTTCAAAAAAGAAGTCCCTCAGCTCAATGAAGCAACTATTTATACTTTTTGCCAAACCAATGATCATACATTTCTAATTTCAACTCCTGAAGATATTTGGTCTTACAATGGCAAGCAACTTACTGCCTTGCCCTTTAATGATCAAAGTTTTTTACAAAATAATCCCATACACGAAATGTCATCTTCAAAAAACGGAGACCTGTTGCTTGCCAGTAACCAACAAACTACTCGTTTTTTTAAGTATTCAAAAGGACAAATCAACCCTATAGCCCTACCAAAAGAAGCTCAAAAAGCACCTATTTTGCATTTTATGATGGATAAGAAAAATAACCTTTGGATATCTACTCTGGGGGCTGGTATTTTGCAATATGATGGGCAACGCCTGCAGCTTTTTGGTATTGACAATGGCTTAGCCATCATTCGAGTGTATTGTATGTATGAAGACCGTGAGAATAATTTATGGATTGGCTCTGATGGGGATGGCTTGGTGCGCTATAGTGGCGATCGTTTTATATACCTGAATGAAAAAGATGGACTGATTTCTAAAAATATACGCCCTATTTATGAAGATTCAAGGGGTAATATTTGGTTTGGCATGGTAGGGGCTGGAGTTGCCAAGGTAGACTCGGCAGGGGTGTCTACTTATATGGCTGATATAGGCACAAAACTAGGCAATATTCGTGGAATCACTGAAGTAGAGCCAGGTAAAATGCTGTTTTCGTCAGATGACGGTTTGTGGTATTTAACGGGCAAAAATAAGCGGCATGCCAACGAAGATTTTGGACTACCTCCTCACAAAAGAACAACCAATACAGTAAAGATTGGAGATGAGCTTTGGTTTGCCTTGCATGGGGTGAAGCTGGTAAAGTATGACTTGAAAACAAAAAAATCAAAAGAGTTTACCACACGTCAGGGGTTGGTAGATGCATCTATTCATTTTATTGGCAAAGACGCTCAAAAGAATATTTGGCTATGTACCAACTCAGGAATATCGAAATACAATAGGGCCACCAAAACCTTGACTCACTATACCACTAAAGATGGTCTACCTGATAAATGGGTGTTGCACATGGCTGAAGACAAAAAAGGGAATTTATGGTTTGCGACTTTTGGCGGAGGCTTGATTCATTTTAATGGTAGCAAGTTTACAACTATTACTGTAAAAGAGGGCATTGGAACTGATATTATATATTCGGTATTGGTAGATGATAACAATCGGGTATGGCTGGGTACACAAAACGGACTGGAACGCCTTACGATTGGTGAAAAAGATAAAATCAAAAAAATTAAGAAATATGGCAAGGTTGAGGGTTTTGTAGGCATAGAAAACAACGGACAGGCAAGTTTTAAAGACCGATACGGTAACTTATGGTTTGGTACCATCAATGGGCTAATTAAGTATAACCCAAGGTCAGATTTATCGAACAGCACGCCCCCTAAAATTAACATTACCAATGTACGTTTGTTTTTCAAGACAGTTCAATGGAACGATGAAAGCCACAAAGACTACCACGCGGGCATCCAGGATTGGTTTTCGTTGCCCAAAGAGCTTAAACTCCCCTATAATGTAAATCACGTCTCGTTTGATTTTGAAGCATTGAGCTATGAGGCTCCCGAAAAGGTAAAGTATCAGTGGAAACTTGAGGGTTTTGACAATGAGTGGTCACCAGCCAGTTTTAAACCTGAAGCTATTTATGCCAACCTCCCTCCTGGTGAATATACTCTTAAGATAAAAGCTGCCAACAATGATGGTATTTGGACAAAAAAACCAGTGGAATACTCCTTTATAGTAAAAACCCCTTTCTGGGAAACCTGGTGGTTTAGAATCACCTTATTACTTTTATTGGTTGGTACGGTGTTTTTTGTGGTAAGGATGAGGATCAAAAGTATTGAAGCCCAAAAAGAAAAATTGCAATACCTGGTAGAGAAAAAAACCCAGGAAGTCAGACAACAAAATAAGGAAATTTTAGACAAGAGTAAGTTACTCAGAGAACAAAAAGACGAGCTCTTGGTGCAAACCGAAGAACTGCGCCAACAACAAGAAGAAAACATTGCTCAGAGAGAGTTTATTGAACAAAAAAATGTAGAACTGAACCGTCAGAATGAGCAAATTCTGGCAAGTATTCATTCAGCCCAAACGATTCAGCAAGCAATTTTGCCTTTCCCTAGCCGGATGGAGAAGGTGCTAGGCGATTATTTTATATTGTTTAAACCTAAGGACATTGTTTCGGGTGATTTTTACTGGATGTATCATGCAGATGATGTTACGTTTATATCGGTGATTGACTGTACCGGGCATGGGGTGCAGGGAGCTTTTATGAGTATGATTGGCTACAGCTTGTTGAATGAAATTGTCATTGACAAAAAAATCCATCAACCAGCTAAAATTCTGGAGAAACTACATTCACTTACTCGTATAGCTTTAAAGCAAGATCGGACGAATAACCGCGAAGGGATGGAGATGTTGATGTGTAAGTTGGAGAAAGTGGAAGATGAACAAACTAAAATTACTTTTGCTGGTGCCAAACGTCCTTTTCATTATGTACAGAATGGTCGTTTCTTTGAACTAAAAGGCGACAGAGAATCTATAGGAGGCGGAAGACACGAGCCAGCACACAAAGAGTTTACCGATCAGGTAATTACTTTAAGCAAAGGTACTAAGTGTTATTTAAGTTCTGATGGTTTGATTGACAACCCTACTCCTCGAAGAACTAAGTTTGGAAGAAACCATTTCATTGCCTTTTTGGTAGAAAACGCTTACAAAAGTATGGAGGCTCAAAAAGAAGCTTGGGAAGAAGAACTGTCTTTTTCGCAACGTGATGCTGAACAAAGGGACGACATTACAGTGTTGGGTTTTAAAGTGTAGATGAAATTATAAAAAATGAGCGCTGTTCAGACGCTCATTTTTTATTGCCTTACAAAGAGGTTTAGTGAGTAGTTTCTGTATTTAAATTTGCTTCAAGGTCGAGCAAGAACTTATCTAAAATGCCTTGTTTTACGTGATCCATTACTACTATTTTCCACCACTTTACATCAAATTCGTAAGAGTCTGCAACCAAGTGATATTTTTTGGCAAACCGAGCAGAAAACTGTCCCGACTTAATGGCTATAATATTGATATGAGGGTTTCGGAAATACTTTACTCCTAACTCGTCCAAGCGTTTGCATAACTTGGTAGTACGCTCGTTTATTCGCTGCATTTTTATCTTGAGCCCTTCTGAACCATGTGCCCGCAACAACATCCAGATAGAAATGGCATTGGCACCCGAACGACTGCCACATATTGTATAATCTTTGCCTGGAATGTACTGTGCTTCTTCGGTTTTTACGTATTGCATAAAGCCCTTTCTTATCAAAAACAATCCTGTGCCGTAAGGTGTTTGCAGCATTTTGTGTCCATCAATGGTAAAAGAAGTAATGCGCGGGTTTTGAAAACTATAGAGGGGATCTTTTTCATTGGTAAAAGGATAAATAAACCCGCCAAAAGCTCCATCAGCGTGTACTTTATAAGGAAGTGTTTCTTTTTCAAAAAAATCAGTTACTCGTTCCACATCATCTACCGAGCCATACATAGTAGTAGACAGGTTCATCACAACAATAAAATACTTTATTCCTTGCGTTCTGGCTTCAGCTATTTTTTCAGTGAGGCTTTGTTGGCAAATGGCACGGGTGTGCTCATCTACCTGAAGAATGATAGAAGATAATTCTAACAAATTTGCTCCTTTGGGCATAGAGTAGTGACTGTCTTCTGAATATACCAAGCCTATTTCTTCGGTTTTAGCCTGGTACTTTTTTTTGAAGTAATTACGGTAAACCCACATTGCCTGAATGTTTGCCTCAGTGCCCCCAGTAGCTACGTACCCATCCTGCTGGTTAGGCTCTCCCTTAAATATTTGCTCGGCTATCAGCTGTATCAGTTCTTTCTCTATTTGCTGCGTACCCGCAAACATGTCTATATGCCCTTCATCGTCTAAAGTATGACACCCTATATGGTTAGGGTTTTCAATCATTGTTTTCATAAAAGGTGCGTCTTTCAAAAACGGTGCGTCATCATAAAACTCGGTGCGGTCTAAGTAAGAAGCTGGTATGCCCAACACTGGGGCAGAGTCGCGATAAGGCGTGTTCTGTTCAAGTGCCTGATGAACAATGTCTTTTATTTTTTCGTGTGAATACCTTTCCCAATACATAATATTATCATTTAGGTTTTTCTTTGCCAAAGTTAAGCATTTGCCAGAGGTAAAAGAATGATAAAAGTCAAGGGAATGTATTTTTTATAAAAAAAAATAACGATGCCTCAACAACAATAAACATATCATAACCAGCCACTTAAAAATAAAACCCTCATTTTTTATAAAAAACATTTACACTCCAGACAACTTTTTTAGGCACTCACCTGTCTGGGGGTTTTTAAGAGCTCTGACAACGTTTTTTTATAATGAAAATTTAACCAAACCAAAAAAATGATTCATACAAAATACCAATTTTTGCCTGCTTGCATATTGGTGGCTCTATTAGGGCTTATTGCCAGTTGTAACCGTATAGATAAAGATATTAATCCTGCTACCACCCAAGGAAATACACCTGCCATTGCCACCAATGATATTGCACAGGCTTTTCCGGGAAGCAGTGTAGTCATAGACCTGATTAAAAACGATAAAATCACGACAAGCTCTAACATTTCTTTATTGCAAGGATATCTAAAAAGAGGAAGTGCCAAGTTTATCAAACAAGGTATGGTATTATATACACCCAATGATTCTACCGGTACCGATACACTTGCTTACACTGTTTGCCCTCCGGGTCAGCCTTGTGACACGGCTGCCGTAAAGATTACCATTTCGGCTGACTCTATTACCCGCCCTTGCTTTGGAGCAGTGCCTGATATTGCTCAAACAACCATGGGCAAATCGGTAGAGGTGTTTGTACTGCAAAATGACCATTTATGTGATAGTACTGCCAGTGACACCAGTAACCTCAAAAAAGTAGTAGAAATTATAGAGCTACCCAAAAACGGTACAGCAAACGTAACAGCCAGTAAAATCTCGCTTACTTATTTGCCACAATCAGGATTCAAAGGAGTAGACCAGTTAATATATGGAGTACGCAACGCTTCGACAAATAACTACCTGGGCTATGGAGTGGTCACTATTTTTGTAGGTGATAGCACTGTTAACCCACAAGATACAACTACCCACTGTGTACCCAAGGCAATAAATGATAATTATACAATATCGGGCGACTCGCTGACTACCAACGGCAAATATGTTTACCTCAACGTATTGAGCAATGACACATTATGTAATGACTTGCTAGGCAAAGTTATCCTCAACAATGGAGGACTCAATACCTCCCCTGTATTTGAAAACAACCAGTTAAAAGTAAAGCTTTATCCAAGCGATACTACGGTAATGTTGCAATATGGATTGACTAAAAATGGTAATACTGTAAGTCAGGCAAATGTAAGTATCCATATACAAACGGCTTGTCAGTTGCAAGCAGTAAGTGATAGCGCTCAGGTAAGTAATGTGCCTCCTAGCGGACAATGGGTAACTGTAGATGTATTGGCAAATGATCAACTTTGCAATGTAGCAGCAAGCAATATAAGTAAAAACATAGTACAGCAAAATACCAATGCCTATTTTGAAGGAAACAACCTAAAGGTATTTGTAGATACCTCTAAACACACTTTTACGGTGACTTATAAAATAACCAATACAAGCAATGGTCAAACCTCGCAAACTGATCTGGTGATTAGGCGTAATTGATGGATTATATAACAAAGCTTCAGACAATAAGCTACAAGTTTATTGAAGTGAATAAACCAATTACCCCACAGCCTTATTTTAAGGTTGTGGGGTTATGCACTTTCAAAGAGAAAAATAAAAATGCCACAACCACTCACGTTTTTTCATGACAGATCAGGAGTTATTAGAAGGTTGTAAGGCAAAAAACCCTCGTGTACAAAAGCTGTTGTTTCAAATATACTCTCGCAAATTAATGGGAATATGTAAACGTTATACACAAAATCAAGAAGATGCTGAAGATGTGTTCCAAGAGGCTTTTGTAAGGGTATTTAAAGCTTTAACAACTATTCAGAAAGTAGATTCGCTGGAGGTTTGGATCAAAAAAATTGTGATTCATACTGCCATCAATTACTTTCATCGACACAAAAAACACTATGGTCATCACAACCAGGATTTTTTACTGGAACCTACCCAGGGAGATGACCTAATTTTGAGCAAGTTAAGTAATGAAGAACTTTTAGAAGTAGTACAAAGTTTACCCGACGGATACCGTATGGTATTTAACTTATTTGTAATAGAGGGATACGCTCACAAAGAAATTGCTCAGTTTTTAGGTATTTCGGAGAGTACTTCTAAAACACAGTTGCTCAAGGCAAAAAAGATGCTTAAAAAGAAGTTTAAAAAATTAGAAATTATACGCTAGTGGAAGAACCATTGGATGACAATTCATTTGAAGAGTTTTTGAAAGGACGGTTTGAGAACCTAGAAGCTGATCCAGCAACAGATGCCTGGGACAAAATTTTTGGGGAAATAAATCAAGACTCACCTATACCTGTTCAAAGTAAGCCTTGGTTTGTCAAAAAACGCTGGATATTGATCGCCTGTATCCTTTGGTGTATTCCTCAAAGCACTTATCATATTGGTTTAAAGACCAAGGATAACTATTCTATTACCCAAAGCATAGATACAACTTATAGTAAAACGCTTGGCAGGTTTTACCTACAAAATAAAGAGGCTTCTCAGGCAAATACCAACCATACTACAAAGAATAAAAAAATAACAAAGCCCTCAACTACTAAGGTGGTGACAATAATCCAAACAACCAAAGGCAGTGACAAACCAAAAGTAGTAAAGGCAACACCGAATACTACATACACCAACAAACCAAAGGACGAATTGGTGATAATCCAAACAATCAAAGGCAGTGACAAACCAAAAGTAGTAAAGGCAACGCCGAATACTACATACACCAACAAACCAAAGGACGAATTGGTGATAATCCAAACAACCAAAGGCAGTGACAAACCAAAAGTAGTAAAGGCAACGCCGAATACTATACATACCAACAAACCAAAAGGCAAATTGGTGATAATCCAAGCAACCAAAGGCAGTGACAAACCAAAAGTAGTAAAGACAACCCCAAATACCACCAAACCAAAAGACAAATTGGTGACAAACCAAAAAAACAAAGGAAATGATAAACAAACAATCGTAGGGACAAACTCAATAATAATCCCCAAGCTGACTAAAAAAGGGGCAAAAAGTACTCAGAAAAATCATTCAAAGCATTTTAGTGTCTCGCCTTTAAAAACGAAAAGTTTGCCAATGATGGCAACAAAAAAATATGCTTTGGAGCTAAAAAAAGTGCCTTACTCCGAAACAAAAAAGAAAACTAAACGAGGGCTTTTACTGAGGGCTTTTGTTGCACCTACTTACAATGCTCATCGTTTGATCACTAACAAAGAGGATGAGGTGATTATTCAAGGTTTGGTAAAAAACACGGTGTTTTCGGGCAATAACTTAGGCTTTAGTGGGGGTATCATGCTGGAGAATCACTTATCGCGCCGATGGAGCGTAGTATGGGGTCTGAGTTATACTCAACTCAACAACCACATTGGGTACAGTTTCAGAAATACGGTACCTGACAGTATTATAGTGGATGTAGTGAGTAGCAGTGAAATAATTGCGACACCAGTTTATAGTTCTGAAACCGAAAGTTACCGTTACAAATATCAGGATGTAGGGGTACAGATGGGAATTAACTATCTATTGTTTGGCAAACACTGGCAACACCAACTCTACTTGGGGGTGGCTATCAATAAAGCCACTGGTACAGTTACCCAAACCAAAAATGAAGTGGTCAAAGAAAGCAGTTCACGTATTCAACATGTAATCAACCTGGGGTATGACCTGCGATTGCCATTGAGCAAAAAAGTCGGGTTTTATATCAAACCTACCTTTAACTACTACCTCAATGACATCAATCAAGCCAATACTGCTTATCGGGTAAAACCATTTTTTACAAGTTTGAGGTTAGGACTGATTTGGAAACTTCAATAAAATGGGGGCTTGTTTGGCTTTTAAGAAAATATGCTGAATTGAATATTATCAACTAAAGGCTGGCTTAATAACTGATGTCAGAATGCTTGCTTACCACCTCGCCAATCGGGTTTTGCCCGAAGCAGGTGGTTTTTTATTTTGAAGCAGGGCCAGATTATTTTTACCCCATTTCTTATTTGCTTTATTCTTGGTACACTTTTCGCCAAATTATATAGAACTTTATAACTTTGGAGATATAATCAATCCATTACATGAGGCAATTAATACTGATACTTGGTTTACAATTATTTATTTTTAGCGCACAAGCTCAAAACACCAAAACCAGCTCAATATCAAGCTGGCTAGGCACTTGGAAAGGTCAACTTAAAGTAGACAATGCCAAAGATGGCAAACCATTGAGTTTTCCGATGACACTCAATATACAACCCACCGACTCTAGTACCCGCTATAGTTGGACTGTGATTTATGGAGAAGGAAGCAGCATGCAAATCCGCCCTTATGAGTTACTGGATAAGGGCAATGGCAAATTTATTATAGACGAAAAAAATTCTATTTTACTGGATGCTTATATGCTGGGCAATACGCTGGTGACTCGTTTTGAGGTAAAAGGCAGTATGCTTATGATTACTTATCAGTTGCAACCCATCGATAAACAAATTATTTTTAGGGTATACTCTGGCAAACATGAAGCACTGAATAAAACAGGTGGACAAAAAAACGTACCCATCGTCACTACTTACCCAATGAATGTAGTCCAAGAAGCTTACTTGAACAAAAACAGGTAGCTATCTATTTCTAATACCTATCAACTTACCCTATACAGTCCAGAAAAAGATCATATTGGGTAAGTCGTAGGCAACCAGGTTTACTTGTATTCATTTACTACCTCAATAATCAAATCCAGGGCAGGTTTTTCAATCTCCACTGCATATTCGTCCTGAAAATTGGCGGCTATTCCATTTTTAATATCTTCTTGTAAGGCTTCTAGGTATTCTTGTCCTTCATATTCGATGCCTGTTTTTAAATGTTCAGCAATGCTTTCTTTGGTAAACTCTGCTGAGTTGATGTGTATCATCCCTATAAAGTGATCTAATATGTCCCCTGCCTTAAGCTCACCATCCCCCTCTTCCAACGGGTACCTTTCCACTGTTTTTTGGTCTTTTACTAAGTGAAAAATATGACTTAGAACAGATTTTGTCTCGTTGAAATCGTCGGTAAAGTAAGCATTTTGATTTTCAGAAAACTCCAGTTGAATATCATCTTGTAAATGCTCTAATACATCTTTGTCTATTAGTGTGGTTTCGGTCAATTCATGATCGTTAAAAGCAGTATAAAACACAATGGTTCGCTCTAACAACCCTTCTGCCTCAGGACAAAAGACGATACATATTGAATAATCTTGTTTATCTTCATGAGTTCTTGTCTCTACCTCAAGGGCTGTGAGGTGGTCTTTGTCCCACCAAGTTAAATCGATAGGGGCAAATTCATATAGAAAATTATCTAAACGGTCAATGCCTGTTTTTTTGAGCTTTTGTATCATTGTATTGTTGATGTGTTTTTTTGGAAAGCGCAAAGATACCAAAGTAAAACTACAAAGGGTTTTATCAAGCAAGTAATATTTGAATTAAAGAAAGGGAATATTTTTGGGGTAGGGACAAAAAAAAAGATGCTCAGGGTAAAGAGTTTAAACTCTCTCCCCTAAGATCCTTCAACCAGCTATGGAAAGAATGACTGACAGTGTCAGTCTATTCTAACATTACAAATATATGACTTTTGACCGAGTACTCAAAACAAAAGCCAGAAAAAATCAATTTCCCTGACATTTAGATAACCTCTACTTCTTACTTTGTAAACGGGGATCTATGATATACATATTGGTTCCTGCCCGTTTGATGTATTGATTGGCGATGATGGGCAAAGGAGCCAGTATTTGTTGAAAGTAGTTTTTTTCATCTATGATTACATCTGGTAAGTCTTGCTTAAAGTTTTCATAAATTTCTTTCATAATATTATACTGGTTCATATTAGAGAAGTGGTGCTGCGACAATTCCCAATTAAGGTAAGGGGTGGCCAGTTGTGCTCCCTGATAATAACTGATATTACTGCCCAGTACCAGAATTTTTTTACCCTTTAAGTCCTCTTGTATCGAGTGCTTTTTCACTAACAAACGATCAAGTTTTACTTGAGTTACTGGAGTATTGTAAGCTACTTCTGGTAAAAAACGATAAACAATGGCGTAACCACTGAATGCGACTGACAACACTAATAACAAAAATAATAGTTCGCGTAACCAGGCACGCTTCAGGTTTAAAAACATGTGGCTCAAAAAGAACGTCATTGCCGGAATGGCAAACACCAGGTTATTGGCAGAAATTTTAGTGCTTAAGAAGACAGAAATCAATGACGCAAATAACCAAAAAGACATAATACGACGACAACGGTTTTGGTAATTGGTGTAGCGGTGCCCGCTGATGGTTGCCATTGCCCAAATGGTGATAAGTAAAGGAATGGTAAAAATTATAAGCAGGCTACGAGGCGATAGGTACAATTGCTTGCTTACATACACTACAGACTCGAAGTAGCTGCGATAAAAACTGTATTCGTCGTTGCTCATATAGAAGGTGAGAAATGAAATACCTATAGTAAACAAAAACGCAAACAGCATTAGAAAATAACCCTTGAGTTTGGTGCCTGTAAGTAACATAAAAGAAAAAAGCGGCACTAAAATAATGAAGAAAGAAGGAAGAAAAAACAAGGTGGCTACTCCAGTATAAGCCCCTATTTCAAACACAGCATTTTTTCTACTTTTTTCGTTTACATGCCACAAAGTATAGTTGATCACTAACAACATAAAAGTGTTGGCAAGCAAAGCGGGTGATAGAATGTAAAAGTCAATAAAACAACTGGTAATGACAAGGTACAAAAACGCGGGTAAAAGGGTAATTTCAACAAAAACCTGACGGCGGCGAAAGATATCATTGATAATAATAGCCTGGGCAAACACCAACACTGAGGCAATGATTTGATAAGCAAAGTACGATTTTCCGAAGAAACGATCCATGAGCCAGTAAATCAACGCTGACAACGGGCTGATATCATCCCAAATTTTGTCGTACAGGCTAAAGCCCATGTTCATTTTTTCGCCAATCAACATCCAGTTAAGTTCTGGTATAGTCAAAGGCAGGCCATTGATAATAAAAGGCAAACGTAACCCGACAAAAAGCAGGAATAAAAAAATAAATTTATAAGCGGCGTTTATTCTGAAAAAAGTAATCAAAACAGTAGTGATTTATTGTGGTTTTCAGTGTTTGTCTGGCACTCAATCATGTAAGCTAAAAGAGTAAATTTCAGGTATTGATGGCAAGAGTTTAAACAAGCCTTTATCACTGCAAAAAAATTGCAAGCAAAATTACAGTAAAAATGAAATTCTCCTAAGAGTATTAAAAAAATAATCAAATTAACTGTAACTTTGTGCCAATGGAATCAAAAAGACAACAAAAATTTGCCCGACTTATACAGAAAGACTTAGCAGATATTTTTCAAAGAGAAGTCAAAGACATTTTTAAGACTCACTTTGTAACTATCACTAATGTAAAAGTCACCCCCGACTTGGGGATTGCTTATGTATATTTAAGCATTTTGGCAGCAAGCGATAAACAAGCTGTGGTAGATATCGCTGAGGACAACAACAAGATGATCAGGCAGGTATTGGCTCGTAAAATAAAAAACCAGGTAAGAGCTATACCTGAGCTCCGTTTTTTTCTGGATGATACCAGTGATTACGTACAAAAAATGGATGAGCTATTTGACAACCTTGACATTCCTCCCAGCAGCAACAACGAAGGTGACGAAGAGACACGTTAACCAACTGGTTGTATGAAGTAAAGACTCTTATGAATTTACCTTTATTTATCGCTCGCCGATATTTTTTTTCAAAACATAAAAAGCAATTTATCAACGTCATTTCTATCTTATCTATGATAGAAGTGGCGGTTGGTACTATAGCCCTTATTTTAGTATTATCAGTGTTTAATGGTTTGCAAGAATTAATTCAAGGCTTGCACGATACTTTTAACCCAGAGCTTAAGGTAGAACCCATCAAAGGTAAATCGTTTGAAGTAACTCCTCACTTGATCAAAAAAATTGAGGCAGTACCAGGAGTAAAAATTGTCAGTGAAATAATAGAAGACAATGCTGTTTTGCGCTATAAAAATGGGCAAATGGTAGTGAAAATTAAGGGTGTAAGTGAAAACTACCTGGAACAAACCCGTATGGACTCTGCCATTCGAAAAGGGGAATTTGCTTTGTATAAAAACGGACGCCCCAGGGCAGTCATAGGACAAGGGGTACAATACACACTTGCTATTGGTTTACGTAACGACTTTGACGCACTGCAGCTTTGGTACCCTAAAAAGGTAAAAAAAATAACGCTGGGTATTAATGCTGAAAAAAAATTGATCAATAAAAAAGCGATTTTCCCGATTGGTGTTTTTTCACTGGAACAACAATATGATGCAAGCTATGTATTTGTACCTTTGAAGTTTGCCGCTAACCTATTGCAATACGATAACCGACGCACTTCGCTCGAAATTCAACTCAAAGAAAAGGCAGATACTGATGCTACAAAAGAGGGCATTAAAGAGGTTTTGGGCAATAACTTTAAGGTGCTTGACCGTAACGAACAACAAGCCAACTTGTTAAAAGCAATTCAAATAGAAAAGCTTTTTGTATACATCACATTATCTTTTATTTTATTGGTTGCCTCTATCAATATTTTCTTTTCGCTGATGATGCTCATGATTGATAAGAAAAAAGATGTAGCAGTGCTTTTATCTATGGGAGCCTCAGCTAAAACTATCCGTAAGATATTTATGATGGAGGGAGGAATCATTGCTTTTAGTGGGGCAATAATTGGGCTTTTGGTAGCTACAACCCTTGCCATACTTCAACAGAAGTATGGGTTTATAGGTATGGGCACCTCTACTACTGTGGTAGAAGCTTATCCGGTAAAACTTAAACCTATAGATTTTATATTTACTTGTATTACCATTGTCTTGATTACTTTTTTGGCAGCATATTACCCCGCCCGTAAAGCCTCTCAAATTGATGTTAGAGAAAACCTTACTTAGTAGGTGTTAAGGATCGACACTTATTTTGAACATTTTCCTAAGTATTTTTAATTTACTCCCTAAAAAAAAAGACAATCTCAAACACAAAAGGGGGTAGGTAAAAAAACTAAAGTTGAACTATAGGCAAAACATCCCAACAAACTACTTTTGAGCTACGTTCCCCTTCCAACTAAAACCATTCATCATATAGACCAAAATACTATGAAAAAACTCGCTATTTTATGCCTAATCACATTACTTTTTGCTGGTGGCAACGTGATGGCCCAAAAGAAAAAAAGAAGTGCCAAAGAGTATAAGGCAATGATGACTTTTGACTTTAAGGGCAAAACTTGGGTATACTCACATCAAGAAGACAAAGACGGTAACATTTTGGAAAATGGAGCTTTCTTTAAAAGGCAACAACTTGTGTTAGACTTTAAGAAAAAAGAAGCTTATAAGATGGTGACTACCGCAGAAGTGAACAAAACTAGGTTTAGAATGACACCCTCGTCTAATTATACCAACTTTCACCTGCGTTATTACATGCTCAGTTGTGGTTTTATGGACTTGTACGCTCCATTGAATAAAGAGAAAAAAAATGCTTTACACTTTAAACAAGGCACCTCTACGCTGGTTTTTATCGCTAAAAAATAAGCTCACTGGGGCATCACTCAATAAAACCCCTCAGAAAAATCAAGTTTGCTGAGGGGTTTTGGATTTTATAGCTTTCTCCCCTCCTACTCTGCATACAATAAGTATTTCCTCCGAAGGGCTTTATACTTTTTCAAGTCTTTTTCCCAAGATTTCTCGATGGCTTCTGCCGTCCAGCCTTTCTTTATTTTTTGCTGTAAACTAAAATTGCCCACTAAGGTATCAAAGTATCCATTAAAGAACTTGGCTTTATTGCCAAACTTATGGTAATAGTCTATCAAATACTTAAGCGAAAAACCTTTCATAAGCTCCATATTATCTTTATGACGGAAATCTATGCCATAGCACACTTTGTTTTGGTGTTTGGGATATTTAGACATTCCGGGAATACTTTTAGGGGTAAATGTATCTTTGCCAAACTTTTTCTCAGGATAACCAATCATCTGAAAAGGAGAATAGGTACCTCGGCCTACGCTTATTTGAGTGCCTTCGAACAGGCACAACGAAGGGTAAAGTGCTATAGATAAATTGTTCGGTAGATTAGGCGAGGGTTTTACTGGTAAATTGTAGCGGGTTTGGTGAGTATAGTTTTTTACTTTTATAAGGGTCAAGTTACAACTTTGCCTTCCCTTGAGCCATTTTTCCTGGTTAATCATTTTCGCCAGTTCACCTACAGTAAGCCCGTGCACTATGGGTATGGGGTGCATGCCCACAAATGATTTAAGGCGAGAATCTAACATAGGACCTGCTACATAGTGTCCGTTAGGGTTGGGACGGTCAAGTACCAACACTTTTTTGTTATTTTCGGCACAAGCTTCCATTACCAAGTGCATAGTGCTGATATAAGTATAAAAACGGGCACCTACGTCTTGAATATCAAAAATTACCCAATCTATATCAGCCAATTGCTGTGGGCTTGGTTTTTTGTTTTTGCCATACAGCGATATTATAGGTAAATTAGTTTTGGTGTCTTTGGAATTTTTTACGTGTTCGCCAGCATCTGCCTTGCCCCGGAAGCCGTGCTCAGGTGCAAATACTTTTTGAATAGCCAGGTTTAGCGCTAACAAACTGTCTACCAAATGAGTGTTGCCCACTACTGATGTCTGGTTCACTACCAAGGCTATTTTTTTGCCTTTGAGCAGGGGTATATATTTGTTCATTTGGGCAGCACCTACCTGCACCTTGACACTATCGGTCATAGAGGTACTGTCAGTGTCCACTTGAGCAGTTAAGTTACTGGTAACCAAGGCAAACACTAACAGACAAAGGCTACTTTTATGGATGTTAATCAACTGTAAGGCTTTCAAATAAGTTTTATACATGGATTTATCAAATATTCGGTTAATTTTGCTTTTTGTTCAAATGTAGTCATTAGGATTTTGAAAAAAACTGCCAAAAAGAATTTCTTTGCCAACCTGTCTTACAATACCTGGCTGTACAATTTTGTATCAGCACGCTTAGCGCAAGGTAAAGACAAAGCTTTTTCGGGCATTATTACCCGTATAGCCATTGCCAGTATTAGCATAGGTCTGGCAATTCTCATTGTGGCGTTTGGCGTGCTTGAGGGGTTTCGTAATACCATTCATGACAAAATATTTAGCTTTGTAGGGCATATTCAAGTTACCCAGTTTAACAGTGGCAATTCTTACAAAGAAAAACCCATCAATACTAATACCCGCTTATTTAAAAACTACAAAAATACCCTACCCAATGTAGAAACGCTGCATGCATTTAGCATGAAACCTGGTATATTTAAAACCTCTGATGAGGTAATGGGGGTATTACTTAAAGGGATTGGCACCGATTACACACAAAGCAAGTTTACTAAAAACATGGTCAAAGGTCGTTTTTTGAAGTTTCCTAAAGACAAAGCCTCCAAAGAACTCATCATTAGCCAAAAAATTGCCCATAAACTCCACCTTAAAGTTAACGATAGTATTTACGTATATTTTGTGCAAGACCCTCCTGCCATTCGCAAACTACACATTGTAGGCATTTATGAATCGGGCATGGAAGAGTTTGACGAAAAATTTGTGTTAAGCGATATACGCCTTATCCAGAAACTTAACCGCTGGGCAGATACACTGGTAGGTGGCTACGAAGTATTTATCAATGATTTCCGACGACTTGACTCTGTGCAAAAAGAGGTTTTTGAAGAGATGGAGTATGATATGCAAATGCAAACGACCCCACGCAAATACGAAGAAATTTTTGACTGGCTTACCTTACTCAACACCAATGTAAAGATTTTTTTGTGGTTAATACTGATTGTGGCTTGCTTTAATATGATTTCTATCTTTTTGATTATGATCATGGAGCGTATTAATATGATTGGGGTATTGAAAGCAATAGGTGCTACTAATTCACAGATTAAAAGTATATTTCTGATGAGGGGCATCAGACTTATATTCAGGGGCATGTTGATTGGAAACCTGGTAGGCTTGGGTATATGTGCCCTACAATACTATTTGCATCTTATCCCACTCGATCCTGAAAATTACTATATGGATACAGTACCTATAGATTGGAACTGGGGAGTGATTTTGACCTTAAATTTACTCATTTTTGCCTTAATTTTGGTTATATTAATTCCGGCAACTTTTATCAGTACTGTACGCCCTATTAAAGCCATTCGCTTTGATTAAAACCGTTTATACTTTATATTGTTCTACAGCTCAATTGGCTTTAGTGCCAGTATTTTAACCCAAACTTGTATAAGGAATGGTAGCAAAATACATTTACCCTGAAACGTCGAAACTGTAAGCATTTTAAACTTGTTCCTTCCTTGGGTTGGGACTTGCCGCTTTGTTAAATTACAGGACTTTATTTTTAAACCATCCCCAAGAAACAAACTAGTCAAAATAATAAAATATACATTCTATGAAACAGTATTTACAAACGTGGTATTTGATAACAACTTTGGCTCTTCTGGGAGGAATGCAGCTACAAGCTCAAGATAAAAACTATCAGGTATCCAACATTGGTGACCCCATCAATACCAAACGTTATGTAGAATACGCCCCTACCCTGAGCACTAACGGAAAAACACTGATATTCCAATCAAACAACAACGAAGAAAGGCATTGGAAACTCTACGAAAGTACATTAAATGACGAGGGTAAATGGTCACCACCACAAGCCCTTAGTAGTATTAACAATTATCAGGGGGGGGCACATTACGTAGCGGGTCCAAGTTTGAGCAAAAATGCTGATACCTTGTATTTTTGTGCTTCGTACACCACCGACAATCGGGATATTTATTATGCCATAAAAAACGGAAATACCTGGGGAGAACCTATCAGTATAGGTAGCCCTGTAAACAGCGACCAATACGAGGGGTTTCCCTCGATAGCAGCCGATGGTATGAGTCTGTATTTTATGCGACGTGATACTACTGGTGAAGTAAAAAATTATAAAGCCAAACGAAAAAACCCTCTCAAAAATAAAGATCCTTATCATATAAAAGTAGGCGAAGATGGAAAGATTACCAAATACAAAGGAATATGTTATGTGTTGTACGTGAGTCGTAAAGGTACAAATGGCACCTGGCAAACGCCTGAGGCTTTGCCCAATGTAATTAATAATGGCTGCGAAAAATGTCCACGCATTATGCCTGACAATGCCACACTTATATTTTCATCGATACGCAAAGGGGGAAAAGGAAATTTTGATCTTTATGTATCTACACTTGACCTCACAGGCAAATGGACTATGCCTAAAGCATTAGATTTTATTAATACTAGTAAAAAGGATCAATTGGCCACTATTCCGCTAAGCAGTAATGTGATGTACTTTAATACTAAAGGACGACGTAACGCAGATATTTTTAAAGTAACCCCTTTACCTGATTATCTTCAATTACAAAAATTTACTCGGGTAGAAGGCAAAGTAATTGATTCGTTGACTAAAAAACCGGTAGAAGCTAAAGTGAGTATTTTGGTAAAAGACAGTGCTAATCAGAATACTCCCGTTCAAGCAGTGAGCTCTTTTAAAGAAAAAGATGGCAAATTTGCTGCAAAGTTGCGAAGAGGTTATAAATATGCCCTTGAGATCAAAGCTAAAAACTATTTGCCTTTGATTAGAGAAGTAGACCTTAGTGACAACACTGTAGACGACTCGCTCAAAAAATTAGATAACCATATAGCCCTCCCTCCTGCTCACCTGTCCCATTCTATCAGACTTACTATTGTCAATAAAGAAACCAATGAACCAGTAGAAGCTCATGTAAAAGTAATTAACACGAGCAAAAACCGCATTGTAACTTTAAATACAGTGGCAATTGATGGCAAATATAGCACTGCAGTAGAGTCTCAATCAGAATATACGGTTGAAATTACAGCATTAGGTTATGATTTTTTCCAAGGCAAGGTTGATACTCGCAAGTTGTTACGGGGACAAGACTATATAGCCACTATTTCGCTAAAGTCTAACGCTAACAAGTTGCTGTTAACGATTGTAGATAAAGAAACAGGTAAAAACCTTTCATCTTTGGTGAAGTATACCAACTTGAACAACAATAGAACCACTACAAAAGCGACAAAGGAAGGTAAGCTTACCGTGTTTTTGAATCGCGACAGTAAATATGCTTTTGAAGCCAATGCCAAGGGGTATTTCTTTCAATCGTTTGAGGTAAAGACAGATACACTGAAACCAGGTGATGTAATTAAATTGACTGTAGCACTTGAGGTGTTAAAAATGAATGCCAAGATTGTACTCAGCCATATCAACTTTGCATCGGGCTCTTCTAAACTCGATGAAGACTCTTATGTAGAGTTGGCTAAGGTGGTGCAGCTTATGGAAAACAACAGAGATATTAAACTCGAAATATCTGCCCATACCGACAACGTAGGGGTATATGCACGCAATATGCGTTTATCAAGACAACGCGCTCAATCGGTGTTTACCTATCTCATTAAAACAGGGGTAGATAAAAAACGACTCGTGTCTAAAGGATATGGATCTGCCAGACCATTGGTGCCCAATACCAGCAAAAAAAACAAAGCCAAAAACAGAAGGGTAGAGTTTAAAGTAATTGGCACAAGCACTAAAAAATAGCCTCATTTCTTTTACAAAAGTTTGTCAGGACAGCTGTTTCTGACAAACTTTTTCAACCTGCCTTCTTTTATACTGCCACCATCACAGAATTTGATTTATACTTAAAACGGCATGGTTAACCGAAAACTAGTAATTCCAATGGTTGTCGCTCCGCTCATTGTTCCGCTGCGCTTGATGGTTAAATGGTTGCGCAAAGCGATGCAAAGATTAAAATCTAAAAACGTTTTTTTATCCCGTTCAAAGTATAAACAAATAGTTGCCCCATTTTTCAATTATCCTGCAACTCTTCTTTTTCTTGTCTGTCCTTCGATTACAAACCATATAACTTTAAAATTATGACAAGAATACTTTACTCTCTTACCCTTTTATTTGCATTGGTCATTAGTGCACAGGCTCAGCAAACGTCTACTCGTAACTTAAGTAGTTTTACCAAACTCAAAGTAAGTGGTGCAGCAAGCATTGTACTCAAGCAAGGTACTAGCCATTCGGCAAAAGTTACCCTCCAGGGTGACATTGAAAATGAGGAAATAATTACTAGAGTAAAAAACAACACTTTATATGTTTCGCTTAAAAAACGTAAACATTCAAAATACAATAATATCAATGTAAAAATTGAATTAACCTTTCAGCAACTCAACGCCATTGACCTAAGTGGTGCGGTAAGTATACGTGGTGAATCAACAATCAAGGCAGAACGCTTTTATTTGGAAAACAGTGGTGCTGGAAGTTTGCAATTAGCGTTTAACACCCAACACCTTATTTGTAACCTCTCAGGGGCATCAAGCATCCGTCTTAAAGGAACAACCAATCGTTTAGATGTAGACTTAAGCGGCGCAGGCTCTATCAATGCTTATGGCTTGGTAGCAAATATTATAAAAAGTGAATCAAGTGGTGCAGGTAGCATCAAAATAAATGCTCAAAAAGAATTATATGCATCAGTAAGCGGTGTAGGTAGTATTCGTTATAAGGGCAATCCTGCCATTACCCGATTTAATAAAAGTGGGTTTGGCTCTATTCGCAAAACCAAATAGTAATACACTCATATACCATTCAAACGGCTGTCTTTTATTTGAAAGGCAGTCGTTTTTTTATGCCTACAAGTTTTCTAAGTACAAAGCAGGTCTCACCGACAAAAAAATCTCTGCCTAGAAACAAACAACTTATTTTTACATCATTCTTTAGTATCCTTAGTTTTTATAACTTTGCAAAAACTTTTGAATAATATCAATAAAATAAATATAGATCAATGAGTCTTCAATGTGGAATTGTAGGACTACCCAATGTGGGTAAATCTACTTTATTCAATGCTTTATCAAGTGCTAAAGCTGAGTCAGCCAATTATCCTTTTTGTACTATAGAGCCTAATGTAGGGGTTGTACAAGTACCTGATCAACGCTTAAAAGTGTTAGAAAAGTTAGTAAACCCCCAACAAGTTTTGCCTGCAGTAATTGAGTTTGTAGACATTGCAGGGTTGGTAAAAGGAGCCAGTAAAGGAGAAGGTTTAGGCAACCAGTTTTTGGCAAATATCAGAGAAGTTGACGCAATCATTCATGTAATACGCTGCTTTGAAGATGATAATATTGTACACGTAGACGGCAAGGTAAACCCCGTTAACGACAAAGAAGTAATAGATACTGAACTGCAATTTAAAGACCTTGATAGTATCGAGAAGCGTATCCAGCGTTTGCAGAAGGTAGTAAAAACCGGAGATGCCAAAGCCAAGAAGCACATGGCAATTGCCAATAAAATAAAAGAAGTGCTGGAAAGTGGACAAAATATTCGCAGCATGGACTTAAGCGAAGATGAGCTTGAATCTATCTACGATTTGCACTTGCTCACTATCAAGCCTGTAATTTATGCTGCCAATGTAGACGAAGCCTCTGTAATAGATGGTAACCAATACGTGGACACTCTCAAAGAAGCAGTAAAAGATGAAAATGCAGAAGTAGTAATTATATCAGCGGCCATAGAAGCTGAAATAGCTACGCTAGAAACAGAAGAGGAAAAAATGGAGTTTTTGAGCGAGTATAATTTGACCGAATCAGGGTTGAATCGCCTTATCAGAGCGTCTTACTCTTTGTTAAATCTTATTACTTATTTTACTGCAGGTGAAAAAGAAGTACGCGCCTGGACTATTACCAATGGGTTCAAAGCTCCTCAGGCAGCTGGGGTAATACACACTGATTTTGAACGTGGTTTTATAAAGGCAGAAGTAATTAAGTTACCTAATTATGAGCAATACGGTAGTGAATCGGCGTGTCGCGATGCAGGTAAAATATCACAAGAAGGCAAAGAATATGTAGTTGAAGATGGTGATATTATGCACTTCAGATTCAACGTATAATAGCTACATATCAAAAAAAAGCGGAAGTAAGCTATCATTAAGATTGGCTTACTTTCGCTTTTTTTATAAAATATTATATTTAAGAATGATTATTTGTTGAGTGTGGTACCATCACTACTTGTACGAACCAATCCCATAACAGAGCTACCAAAGAAATCGAAAGAACCTAGTAAGAGGTAGCCTTCGCTTCCTCCATTTATGGCTTTTACAAAACGTCCACTATTTACACCATCCACGTCTTTACCTAAATCTCCAAACTCTTTGACCCAATCCATAGTACCATCCGCTTTTACCTTCATCAAAAAAGCAGTAGACGCAGTGATATTATTCGTTAATGCCTCTCTTTTCAAAACATTGGTTCCTGCTACTATATACCCATCAGACACAGGCTCTATGCTTTCTGCAATTTGTTCGTTTTCCAAGGAAACCACATACTCTGCCAATAACTTTCCGTCTGCATCAACCTTCACTATGTATACATCACCGTTATCGTTTAGGTTGGTATTGCCAACAATTACATAATCTTTCCCATCAACCTTTATCTCAGTACCTGTTTGATTCTTGCTATCTAGTTTTCCGTAGTTTTCTTCCCAACGTATTCCACCAATGTCATTCAAACGAATAATTCTTGCATCGGTGTCTTCAGGCAGTCTTTTCGAGGTTCCCACCCACAAGAAGTCATTCACATCTGCCCCGTTAACTTGAGTAGATATTTCGATGATATTACCTAAACCGTCTACTGCATTTGTAATTCCATCAGACTTCTCAAATACTACCTCTCTGTTATTATCAATTTTAATTGCTTTAATATTATTATTTTGGGCAATTGTTCCATCACCAGTGGTACCTATCATCATATACCCTCCATTAACTGCTGAGATATAATACCCTTGATCTGTTTTGGTTGTAGTAGCATATTCTTTATAACCTAGCTGTGTACCACTCGCATCAACCTGGTAGAGTAAGAAGTTAGTCGTATCACCCTTGGTTCCTTCTCCCAACACCAGGAAGTTGCCATCTACCTCTATAGCTGAACGAGCCACCGTCACATTGCCATCATTAGTAGAATCAATCCCATAATGTTGTGTCCACTGTACATTACCATTGGCATCTGCTTTTGCCAAAAACGCTTGTTCATAAAGGTTAAATGATGTAGTAGAACCTACAATTAGATAACCACCATCAGTGGTAGAAACCATTGCATTCGCAGTTTCGTTTTTAGAACTCCCAAAAAACTTGATAAACTGATTTGTATTATTTGGTTCAGGAGTTTTAGTACATCCTGCAAAAATTAACAGAACTAATAAACTATAAGCCAGCTTCATAAATCAACTATTTTAATTACTTTCCTTTAGAATGAGTGGTTAGCTCAATGTTTTAAAATATTACTTAATTTTATTTTAATCACTCTTAGGAATTGTTCAAAAATAAATTTACACTCTAAGGGGTGATTTTTCGCCTTGATACTTCGTTATTTTTATTGCC
>NZ_CANLRP010000028.1 GCF_947493425.1 uncultured Microscilla sp. | reverse complement strand
AGCAAGGCGAACCGATACTTATGTTTGAAAAACCCGCTGCTGTTGGGTGAGCAAATGTGTTGGGCTGGCGATTTAGTCGATAGTTGGTAGTTGGTAGTCGAGGTTTTTGTGCTTTGGCAGACTTTTGTTATCAAAACCACTATAAAACAGGTGTATCTTAAGCAAAATGATTTGTGCTATGTCTTCCTGAATAAACCCAAATCGCGGATGGTGGCCTCAAAAGTGATGATATTTGATTTTTTTTACTCAAAAAAAGCCTACTTGATCGCTTCGGGCAATAGGTAGTATTGGGTGAATTGTATTGGTGGGCACACTGGGCAACAGGTGCCTCAGTGGAGGATAAAAATACTTTGGCAAAGGCTACCAAATCTAAAAAAAGATATGCATATTGTGGGAAATAAAACACCTGTTTTGATCGGGTGGTGCCTTTTCCGGAGGGCAATTTATTTGGGGTGGCACCAAATATGCCTTTAATGCTCTATAAATGAGTGAGTTATCTATTCGGAAAACTTGCTAAAACAGGCATCAAAAGCTCTTTGACTTCTTGATTTTTTTGCTTTTTAGCCTATAGTGATTATGCTATAACTCACTGATATTTAGCTGATAACAAAGAAAGACGACTTTCAGAGCTACTTCCACTAAAACAAGGATTGAAACTCAATCCTGCCTCGTGTTCAATTTGATCGATCGTACTTTCAGAGCTACTTCCACTAAAACAAGGATTGAAACTTGCAGCAACAAGGTCATTAAGCTGCTCTTTTTCAGCTCTTTCAGAGCTACTTCCACTAAAACAAGGATTGAAACAGCATCAGCTTTGAATTAGGCTTAAAGCTTCTTACCTTTCAGAGCTACTTCCACTAAAACAAGGATTGAAACTGAAGTTCAAAGCGTCAAAGGGTGAGAATGTAGGACTTTCAGAGCTACTTCCACTAAAACAAGGATTGAAACTTGCTTGGCTGTGGTGCTCCCAAATCGACAAGGGCTGCTTTCAGAGCTACTTCCACTAAAACAAGGATTGAAACTGGGTAACAACCTCCTGCATTGCGGCCCTCTCATTTCTTTCAGAGCTACTTCCACTAAAACAAGGATTGAAACGCCCTGCTATCTCTATATACTGCTTTGCTTTTTCGCTTTCAGAGCTACTTCCACTAAAACAAGGATTGAAACGCTTTTTATTTGCACCTATAAATTGACGTTTAGGCACTTTCAGAGCTACTTCCACTAAAACAAGGATTGAAACTAAAAACAACAGAAGAGTTAAGAAAGCACACTGGAACTTTCAGAGCTACTTCCACTAAAACAAGGATTGAAACACATCTCCTGTGTACTCTGGTGGATAGCCTGGTTGTGCTTTCAGAGCTACTTCCACTAAAACAAGGATTGAAACCCCACTTTTCTACACCAACCCCACCAAGCACCACCCTTTCAGAGCTACTTCCACTAAAACAAGGATTGAAACCAATCTTATGCAATCAAATAACCAAACAAGTAGCACTTTCAGAGCTACTTCCACTAAAACAAGGATTGAAACAGCAAGTCAATGCGTTGGGCGGTTTTCTCATACTCTTTCAGAGCTACTTCCACTAAAACAAGGATTGAAACATTGTTACTTACTTATATTAACGTGGTTATATTTAACTTTCAGAGCTACTTCCACTAAAACAAGGATTGAAACCTCATCATTTGACTGATAGCGAGTAGTGCACCTTCACTTTCAGAGCTACTTCCACTAAAACAAGGATTGAAACGTAGTAATGGGTTTCGATCGCCCCCGTGTAGCGGGATTTATCAATTGGTGAAGACACACAACCGAGGCGAGGGCGGTAATAGATCAACTGCTGCTGGCGCACGTCGTCCTCGCGTGTGCCATCGTAGAATTTGCTTGGCTGGGCACGCGCGAGGACGCAGCGCGCCATCTTCAAACACTGATTAAAACATCAATATCTGGCAATGAAAGACAGGTTAAATCACTAAAAAATATTAGCCTGACGGCTATGGTGAAGACACACAACCGAGGCGAAAGCGGTAATATATCAACACCCACTAAAACAAGGGGTGAAACGAGACTTTTCAGTGGTTTTGTTTTGCTATAAGCTTTCAGAGCTGCTTCCACTAAAAGAAGGATTGAAACTATAATAGTGTGGTGAGTGATTTGGTGGGCGACATGTCTTTCAGAGCAACTTCCATTAAAACAAGGATTGAAACATACTAGAGGCTTAAAGAATAACGCACATGACATTCAACTTTCAGAGCAACTTCCACTAAAACAAAGATTGAAATTCAAGTTTCTGGTCCTTGGCGCCAAGAGGCTACTGAGGCATTGTCTAAATTGTAATTTCTACTTGATTGCCTTCTGGGTCGAGCACTACGCTTTCGTAGTATCCATCTCCTGTAGTACGAGGCGCTCCTATTACCTGATAACCGTCGTTTTGTAGTTGTTGGGTAAGTTGATCTACTTTTGCTTTGCTCCCTACACTTATCGCCAAATGAGCCAACCCCAATTGTACTTGTTCTATTGCTTTGGCAATGTCGGGTCGGTGCATGAGTTCGAGTTGACAACCACTCCTGCCAAAGGATAAAAAGTAAGAGGAAAACTTTTTACTGGGGTTTACATATTTTTCGTTACTTATTGCATCGAAATAGGTGGTATAAAAACTGCGCATTTTCTCCAGGTTATTTACCCAAATGGCTATGTGTGCGATGTGCATAATAGTTTTGTATGATTTAAAGTAATGAGTTAGAAGCCCTAACAGGGTTCCAGGGGTTAGGCGTTAGGTACAGTTTATCACAGCAAGCTGACCCCAATGACCCAGGTTTTAGTAACAGGTGAGATTCACAGATAAAATTAAATTAAAAAATTCAAAAAAAACGAAAAAATGTGTATCTCGTGAAAAAACTAAATCTAGCAACCATTATGGTATTCAAAATCACCTTTAAGGTGCTCAGGCAAAACGCTGTGTTGCCTTATTCGTATCAGTATGAGCTGAGCGCCTGGATTTATAAAATGATTGCAGACAGCAACAGCCAATTGGCTACTTTTCTCCACAATAAAGGGTATACGCAAGGGTTTAAAAACTTCAAATTATTTACTTTTTCTAACTTGTACTTGCCCCAGTTTAACACCACCCCCCAAGGCTTAGAGATTTTGTCACCCACTATAGACTTCACCATTTCTTTTTTGGTAGACCAAGCAGCCGAATCGATGATTAAAACTTTGTTTGAGCAACACGCCTTTATCCTGGGCAACAAGCACAGCCAAGTACCCTTGCAGGTAGAAAGCATCCATACTCAGCCCTTTAGCATTGATAGCAATACTTTGCAATTTCGGACTACTTCGCCACTGGTAGTGAGCAATTTTGAGGTGACCGACCAAGGCAACACACAGGCAAAATACCTGCCCCCTACCCACAATCAATACGAGGCATTGTTTTTCAAGAACCTGCTCGCCAAATACAAAAGTGCCCTACAACACCAGGTCATTGTTGCCTCTCCTGGCAGTAACTGTACCCCAACCACTCCTATGCACTTTAAACTATTGGACAGCAGGGTACGCTCAAAACTGATAGAGATCAAGACAGGTAAGGCATCGGCTACTAAAGTAAGGGGGTATCTGTTTGATTTTGAGCTTACTGCTCCCCAAGATTTATTAAAGGTGGGCTATTTGAGTGGGTTTGGCGGACAATCGGCGATGGGTTTTGGAGCTTGTAAAATTTTGAAATAACTAACCAAAACATCAGATATTAAATATGCTCTCACCCAAAACTACTCTGAAGCTTTTTTGTTTCAAGAAACTTATGCCTGCCAGTTTTCTGAAAACCTGGCAGGCATGGCTATAGCATAATGTTCTTATGAGACTGCCTCATGGGTAAATGTTACCCAGTAATTTCTCTCATTTTCTTCGCTGCTTCTACCAAATTAGTCAGGGCTACTTTGGTTTCTGACCAGTCTCTGGTCTTAAGCCCACAATCGGGATTTACCCAGATATTTTGGGCGGGCAAAAACTCACTCGCTTTTTGTAACAGGTGGGTCATTTCTTCGGTAGAGGGCACCCTCGGCGAATGAATATCATACACTCCAGGGCCAATCTCATTAGGATAACGAAACTCTCTGAACGCCTCCAATAGTTCCATTTGCGACCTTGAAGTTTCTATCGTGATCACGTCGGCATCCATCGCGGCTATTTGGGGGATAATGTCATTAAACTCCGAATAGCACATGTGGGTATGTATTTGGGTTTCGTCTTTTACCCCCGACGAGGCAAGCCTAAAGGCATTTACTGCCCATTTCAGGTACACATCCCAATCTTTGGTGCGCAAAGGCAAGCCCTCTCTGATGGCGGGTTCGTCTATTTGTACTACCTGAATCCCCGCTTTTTCGAGGTCGCTTACCTCGTCTCTTATGGCAAGGGCTATTTGTTGGGCGGTGACCGAACGCGGCTGATCGTCTCTTACAAACGACCATTGCAAAATAGTGACTGGTCCGGTAAGCATGCCTTTGACCAGTTTTTGGGTTTGTTGTTGGGCAAAACTGCTCCAGCGCACTGTCATTGCCTCGCTGCGTTGTACATCGCCAAAAATAATGGGAGGCTTCACCCCACGCGATCCATAACTTTGCACCCAACCATTTTTGGTAAACACAAAACCTTCCAGCAACTCACCAAAGTACTCTACCATGTCGTTGCGCTCGTATTCGCCGTGTACCAATACATCGAGCCCTACGCTTTCTTGCCAGCGAATGGTTTGTTCAATGTTTTGCCGGAGTAAGTCTTCGTATTCCGCTTGGGTAAGTTGCCCTTTTTTAAATTGTTGCCTTAGCTTTCTTATTTCGGCAGTCTGCGGAAAAGAGCCTATAGTAGTGGTAGGAAACACAGGCAAGTTGAGCTTTTCTCTTTGCCTTAGCTGTCGCGTCTCAAAAGAGCTGTCACGGGTGTAGTCTTCAGGCTTAATAGCAGCTACTCGTTTTTTCACCTCAGATTTATGAATCAGTTCCGATTGCTGACGACTTTCTATGTCTAGCATATTTTGGGCAAGCCACTGTTTCACGCTTTGGTGGGTATCAGACTGGCAAAGCTTTTTCAACACTGCTACCTCCTCTACTTTTTGTTTGGCAAAAGCCAGCCACCTTTTAATGCCTGGAGGCAACACCTCTTCGTTGGTTTCCAGGTCAAGGTCACAAGGTGTATGCAACAGCGAGCAAGAAGTAGCCACCATCACCCGGTCTTGTCCCAGCTTTTCAACTGCCTGATTGATCATGGGTAAAGACTTGGTAAAATCATTTTTCCAGATATTGCGCCCATCTACCAAACCCAACGAAAGGCTTACATCAGGCTTAAGGTGATCTAATACAGCCTCTAACTGGTTTACATCGCGTACCAAATCAATGTGTAAGGCACAAGCCGGCAACTCACACGCCAAGGCGGTGTTTTGGCGCAAGCCTTCAAAATAAGTGGTAAGAATAATTTTTGCCTGAGGCACTTCTTTTTTAATGGTTTGATAGGTAGTGCGCAATGCTTTTTGCTCTTCCTTGCTCAAGTCCATCACCAAAAAAGGTTCGTCTATTTGTATCCAGTCAGCCCCTGCATCGCACAATTGACGCAGTAGCTCTATATACACCGGCAAAAGACGCTCAAGTAAGGTAATCCGGTGAAAACCCTTCTCTTTTTCTTTGCCTAATAATAAAAATGACACTGGGCTAAGCAATACAGGTTTGGTATGAATGCCCAGGGCTTTGCTCTCTAAAAACTCCCGCACTGGTTTGTTGTCGTACAAGGAAAACGTTTGACTTGCCGCAAACTCAGGCACCATATAATGGTAGTTGGTGTCAAACCATTTGGTCATTTCCATGGCTATTACGTCATCTTTTCCTTTTTGATACCCCCTTGCCATCGCAAAATACAAGTCGGTTTTGCTCAAAGCCTTGAGCGATTGATAACGTTCAGGAATAACGCCAAAAGTGAGCACAGCGTCCAATACTTGGTCGTAGTAAGAAAAATCGTTGGCAGGAATTAAATCTACCCCTTGCTCTTGTTGGGTTTGCCAGTTAAAGGCGCGTTGCTCCTGCCCTACTTTGAGCAATTCGTCTACCGTAATTTTGCCTTTCCAATACTTTTCGCAGGCTTTTTTTAGTTCACGATGGGCACCAATGCGCGGGTACCCCAAAATATTTGTCAACATTTGATGTGTGATTTGCAGAAATGGGCTAAACTTTGGGTACAGCCATTCCTTAGATGAACAAAAATAATTTCAATGCCTTTGTATTGGCTTTCGCAAATTTTTTGTGTCTAAAGAATGCATACAACCCTTGCCCCAAAGCCACACCCAAGGGGTATGGTCATGTAGATAGGTATACAATAAGCCTTGTGTTGGCAGGTAATTGCCCAAAGAGGTTTATCTAAGAGAGGTATCAGTCTTTAACATCACTTCAAAATCGCGAAAGCGTGTTATCTTGATAATAAGGCAAGTCTCCTGGCTTTTGGCATTCTTATCTCACCTTCCCATTCACAGTCGAACAGTGGTGTTTGATAAATAACAGATAAGAACTCTCACGCCAATTTACAGTTGCGCGTCAGCTCGTGATTTTCACACGATTCCTTTTTAATTGCTGTTTCCAGCAAACCATTATTATGATTGATAGTTTGAGTATGCCCAAGGCATACTTTTATAACAAAGAACTAGTGCTGTAAGCAGCAAATTTGTTATGCTTATAGCATTGCTGCAAATGAAGTCAACTTTTTTGACAAACTAAAATTATTTCTTCCAAAAGTTGTAATGCACAAATTCATGCAAGGCACTTAGCTAAAGTAATACCAGGTACAACAAAGTAGCTGTACCTGGTAAAATATTTCTTTATGACAATAACGCAATTATTGCTTGACACTGTTCCATATATCAAGGTGCATTTTCCAAACTCCTTGCACTTTTTTCCAAACCACTACATATTTGCCTTGCCACGACGATGCTGGCTTGCCTTGTCGTTGGGTGGTGCCTTTGTAATAGCCGTAATCATAAGCAGTGTTGCCCACTATTTCTATTTTTTCGGGCATAAGCTTGTGTTCAAGATGGGCTACCTGGGCGTTAAAACTCCAATATTTGCGAATGGCTTCATGGCCTTGCAGGATTTTGGTGCGATTGGGAAAAATAGAGGCATCTGTAGTATAAAAGCGAACTATTTTTTCAGTATCCTTTGCCACAAACGCCTTTGAAAAAGCCCTCGCCTGAGCTATAATTGCTTGTTTGTCCTGGGCAGCAGTTTGTGCCAAAACAGGTGTGCTCAGGGCAAACAAAAGCCCACACACACCCCATAAAAAATGGTGTCTTCTCATCCAATTATTTGTTATTGTTTTCAAGTAATAAAATCATTTCTTCGGCTACTCCAGCCGCTGATGCCGGGTTTTGCCCAGTGACCAAACGCTCGCTTACTACTACGTGTTTGGCTTGTTTTTTGGCTGCTTTTGAGTATTTCACGCCTCTTTCTTTTAAACTATCTTCGAGCAAGAAGGGTAAAATGTGTTTGATCTTGGCATCTTCGGCGTTAGAGTATCCGGTGGCTTTTTTGCCCGCGAGCAAGTAGCTGCCATCGCTTAGTTTTACATTGAGCAAACCCGCAGGTCCATGGCACACTGCTCCTACCACCTTATTGCTTTCATACATTTTGGCGGTAATTTGCTGTAGTTTTTTATTGTCAGGAAAATCCCACATCGTACCCTTGCCCCCTACATAATAAATGCCTGCATATTGGTCTATGTCTACCTGATCGGGTGACAATGTTTTTCTCAGCTCGTTTAAACGTTGCTTGTCACGAAAAAAGTGACGAGTGGTTTCGTCTACCGCAGCATTGGCTATACCGTTGATTGCCAGCATGCCTCCTTTAGGACTCACAAAGTCCACCTGATAACCTTTTTGGTTGAAAACCTCAAAAGGGTAGGTAATTTCAGGAAGGTAAGTGCCCGCCTTTTTATCCGTGTTACCTAGTTTTTCGTGGTTGGTTACCACAAATAGAATCTTTTTAGGCTGTAGCTTTTGCCCCTGATAAATCTTATTGACGATCTTCCACTCCCCTCCTACTTTCAACAACTGCATATAGTCGACAAACCTAAAGTTGGGGTACTCAATGAGCACCTCTGCATGGGCTATGTTTTTCATTATATTAATGGTGACTACCCGCCCTTTGCGATTCGATTTTTTGCCCGGCTTAATCATCTTCACATAATCGTCAATAGGCAGAAGTTTGTATTGATTACCCCTGATTCCTTGTAACCGGGCATCGGCATGAAAAGCCTTGCGCAACATGGCTACATCGCCATTGGTGCCTCCGTCTATGTAATAATTAAGGGTTTGAATGATGGCTTTTTTTTCTTGTTTTACCGATTGGGCTTGCGCCGAAACGACTATAAATAGTCCTAAAATAAGTCCAGATAACTTGTACATGGTTATTTGTTGTTTTTTTGATAAATAATGACACAAATAACGAGGGTATAAAATTCAAAATCTATTGAATTTATAAATCTATCAAACAAAAAAACATTCAATAGAAGGCATATAAGGGGTTTTTAGAATAAATTTCATTAACAAGGCTCAGGAGGTTACTTTGTATTGCTTGCGATATTGCGAGGGGGTTTGCTGGACATTTTTCTTAAATGCAGTATTAAAAGAGGACAAATTATTGAACCCGCTTTCAAAAGCAATTCCCGCAATTTTGTAGTGGTCAAACTCTGGGGTGACGAGCAGCTTTTTGGCTTCGTCTATTCGGTATTGGTTCACAAAATCGGCAAAGTTTTTTGCCAAATGTTCATTGATCACTTGTGACAAGAGGTAAGCAGGCATGCCTAGCATTTCGGCAAGCTTGGGCAAAGTCAATGCTGCATCTTTAAAAACCTTATTTTCTTCCATCAATGCCTTCACTCTGGCAATATGTGCCTGGGTAGTATTATCGGTCAAGGGGGAAGTTTTGTATTTAGGTTTGTCAAAAGTTTGGATAAAAACCTGTGACTGGGTAAGTGCTAACAAACCAATGAAAAATACCAAAGAAGTATAGATAATCAGGGCGTTTTGATACTTAAGAAAGGAGAAAAAATGGCTCGTGGTGTAAGCAAGCCATACCAAGGCAAGCATTACCCAAAGGCTACGCATCCATGTCCACTTGGCTTTATCCAATGCACTTCTGTTTTTTTGGGCTTTGTAAGACCGATAAAAACGCCTGAGCCATAAAAAATTAATAATTAGGTATACCAACAAATAAGCGTGTAAACCTCGGTAATACCACAAAAAGAAAGGAGCAATGCTTTGCCTGAATGCACCACTGTAGTTGGGCGGATATAATATAATGCTGCTGCAACACACCGCTACTACCCAAGGTACCAGCTGCAACAAGTCGGTATTCCGTAAGCTAAAGGTAGGCTGGGTCAATGCCCGAAAGTAAAACATCATAAGTGCCCCAATGAGCAAGTAGCCTGACAAACCTATGTTTACGAGTACATCGGGGTGATGCCCGGTACTGACAATGTAAGCCGATTTACCCAAACGCATTACCAAAGCCAACAACAAAAAGCCCAGCAGCTTGTTGGCTTTTTGGTTCCCCTTTTTACTGATAAAAAGGTATACTGCAAAAAACACACTTTGTAGTACGCCTGTATAAAAAAACAAAATTAGTAATACTCTCGAAAAACTCATCTCCTTTGGTGATTATTGGACTGTGTTGATATGTAAATATAACATATCTGACAAGATATACAGATTGACCTCACAACAAATAAAACTAGCACAATCATTGACTTAACCTGTGGCAGCAGATAATTTGTATATACATGAAGCTTTTCCGACTATTCATGGCTTTGGTTACCATTGCCTTTGCTTTAATTTTACCCACCAACCGCTCTGACCACTATCCCTCTAAGCGACAATTGACCTTAAGCAAGTATTGGAAACAAAGTGCTGTTCCTAAAGCCCCTGCTAAAACAGTTTTACGTAAAAAGCGCACCCAAACCAACGACACAATCACTATTACTGGGGTGGGCGATCTCATGTTAGGAACTAATTACCCTCATAAATATTTGATTCCCCCTAACAATGGCAAAGATTTAATGGCTGATGTCACTCCCTTGATTCGACAAGCTGATGTAGCTTTTGGCAACCTCGCCAGCCCAGTGCTCAATAAAGGAGGCAAACGCAAATATTGCCGGGACTCTACCAACTGTTTTGCTTTTCGTACACCTGAGGCAGTAGCGCAAAATGTGATAGACAGTGGGTTTGATGTACTCAATATAGGCAACAATCATATCAATGACTTTGGCAGGGCTGGTATTGTCAATACACTACAGTTTTTACGTAAAAATAGAATCCCTCATGCAGGCTTAGACTCTATTCCTTACACCATTTTCGAGAAGAAAGGCATTCGTTATGGTTTTGCGGCTTTTACTCCTTACGATACTATCACTATCAATATGCACGATAGCTCCAGGGTAAGTAGCATTATTCAACATTTAGACCAACACACCGATATTGTCATTGTGTCTGTGAGGGCAGGTGGCGAGGGTTCGGCTTATCAACAACTCACCAAACAGCCTGAGCACTTTGCAGGCGAAGACCGGGGAAATATCTATGCTTTTGCTCACTTTGCCATTGACCAGGGAGCAGATATTATCTTTGGGCATGGGCCTCACGTAAGCCGTGCAATAGAGATTTACAAAAAACGCTTTATTGCTTACAGCCTTGGCAACTTTTGCACCTATTCGGGCATTTACCGCAAAGGGGTAAGCGGCATAGCACCTATAGCAAGGGTAATGGTAAACCCACAAGGTGAATTTTTGATGGCACAACTAGTGTCTACCCGACAGCTTCGCAATGGTAAGGTAATAATAGATGCACAACAGCAGGTACTCAAAATCATCAAACGCCTGACCAAACTTGCTTTTCCAAAGTCAACGCTACACATTGATAACAAAGGCTGGGTAAGTTTGCTTACTCCTCCCAAAAAATAGGTCCAACTTACCTGCCCAACCAAGCCTTTCGTAACCTCTTTTGTTGGTCAGTGATATTTTTTACTGGCCTAAAATGATCATCTTTGGCATCATACGAAATACCCACCTTTAATAAATACTCTTTGAGTGGCAATGCCTTGGCATTGATGACATAGTCGGTAAAAAAATGTCGAATTTCAGGAAAAGTCATTTTGGCTATTTCAGAAATTAACTCTTCGTCTTTAAACGGCTTATGTTTGCCATACTTTGCCGACAAATTCCTCAAAAGATGTTGGGTGCCATATTTTCCATTGGAGAGTTCTCTCAAACGAATATCCAGGCATAATCCAATCAGAGCCCCCTTGAGGTAGACATTGTAATACTGATTGCTTAGGTTCAGGATATTTTTACTCATCTGAGTAAAAGACAAACGGTTATTGAACTTTCGGCTGTTTACAATTTTTTGTCTTACATTTTGTAAAAACTCCGCTACTCCCTGTAATTTTTGTTTGACAGGCATATGCAAGGTGGCATACTCAGTCATACCTTCGTATAACCACAAATGCTGAGACATTTTAGGTTGATTAAAGTCGTAATTTGCTATTTCCTCAGAGTGGATATTGAGTGGAGTTACAATGTGAAAAAATTCGTGTGAGGCAATTTTTCGTACCAAGGATGCAATAGGGTCAAGCTCGTCGTTGCTTGCTGCAAACAAATAAAACGATGAGTAAGAGTGCTCCAGTGCATCTCCGGTAATGCTGCCTGGTTTGCCTATGCCATGACTTATAATAAAAGAGTAATGATTGACAGGAAGCGAGCCTCCCAAATAATCTTTTTGAGCCTCTAGCAAACTTTTCAAATGCTGAGCTATTCCTGCCGAATACTTATTGCCAGTACGCGAGTGTACAGCCACTGTTATTTTAGTATTGGCTACTTTTATCACTGTAGTATCAGGTTGGCTATACATCAATGGGGCGTCTATCAGGCTACGGTAGTCAGCTGCTAAAAACACATCTTTGGTGGGCTGTTTTTTGATTGCTAACAGAGAGGTAGCCCCAAAAAAACCCACAGGTTTTACAAAGGTAAGTTGAACTGGAAGTTTGGTCATACCATCAAAATACCCAAACAAACAGTTATGATTGATTACAAATAGCTCATCTTTGACAAAGCTGCTCGCTGCTGACTGATACGGCTTGTCGCCCAAGTCTTTGTGTGTTTCATAACCATCGTCTACAGTATAACTCAACCTGTACAATTGGTGGGCATTATATATTTTCCATCCATTCTTCCCTACTTTTTCATGTTTCAATTGTCTGCCTTGCACAGTTTCTGCCCGAAAGTTAGACACAAACTGCCCAAAATGAAGTTTACTATAAATACCCGGTACAATTTGAGGCAAGTAGTAGATCACTTCTTTTTGTTTGATGGCAGGTACTTTTAACACTACACGCAATTGATCATTCTCTACCTTGGTCAAGTCAACATCAAATTCATAAGCAGGTAAGTTACCTTGACCTTGAGCAGCACTTACCCCGGCTAATATCCAGAAAAGCAAAGGGTATAGCAAGCTCACTTTTAAAATATTGTATATCCTCATCTGACTTATTTAAATAATTAGAAATATAATAGAACCACCACATGTTACACCTTATAATTTTCAACGCCAATTAACCAAATAAGATAAGGAACCTCTGCATAATTATTGTGTAACTTTTTAGTAAAATTAACATCAAAATCTTACACAAACAGAATTTGATGTGATTGCAGAACATAGGGAATAAACACTTAATTCCATTTTTATCTCAAAACATATCATCTACCAGTACATACAATTTCAACAAAGTATATTTTGAAAATAAGATCAAACCAATAATAATATTATATTTTTCAGTAAAACACAAAATTACACACAATAAGCATTGCTTGTAGAATAGCCTGATAACCCGGCTTATAAATTGCCATTGTCATTGAAATCAAGTATTTTTGCAACACTTATTCGAAAATTTACATAGTAAGAATAAATTTTAGGTCAATGTTAGAAACAACACAAGATAACTATAAAGTAAAAGACATTACTTTAGCAGATTGGGGACGTAAAGAAATTGAACTTGCCGAAGCTGAAATGCCAGGTTTGATGGCTCTAAGAGAAGAATACGGAGAGTCTAAGCCCTTGAAAGGTGCCCGCATCGCAGGATGTCTGCACATGACTATTCAAACTGCCGTTTTGATTGAAACTTTGGTTGTTTTAGGAGCAGAAGTTACCTGGTCATCTTGTAACATATTCTCTACTCAAGACCACGCCGCAGCCGCTATTGCTAAAGCAGGTATTCCTGTATTTGCCTGGAAAGGTATGAACGAAGAAGAGTTTGATTGGTGTATTGAAGCAAGCCTTAGATCATTTGAAGGTGGCAAGCCTTTGAACATGATCTTGGATGATGGCGGAGACTTGACTAACCTTGTATTAGACAAAAACCAAGATTTAGTAAGTGACATCCGTGGTCTTTCAGAAGAAACCACTACTGGTGTACACCGTCTTTACGAAAGAGTAAAAAATGGCACACTCACTATGCCTGCCATCAACGTAAATGACTCTGTAACTAAGTCAAAATTTGACAACAAATATGGTTGTAAAGAGTCTTTGGTAGATGCTATTCGTCGTGCAACTGACGTAATGCTGGCTGGAAAAGTAGCCGTAGTTGCTGGTTATGGTGATGTAGGAAAAGGTTCTGCTGCATCTCTTCAGGGTGCTGGTGTACGTGTAATTGTTACTGAAGCTGATCCTATTTGTGCTTTACAAGCTGCAATGGACGGTTTTGAAGTAAAACCAATGCTCAAAGCTATCTCTGAGGTAGACTTAGTAGTGACTGCTACTGGTAACAAAGATATTATCACTTCTGAGCACTTTAAGCTCATGAAAGATAAAACAATTGTATGTAACATTGGCCACTTTGACAATGAAATTGATGTTGCCTGGTTAAACGACAACTATGGTACTACTAAAGTATCTGTAAAACCACAGGTAGACATCTACAATGTAGAAGGAAACGATATTATTCTTTTGGCAGAAGGTCGTTTGGTAAACCTGGGTTGTGCTATGGGCCACCCATCTTTTGTGATGTCTAACTCTTTCACAAACCAAGTATTGGCTCAAATAGAACTTTGGAATAACAGTGCTAACTATAAAAACGAAGTTTATATGTTGCCTAAGCACTTAGACGAAAAAGTAGCCAACCTTCACCTTACGAAAATTGGCGTAGAGCTTGAGAAACTAACTAAGGAACAAGCTGATTACATTGGAGTAAAACCAGAAGGTCCTTACAAGCCAGAGCATTACCGCTACTAAGACAAAATAGAGTATAGACTCTATCAAAATATACATCAAGGGTTGCTCTTATCAAGAGTAACCCTTTTTTATTGAAACTGCATTTCTACCCGTTTCTCTGTTACTTGTAAGCGTGCCAGCCTATTACAAATTACTGTCATGTTATGCTTTTCGTGCCCCACCGGAAAATTGTAACACACAGGATACCTCAAATTTCTCGTCAAATCGTTTACAATCTCATATACTGTTTGGCCAAAAAATGCATCGTTGTCCTTTACCCCGGAGAAGTGTCCTATAATCAGCCCTGCCAAATTATCCAGTTTTTTGGCACGCTTAAGCTGCACCATCATTCGATCTATATGGTACAAGTACTCGTTTACCTCTTCAAGAAATAATATTTTTCCATCTGTATTTATTTCAGACGGAGTACCTATGGCGTTTGCAAACAATGTAAGGTTTCCACCTACCACAACTCCTTCGGCATTGCCCAGCTTATTCATCACACTCAATACCGAACTAATTTTAAGAGGTTGTCCAAACAAGGCCTGTTTCAAGCTTTCTATGGATACTTCTGTCTGTTTAGGAAAGAGCAAAGGCATAACACCATGGATAGTTTCTACCTTTAAATTATGCAAATGGCAGTGCAACACGGTTACATCACTAAACCCCACAATCCACTTTGGGTACTTCAAGAACTCGGTAAAATCTAATTGATCTACAATCCTTGTAGTTCCATATCCCCCTCTTGCGCATATAATGGCTCTAATCTCAGGTTCGTCTAACATTTGCTGAAAGTCTCCTGCCCGTTCTTCGTCTGTACCTGCAAACTGATAATGCGTATTAAATAAGTTTTTACCTAACACCACTTGCAAACCCCAACTCTCAAAAATAGACACTGCCATCTTAATTTCAGCCTCATTAATGCTTCTAGCTGGCGCCACAATGGCTACTTTTTGCCCCGGTTGTAAATAAGGAGGTCTCATAATTTATTCTTGTTTCAAATACACATAAAAAAACCTGTTTGATCTTTGATCAAACAGGTTTAAAAACTAATAATTTTAAAGTATTAATTTGTCTTAATACCTAGTTTTTTTAGCACAACATCAGAAATATCATATTTCTTGTTTGAAAACAAGGCAGTTTCTTTTCGAATAATAAAGTTATACTTACCCTCTTTTGCTACCACTGCCAATGCTGCTTCTACTTTTTTGTAGATAGGGTTCAACAAGTTGCCTCTTTTCTTGTCTATCCTTGTTTGGGCAGTTTGCTGAAACCGTTGTAACTCCATTTGTTGTTTTGATAATTGCTCACCTTTGGCTTTGCGGGCTGCAGCCGACATTTTAGCTTCCTGTTGTCTAAAAGCCTGCACTTGTTTTTGAAACATCTGTTGCTTTCTTTTAAACTCATCTTCTAGTTTTTTGGTATAGGTTTGCATCTCAGTTTGTGCTCTTTTATACTCTGTCATTTTAGGCAACACATACTGAGTATCAAAATAACCTATTTTATATTGTTGTGCCTGTGCTGTACTCAAAGTAAGCATACATAGCCCCAACATTAAAATCCAAATTCTTTTCATAATTCAAATATCCTTATTTTTTATTATTTGAGCCTTTAGGAGTAACCTTTTTAGGTGTAATGCCCATTTTTCTTAGTATATCATCCGATATATTAAACCCTTTGGTATCGTATACCAATTGGTCTTTTCTCAACACAAAGTCTATTTGCTTTTCAGCAGAATAAGCTTCTACGTTCTTACTGATGCTTTTGTAAATAGGCGATAGTAATTGTTGTTCTTTTACCATCGTTTGTTGGCGGGCAGTACGATCAAACTTTACAAGTTCATCTTGCAATCTCTTCAATTCCTGCTCACGGCTTGCTCTAATCAAATCACTCATCGTTGGCGCTTCTTTTTCATAGGCGCCAAACTTCTTTTTCAACTCCCCTTGTTTGTTCAGTAGTTCTGACTCCAACTGTTTTCTAAGGGCAGACAAATCTTTTTGCGCTTTCTTAAAAGCAGGAAGTTGTTGTGCCACATACTGTAAGTCTATAAAACGTACTTTAGGCGACGTTTGAGCCAACACATTCGACGTAAAACTTACCAATAAGATAAGTAATAATATATAAGTAGTTTTTTTCATGATGCCTTATTTATTGCCTTTCTTCGTAACCGTTACCCCTAAATCTTTCAATACCAAGTCTGAGATATTATCTCCAGGCACTTCGTATAGCAAAGCTTCTTTTTTAATTATGATAGCAAAGTTATTAGCCTTGGCTACCTTGTCAATAGATGTTTGTACTTTCTTGGTAACAGGGTTGATTAACGCATTTTCCTTCTGTAACGACTGCTGTCGGGCAGCTTGCTGAAACTGACGTAACTCCTGGTCAAGTTTGGTAATCTCTTGTTGACGTGTCTGGAGTATAGCCACTGGTGTAGCAGGTTTAGCACTTGCCAACTTCTGATATTCGGCAATTTTACTTTGCATTTCTTTTTGCTTTTTATTAGCTTCTGCCGTTAATTGCTTTTTGTATATATCCAACGCACTTTGGATTTTCTTATATTCAGGTAAGTTGCTAAACACATATCCCGTATCAAAATACCCTATTTTGGCAGGCGCCTGAGCCATTGCTTGCCCAAAGCTCCCTAATAAGATCACACCTAATAATAGTGCTTTTAAACCAAAAACTTTTTTTGTATCCATTATTCAAAATTTAATTCAAGAGTTGTTTTAAATAATCTACCTAGAAAGATGATGCAATTTTACTAGAATAACTGTTGTTTCACAATCTAATTGATAGAATTATAATAATGGGTGGTATAATAAATATAAGCTATTTATTACTCCCCCATTAAAACGGCCACCTATTCATTTTATTTCAACTGACTAATCCTCTTCAGCAAGTCCTAACTGTACCAAAACCCTTTCTGTATAATCATGGGTTGGACTGGCATAAATCATTATTAAATCACTGGATTTATCAAACACCACCTGGATTTTATAACGCCTGGCCACACGTTTGACAGCTTTTTGTAACTCTTCTTGAGCAGGTTTAATCAGCTCTTGCCTGCGCTGAAACAATAAGCCCTCATAACCAAAAACCTTTTTTTGATATTCCCTGGCCTCTTGTTCTTTTTTGGCAATTTCTTTCTGGCGTTCATCTTTCATTTCTGCAGTCAGCAGAATCTCTTCTTGAATATACTTGGCACGCATTCGCTCTACAGCTTTTAGCTTAGCTTCTACTTGCTGCTGCCAGTTAGTGGCAGCTTTGTCAATTTCAGCCTTTGCTTTTTTATATGATTCCATTTGTTGCAGAATAAAATTAGAATCAATAAAGCCAAACTTCTGAGCACTTACATAGGTAGCGCTCACAAGTATACACGTAAGAGAAAAAAATACACTTTTCAACATTGTTTCCGATTTTTATGTGACAAAATTTCTATCGTAAGATTTGTCCAATCGTAAAGTGAAACTGTCCTTTGTTTGCTCCAGGAGCCCCTCTAACCTCATCAAATCCATATCCCCAGTCTAAACCAAGCATACCGAAAGCAGGCATAAAGATACGTGCTCCAATACCAGCCGATCTGTAAATATCGAAAGGATTAAAGTTAGCATAGCTACCCCAGTTATTTCCACCTTCAAGAAACCCTAAAACAAAGATGGTTGCTGAAGGGTTGAGTGAAATAGGATAACGTAGCTCCATCACAAATTTATTAAATGCAATACCTGCTTCCTGTCTTCCATCCGTCAGGCGCACTGGCTGTATACTATTATTATTATATCCTCGTAAACCAATAATATCGTTGCCTAAAAGGAAGTTTTGCCCTGATAAACCATCACCTCCTAATATAAATCTTTCGAAAGGTCCATACCCAACATCAGAATTATACAAACCTAAGAAACCAAAATGTGCACGGGTATGGAAAACCAAATCGCCCACTATTGGAGTAAAAAATGATGCATCGAACATCCATTTATGGTATTCTATCAATGCAAACTTTTCCTGGTCAGATAATGTTGTGTAATCCTTGTTGTTAAACAAAGAGTAGGGAGGGGTTAAATTGATGCTCAAAGATAAGCTAGACCCGTTACGTGAATAAGTAGGATTATCAATACTATTTCGTGAGATTACAGTATTAAATGTAAAACTTTGAGAAATGCCCGCAGATGTAAAAGCACTAAAATTATCATTGTTGTACACCTGATAACCAAGAGAGTTGATTACTGTAAAATAGTTATCTGGCCACTTTAATCTTCTACCTAAACTCAGAGTCACACTTGAAACCTGTAAAGAACCAAGCACCTGATCAAATTGAATATTACGTTGAATAGAATGACTAAGAGATAAAGTAAATGAATTGGGCTTACGTCCACCTAACCACGGCTCAGTAAAGGTCAAAGAATAAGTCTGAAACCTTGTACCATTCGCCTGCATTCTCAAGGCAAGGCGTTGTCCATCGCCAGAAGGCAAAGGTCGCCAGTTGCTTAAACGCCCCATTTTACGCACTGAAAAGTTGTTAAAAACAAGCCCCAAGGTACCAATGAAGCCAAAGCCTCCACCCCAACCACCAGATAACTCTATTTGATCACTGGGCTTTTCTTCTACTGTGTACTCAATGTCTACTGTTCCATTTTCAGGGTGCGGAACAGGTTTAATGTCTAAGTTCTCAGGGTTAAAATACTGTAAACCAATGATCTCTCGTTGGGTACGAATGATGTTACGTCGGCTAAACTTTTGACCAGGGGTAGTTCTCACTTCGCGTATTACTACGTGGTCACTTGTTTTGGTATTTCCTTTAAGTATTACCTTATTGATAGTGGCTTGAGGTCCTTCATAAATTTGCATTGCTACATCAATAGAGTCTCCTTCTAT
This sequence comes from uncultured Microscilla sp., assembly GCF_947493425.1. GTDB lineage: Bacteria > Bacteroidota > Bacteroidia > Cytophagales > Microscillaceae > Microscilla. The sequence continues at coordinate 46,012 of NZ_CANLRP010000028.1, read as the reverse complement.
AGCTATCTCAACAGGGGTTACTCTAAAAAACAAGTAGCCATCATCCATATATAGAGAGGTAATGTCTAAACTGGTTTGGCTAAAGTTCAAGCGTTTATTTAAGTCTTCCAGGTTATAGACATCCCCTTTATTAATGCCTAAAACTTTTCCAAGTTGTTCATCACTATATAAGTAGTTACCTTGCCAGGTAATGCTTCTAAAATAGTAACGACGCCCTTCTTCTATTTTTATATCAATATATACCAGGCCATCTTTGCCTCTACTCACTTTATCTTCTAGAATTCGGGCATCTCTAAACCCTTGTCTATTATAATAAGCGATCAGCTTGGCTTTATCTTCTTCAAAGTTGCTTTGTACATACTTTGATCTTTTGAATATTCTATACCACTTTTTTTGCTTAGTAGCTTTTAATTTTCGCCTTAGCTTTTTATCTGAAAAAACCTTGTTTCCTGTAAAGTTAATACGACGAACCTTGACCTTGCTTTTCTTTACAACTTTGATTTTCAGAATTACACCGTTTGCCACCAGTTTATCAGGAATTTCTTCTAAAAAGACTTCGGCATCCAAAAATCCTTTCCCTATAAAGTATTCTTTTGTTCTTTGTTTGATATTCTTTTTCTTGGAACTTGTCAAAATTCGCCCAAGCTTAATATTTTCTCCTACTTTATCTCTTTGCCCTCGGGTAAAATTCTCATACTGTACCCTTGTCAGTCGGGGTCTTTCTTTTACCTGAATATTGAAAAAGACTTTATCTCCTTCAACTTTTGCAATTGACAACTTTACATCTCCTAAAATCCCTTGCTTCCATAAGCGCTTTATAGCACTACTTACTTTAGGTCCAGGAATCAAAATCTTGTCACCTGTTTTTAAACCAGAAATAGAGATTAACACATTGGGGGATAAGTATTTGGCTCCTGTAACGGTAACACCACCTATGATATATTGTTTTGGAGTTCTGTAGTCTATATCTACTACTTGAGCCTGGGTTTGTGTAATAGAAATTACTAATGAGCATAGTATTAGTCCTAAAACTGAAAATCCCCGAAGACGGGGCAATTTAACTTGCTTTTTCATCAATTAATCATTTAATAAATTCACTTGTTCACTAGTCTTACCAAATCGTCTTTCTCGTTTTTGGTAATCTATAATTGCTTCATACAAGTGTTCGCGCCTGAAATCTGGCCATAGAATAGGTGATATGTAAATTTCGGAGTAAGCCAATTGCCACAGCAAAAAATTACTTACCCTCATTTCGCCACTTGTCCTGATCATCAGCTCAGGGTCGGGCATTTTATCGGTGCTGAGGTATTTAGAAAAGAGGTTTGTGTTAATATCATGAGGATCAACTTTACCATTTTTCACATCATGTGCGATGTCTTTCACTGCATTCACAATGTCCCAGCGTCCGCTATAACTCAAAGCCAATGTCAATGTAAGTCCTGTATGATCTTTGGTAAGCTCTATGGCTTCTGCCAACTCACGTTGACAGCCCTTAGGTAGATCATCTCTATTGCCAATAGATTGCAGTTTTACATTGTTTTTGACAAGCGTCTTGACCTCCTTACGTATAGTAGAGACCAAAAGCTTCATCAAGGCTTCAACTTCGGCTTTAGGGCGAGACCAATTTTCTGTCGAAAAAGCATATAATGTCAGGTATTTGATGCCTAACTCTGCTGATGCCTCTGTAACATCTCTTACAGCTTTTACAGCGTTTTTGTGCCCAAAAACACGACGAGCACCTTTTTTCTTTGCCCATCTACCGTTGCCGTCCATAATAACAGCAATATGCTGTGGTAAATTTTCAGAATTTATATTATCTTTCATTCAAAGCGGAAAGCTTTAAAATAGTGTCAATTTATAGCAAATTGACACCATTTATTAATCGAGACGCAAGTTATAAAAATGGATTGGTTATTTAAATTCTTATAAAGAATAATTATAGTCTTATTCTTTATTTGTGTTTTTGAGGAGGGAAATATTAAAAAGTTTTAATTTTTATAGGGCAGAGTCTTTTGGGAATCGGCATTACATAGCTAAGCGTAAAGCCAGTAAAGAAGTACATATCATTATCGGCAGTATTGCCAGTAAAGTAAATGGGGTTACGTGGATTACCAGCTTGATCTACATTTACTCCAATATCATCAATAAAATCAGTAAAAGTTTTACGTGCGCCAAACTCCATCCCCAGGTTGAGTTTATCATTCAGCATAAACTTCATACCTATACCTATTGGGATAGTGATAGAGTATAAACCATAAGTAGGTAAAAGATTATATCGGGGAGACATTTTCATACCACCCACACCAACAAAAAGATAAGGGGTCCAGGTTTCAGGAAACTTGAGGTTGCGCCTGAAATCTCTAAAGTTATATTCTATCTGTGCAGACAGCTCCAGCAAGTCGGTCTGAAAGAAATGTCCCCGCTGTTGAGAGATAAAATCAGTACCATTAGCATCAGTACCATCAACTTTTCCGTAAGTAAAGTTTCCCCTGATACTAATAGATCGGCTAAAGTTTCCACGATAAAAAGCGCCAACCGCTATGCGATTTGCAACATTATCTATTTGATGTAAGTTAGGAAAGTACTGAGACATTTCACCTTTGTAGCTGGCAAGCCCAGCCATTATCCCTACCTCGTGTATTTGTGCTTTTGCAGGAGAGTAAATCAACACAGAGGATAAAATAGCTATGAATATATATTTGAGAGATTTCATTCTACACAATTTTCTAAAATGTATAAGTATTTGATTGATTATCTAAATTGAGGACACTTCAAACCCACATTAATGATATAGGATAGTCTGATACCAGCTACAAGATAAATATCATTGTTTCCAGCTTCTCCTCTTTTATCACCTTTGCTTCCAAAGCCAGCAATCGTATTGTAAGGATTACCGTCACTACCTACATAAGTAACTCTAGGGCTTACTTGCTCCAGAATACGGCTCAAGTCTGGCTCACGGCTTCTGCCTGTTACAGCATTGTTTGTTTCTAGTGTACGATTAGATAATGAGCGAACCAAATCATTTTGTAAGTCACCCATATCGGGGTAAGTACCACTTACATCATCTATCTGATCAAAGAATAAATAACGAAATGCCAATTCAAACGAAAGGTTAGTACGGTCATTGAGTTTCCACTTTACCCCTGCACCAAAAATAAGTGCCGGTTGAATACGGGCATAAGGCTTTGCGTAACCTTCTACACCTGACTGTTGCCCTTCGGTACCTAACGGCTGAAGAGCTACCCATTTGCCCCCAAACTCATCAGAAGTTTTGGCCTTGGGATTGTGATGAAATACAGCAACTCCCCCTAGTATGTAAGGAGTAAAGTTAGCCCGGCGGTAATACTTTCCACTACTTCCTATAATATTATATTCACCCACGAGCGATAACTCTTTAATATCGTTTCGAAAATGAGTATTACGCATATAGCGATAACGGTGTCGTTCACTGTTTGGACTTGCAGAGATAAAATCATCGCCACGTAAACGACCATAAGTAAACTCTAGGCGTACATGAAAATTACTACTAAGTTTTCGTTGTACATTGATGGCAATACTTGGACGCAAAAAACGCCATTCAGGAGCCACATATTGGGTCAAAGGGTTCATATCTCCAAAATAGTTGATCGTACCCACTTGTGCCCCAACTGTAATAAAACCTTCAGTAACTCTTCTGTTAAACCTTTGTGCTTCTACGTTGTAACCGGCTAATGATAATAAAGTGATGATTAGCAGTATCCTATATTTATTCATACCACATTTTTTTTACAAAAATACCTATTTAACATTATCATACGTACAAAATCTTAGTTACGAATATCTAACCCCCAACTAAGTTTTCTTCGCAATGTATTTAAAAAATTATCTTCATTCATTTTTAGCAGTTGTGTTCTAAATCGTTCTTTTTTCACTGCTATCTGTACCGATGCATCTATTACTTTAGAACGAGAGTCTAATGAAACCAAGAAATTTTTGCTTCTACCTTCTATCTCGAACGATATAATGCTGTCATCTGAAATAATCAAAGGCCTTACGTTTAAGTTATGCGGACTAATTGGCGCAATGATAAAATTGTTTGATTCGGGTAAAACTACTGGTCCACCACAGCTTAAAGAATAACCTGTAGAGCCAGTGGGTGTTGAAACGATCAAGCCATCTGCCCAATAAGAATTCAAGTATTCACCGTTGATATATGTGTGTACCACAATCATCGATGAAGTGTCCCTTTTTGTAATTGCCAATTCATTCAAACCAAAATTCAAGCCATCAAAAATATCAGTGTCAGACTCTAAACTTACCAAACTTCGCGAATCTATACGGTAATACCCTTTACATATACTACTGATGGCTGCCCCTATTTCTTCTGGCGCAGTAGTTGCCAAAAAACCCAAACGACCTGTATTGATGCCTAAAATTGGGATTTCTTTATCTGCTACTTGGGTTACAGACTCAAGTAAAGTACCATCTCCCCCAAGGCTAAATAAGAAATCTGCACCTTTAAGATCATCCTTATTAGTATAAACAGAAGTACTTAAAGGATCAACACCTACCTCTTTCAGAAACTCATAAAATATTGATGACACTTGTACATCAATCCCTCTTTGTTTTAATTCTTTAAACATTCCTTGTACATAAGGTGTAGTTTCTGTGCGAAATGTTCTTCCATGTATGGCAATATTCATTCGTTCAAACTATTTGACTAACGAAGAAAAATGTATCATATTGAATAATTACTCTCATTGATAATATAAGAATAAATTATTGTCACATAACATACACTTTCCAGACTATGAATCAAGCAAATTCCAGTTTTATAACTTGCTGGTATATTGTGTTTTATTGTTGATATTTTGAGCGTAAAGAACCATCACCATCTGTATGGATAGTGAATGCTGATATATTAAAGAATGGTGATAATAGAATGATCTGTGTTATTTATATTATAACAAATACGACTTAGGTCTTGTTTAGTTGTACACTCAACCTAACTTTTACAACTTTTTGAAAGAATGCTGGTTTAGCCGTTACAAATCTAAATATCTGAATAAAATATCCAGACGCTCTTTATCTATTTCCTGGTTTTCAGTGGCTTGAAATTTAGCTATAATTCTGTAGCTAAACCGTTCAAAAGTAGAAATAATACGGGCCAAGTCTGTTTTATCTACTTTTATAGTTACATTAATTTTTGATGGATCTTGATTGTCTGTGGCAATATAAGTGCTTAAAATCTTGGCATGGTTAGATTCGACCAAACGGCTAATCTCTGTAAGTGAGTAGTCCCTCTGATCCATCCATAGAACAAAGATACTACCGGGCTCTTTCATTGCAGTAGATTTTGCAAATGCGCTTAAGGTATCATTCATTGTAACAACTCCTAAAAAGTTGTTTTCTTCCCCTAACACAGGTATTACCTCTACCCCATAAGTATCAGCCACCTTCAATACGTCGTAAAAGTGCTGGTAATAAGATACAAATATGTCTTGACCAAATAACTGCAGGTCTTTGATCAGAGCATTTTGATTGTTGTATTTATATATAATATCTTCACCGATTAAACCTATATATTCACCATTATCAACTACAGGAAGCTGATTAACACGTAATTCTTCCATCCAGGTCAACCCCTTATTTATAGAGTCTGTCGGCTTTAATGGTGGAATCATGTGATTAATTAGCTCTTCGGCGATCATAATTTTCTTATTTAAGTTTATTTTAACAAGCTATACCAAATAAGTGTTTGGCATGACTGAATTATCTTTATTTATCTTTTATAATGATTTTATTGTACTATTCAGCATTCAAAGTAACAACGCTAAAGTCAGAACTTTAGGTATCTGCTTAAATTTATTTATATAAGTTTCCTCAACCCGGTACCTGCATGTTTTTAGACAATACTAACACTGTTATTAAGCAATATTTACAACTAGTGCACTGGAAACTCAATTCCTATCATATTATTCGGAGTCTTTAGCCCGCTTACTTTACTTCAAAAAGTTTGCGTAGCTCCGGTTCCGATATGCATCGCATGCGTCAAAGCTTAATTTTACGAACACTTAAAATACCGTCAAAATCATCAAAAACGACTCTTTTAGGCGCAACTCCTACGGAGCCGTGTCCCGTTTCGTTTATTTTTTCTACCAAGGTTTCGCCCCACTGGGGCTAATATTCGTAAAAAGTGGCATAAAAACGAGCAAAGAGTTTTGAGCGATTCCATAAAAATTGTGATTCAACACAACTTGAAGCTGGTTTTTACAGGCGGAATTTTAAGCCCTGACCAATGCGATATGCATCGGAATTGTAAACTAACTCTGCGCACTTTTTGAAGTGCGTCAACAAACAAAATACCCTCGAATAAATAATATATTTATGTACCAAGACAAAATTAAATATACCTAATATGCAAGTATAACTGTCATATTATGAGAGAGTTATCTTTGCTTGTAGCTTATAGCTGATTGCTTGCTGCTACTTATTTAATCCCCAATGCACTAGTACTGGAGTACGTGTTAATATAAAGCATTTTTTTCACCTATTATAACATCATTTTTAGCCAACTTATTTGTAAGGCTTGATAACTGAAAGAAAACAGGCTATTATTAATATTTCTTTTAAATAATGTTTCAATGGTTTGCTTCCAAAACACATCTACTAGTAAGACGTAAAATAAACATAAACCCCTGATAATTCAAAACAAGTGCTTTTGGCAAAGCGTAAGTTTTAAGTGAAAAACAGAGAGAATTCTTTAGAGGTTCATCTAATGAAAAGAAAATGTTTGAATGGTACAGTGAAAATATGGGCAGTTCTCACTCTAAAACCTTGAAACTTACAGAATGATTTATTTGATTTCAAGGCTTTTCTGTATTGAATCTACACTTGGTAAAACAGACTATATAGAGTTTCGAATCATATCTGAGATATTGTTTTTGTTTTTTTTCCCTGCTAATTCTTTCCCTATCTTTTTGATAGTGCTATACAAAATAGATTTTTTCTCCATTTTGGCCTTAAAGCTTCCGGTTCCTTCTAGAGTCCAAATCAAAAATGTCATGATAATGGCATATTTGAACAAACCAATGACTGCTCCAATAATATTATCCCAGCTTCCAGGAAAGTCGTAGTCTATTTCTGTTTTAAAGTGATCGCCAATCTTATCTAAAAGGACTATGGCTAATAGCGCACCTAAAACAAAGACAAGTCTGGGGTATGCCTCTACACTGAACTTAAAAGCGTGTTCACGCAAAAGGCTTAATAATAAACCTACTACTTTGAAGCATATAATGAAGGCAATAGAATAGTGCAAGATGCTTACTACTTCTGACAGTAGCCCTTTTCTGAAGCCAATATAAGCTCCCCATGCCATAGGGAGCAATACCATTCCATCTAGTATTAATGCTGCTATTTGCATATTTTAGTTTGCCAATAAAGTTTTTACCATGCTGGCAATTGCTTTGCCATCTGCCTGACCAGCCAAAGCTTTAGAGGCAGACCCCATTACCTTGCCCATATCTTTAGGGCTTGATGCTCCTACTTGTTGAATAATTTCTTTGAGTTTTGCAGATAACTCATCTTCTGATAATTGTTTAGGCAGGTATTTTTCAATGATGGCAATCTCATCTTCTTCGTTTTTTGCCAACTCAGCTCGACCTTGTTCATGGTATATGCGGGCAGATTCACGTCTTTGCTTGGCTGCTTTGCTTAGCAGTTGTATTTCCTCCTCCTCGCTTAACTCACCAGTTTTGCCTTCTTTGGTTTCTTCTAATAAAATTAATGATTTAATTGCACGCAACGCGCGTAAAGACTCTTTGTCTTTTGCCCTCATAGCATCTTTAATATCAGCATCTATTTGGGTTTTTAAACTCATATCTTTTTAGTTTTAGGTTTTTTCTTGGATTATTTGTTTTATATACTGATTTATAGAGTGTTTTGATTTTGAATAATAAAGTAAATTTACATAAAAACTACTAAAATGACCAAACTTAGTGTAAATATCAACAAAGTCGCTACTTTAAGAAATGCTAGAGGTGGCAACAACCCTGATGTAATAAGGGTAGCGCAAGATTGTGAACGATTTGGCGCACAGGGCATCACAGTTCACCCACGCCCCGACGAACGGCATATCCGCTATCAGGATGTAATGGATTTGCAGAAAGTGGTAACCACGGAATTTAACATTGAAGGTAGCCCAAATGGGCGTTTTCTGGAGTTGGTAAAGAAAATAAAACCAACCCAGGTAACACTAGTGCCTGATGCTGAAGATGTGTTAACCTCGGATACAGGCTGGGACACCATCAAGTATGAAGCTTTTTTGACTGAAATAATTGCAGAGTTAAAGTCTTATGGTATGCGTACTTCTATTTTTATCAATCCAGCAAAGGATTTAATTACAGGAGCTGCTAAGGTGGGCGCTGACCGCATTGAGTTTTATACAGGTCCTTATGCTGAACAATACAGCAAAGACCGTGAGCAAGCCATAGAAGCTTATGTAGAGTGTGCCAAACTTGCTAATGGGTTGGGGTTAGGAATCAATGCAGGTCACGATTTAGATTTAACAAACCTTCACTACCTTAAACACCAAATTCCTGCGTTGAAAGAAGTATCTATTGGGCATGCATTGATTTGTGATGCCTTGTATTATGGTTTAGAAAATACTATACAGATGTATTTGAGGGAATTGCAATAAAGGCATAATAAAACCCTCTTGTTGTTACTTTGGCCTAAGGTTAAACCTAACATCAAGAGGGCAGTTTTATTTTTACAATGCCTGATATTCCAACATAAAGTTACATTGAAAGTTTTTATGGGTAAATAACAGCTATTATCTATGTCAAAGAATGTATAAAGTAAGTTTTAAACACTGCTTAACCATCTTATAGCAGCGCCTTCATCTTCAAAGTTTTTATAAGTAATTCCATTAAAAGCCATCTCAGTTTGCTCTGCTGAAAGTGAAGCAAAAATGTTGCTCGATACAATCGTAGCAGCATATTTCAACCCTAAACTCTCAGCTTTAGGCATCCACTCTTCGGCTATCCATTTGTCTATGCCTACGGGATAAGGACCTTTGATTGCAGTATTATAGTTCAAAACTTTATTTCTGCCAGTAGCTTTAAGTACTTCTAGCTCCTTGAGCATTCCTGCTTTTGACCTTTCAATCTTCTGAAAGCCCTGCCAATGCACAGTAATCCAATCGTTATCAGCTGCAGCTTCTATTTCAAAGTATACTTTGACATCTTTTAAACATTCTTTTGGGTAATGAGTCATATTGGTTAAAAATTACAAGTTAAGACATTACTTAAAAGCAAGAACAATTGATTAACATATAGCCATACAAGTTACTTACTTTTAAAAGATGGAGTTATAATTAATTATTCTAAATTTATATAAAAATCTTTTAGAGAGAACAGTTTCTGTAGTAGTGGTGTTACCCATATCAATTTTATCAATAGTAATTATATCATTTTGACTTTTCTTCCAGGGAAGTCACGTAAATATTCAAGGTCAGATCCTTCTTTACTGATAAGCCACAACAAGGGACAAACTGCTCTTACTGTAGGGTTTGAAGCATAACCATCTGTAAAGTAAATTAACGCATCAGGTCGGTATACATCATTGGCATACTGTAATGGTGGCTCAAAAGCCGTTCCTCCTCCTCCACTTACTGTTTTAGGGGTTTTACCACTGTAATAATACTCTGAGTGAATAGCAGTGTCACACTCTATTACAAACACTTCTGTTCCTTGTTTCCATATATGGTATACTTCATTAAAAAAATCTTTAAGTTCTTCCATATTAATACTTCCAGAGGTATCTATAGCAATCAAGAGTTTTTGTTTCTTTTTCACTTTAATGCCAGGGTTTGTTCCATACCTTTTAGAGGGGCGTCGCAGCGTATTTCTGATTTCGGTACGGCTACTGCTATTGGCAAAAAGTTTTAGTACCCTTTTCCAATTTACGATTGGCACCATCGACTTTTCAAATTCTTCGAGGTATTGCTGTAAGCCTGCTGGTAATTTGCCAAAATCTTTAGACTTTACCCTCTTCAACGTATTTTCTAATGCTTGGTTAACCGCAGCTTCAGCAATATCTTTTTCAGCACTTGATAGTTTATCTATTTCTTTCCAAAAAGAGTGGCGTTTTTGGTTTTCAGCATCCTGATCCAAAAAATTCTTTAAGTTTTTCCAAGCCTCGTTGCCTTCTGCTTCCTCTTCATTTTTGCCATCAGCAAATTTATTGTACAAGTCAAGCAATGCATTATAATAATGGTTGACGTGTTGATGGGGCTCTAGGTTTAGCTCAGGAAAATTACTTAGCAACACAGCTCCTTCAATCAGCTGATTAGCAGCCACATACTGATTTACAACTATATCAGCAGCTACATTAAAGATGGTTTTTTGGCTAAAGCTTTTGTAACGGAATATATGTTTGAAAACGATGTGTAAGATTTCGTGTTTGATTCCTCCATACTTAAAATCTTCGTTGGTAAGCGAATCTGTCCAAAACTTAGAGTTAATATACAAAGTAATCAAGCTATTGTGATACCCCACAGCCAGTGTATCAATTTCTTTACTTACTTTTTTTATCAAACCTGTAAAAAAGTGTCCATAAAAAGGCTCTTGTAAAAGTAATTGAATACTTACTTTTGACACGTCCTCTAATATTTGTTCGTCGTTTTGCATTCTTTTCTCCTAGTATAAACAATAACTCCAATTTAATACGGTAAAAAGTTTGTGTTAGCTATTGTTCGTGATTGTTTTTATCAAAAAAATAAAAAATTACTCTCTTCACAAATATACAAAATTTAAAAGAATGCCTATTACTGTCTGGCTATAGCACTCAAACAAAAAAAGCTGACCCTGAGCGTATTGTACAAACACGTTCAGGGTCAGCTAAATAATTTACTTACAATATTACATTTTCAATACCCTAAAGCTTTTAGATGCTCCATTACTTAACAGTAAAGTTATAGAGTAGGTGCCTTTGGGCAAGTGTTGGCTTTGCCATATTGTATCTGACTGCCCCTCTTTAAACTCCTGACACCCTATTTGTCGCCCTTTCACATCATATAAAAGCATTTTTTTTAATTGGAATTTATCAGTGTAAATTCTAAGGTAATCAACAAATGGGTTAGGGTAGATGGCTATTTCGGAAAAAAAAGCTCTATCTACCCCGTTAGGGTCAAGTATTTGAATGTAATTTGGGCGGATAATTGAATGACTACCTAACGCATTGGTAATGGTCAATTTTATGGTATATGTCCCTGCCTGATCATATATGTGGTTTGGGTCTTTATCCACCGTATCTTCTGTTCCATCGCCGTTAAAGTCCCAGCTATAAACGGCACTTTCACTTGTATCAATCAAGCTCGTATTTACGAAACTTACTGTTTCTTGAATATTATATTGAAGTTTGGCTGTGTTGAAATTTGCTCTCAAAAAGCCTTTGGTTACAGGCTCTTGAAAAGACATAAACTTCTTTGTTTGTACATTCACAAAGTGTTCTTTGATGCCTAAAGGCCACTCTATCACTAACGAGTCTACTTTTTGGGCGTCACCTAACCCAAAGTGTACCCTTAGACTATTTTGACAATTATACCCTGACTGAGCAGAAACTTCACGCATTTGCCATACACTTTTACCTCCTATGGTAGCTTTTACTCTTACCTTTGCTCCTATTGCTGAAGCATTAGATACAACGCCTTTCAACGAAATATTAAGCCAATGGTTGTTGTTTCCCTTGTTGCGATATAAACCGTTAGTCTCTGCTTCTTTGTAGGTATTGGCAGTTAATAAATCCAAGTCACCATCATTGTCATAGTCACCTAGAGCAGCCCCAAAAGTAGCGCCCTGATAAGTCGTCACGGGATCATTGGTTACTTTGGTAAAGGTACCATTGCCATTATTCAAGTAGAGAAAATTTTTCACTTTGATGTTAGTAAATGTAGCATTTGCCACAAACAAGTCAAGGTCACCATCGTTGTCTACATCACCCCATATAGAGCCAAAAGAATAAGCGGTTTCCTGTACTCCTGAGTTATTCGCTTGAACAAACCCACCCTTACCATCATTTTGAAACAGTTTGTTTTGCCCCTTAAAATTTGCTACAAACAAGTCAAGGTCACCATCATTGTCATAGTCGCCCCAAGCACTGCCCGTAGACGATGCCTGCGAAGTGACCGCAGCATGATTGGTAGATGCACTAAAACCTTTGTCTCCATTGTTGATGTATAATTCATTGGTCGCATTTCCTTCATTAGACACAAAAAGGTCTAAGTCATTGTCATTGTCAAAGTCTACCCAGTTAACGCTTCTGGAGCTTTTGGTGGCCTTAGACACTATTTGGCTGTTATCTACAGTAAAACGCCCATCTCCATTGTTTTTAATTAATACATTGCGTTCTCCTTCTGAGTTGGTCACATATAAGTCCAAATCACCGTCTTTGTCATAATCTGCCCAGCAAGCTGTTTCTGAGAATTTGCCTGCAATAATGTTACTATTTTTTATTTGGGTAAAATTTCCCTTACCATCATTAAGGTAAAACAAGTTGGCTTTGCCATACCAGTTTACTACATACACATCTAAGTCTCCATCGTTGTCTACATCGCCCCAAGTGGCGCCATCAGAGGGCATTTTATCCTGTACCAAAGGGTCATTTGTTTTTTTCATAAAAGAACCATCTTGTTGGTTGATGTATAGGCTATTATTTTCTCCACCTTTGCGTCCATTAGACACAAAAGCATCTAAAAATCCATCTCCATTTACATCAACCCAAGCAACGGAACGCGAAGCAGCAATATCAGAGGTGATGGGTGAACTTGTAATTTTTTCAAACTGTTGAGCTACTGTCACATACGGCAATACACAACATAGAAAAGCAATTAGGGGTTGGTTAAGTTTTTTCATTGAGATTGGGTTATATGATTTGCAAACCTTGGTAAAGTTTTCACTACTACGAAGACTAGGTACTATTACCTTTATTTGGAAAGCAATTAAACATATAACTTGCTATTTGTCAGGAACCAATCGGCTAACTGAGTGTTTTTCTCGGTGAACTGTTAGGGGTTTGTCTTTATTGAAATAGTCGTTGTACTTGTGACTTGTAAGTACGCCCTGACTTGTATTTTTGCCCATTTTTCATCACAAAAAAATACTCCCCATTAAAGTGTGGTACTATTTCTTTGATTTGTTTAACAGGTAAAATATAAGACCGATGAATCCGGATAAAATCTTCTGGGTTCAAGCGAGCTGCAGTTTCCTGAAGGGTAGTATTTACCAAGCTTTTATTGCCTGCATGGTGTACTTCTATGTAGTCGCTTGCTCCTACTATCGCTTCTACTTCCTCAATAACTATAAATACTATTTTATTCGCTTGACGTGCCACAAACCTACTCAAGTAAGTATCATTACTAGCCATAAGTGTAGGCTGAACTTGTGTTTTAAGTTGATTGTAGTCTTGGGCTAGTTGCAATAGTTTATCTTCCAAACGGTTCAACGAAGCTTGTTGAAACTTACTTTGTACTTTTTCAATCGTTTGATGAAAGCGTTTTTTGGTAAACGGTTTCAGCAAATAATCAATGGCGTTAAGTTCAAACGCGGCAAGTGCATATTCATCATAGGCAGTTACAAACACCAAATGCCCTCTAAAACCTGCCAGCTTTTGCGCTAGGCTAATACCTGTCATTCCTGGCATTTGAATATCAAGAAATAGTAAGTCGGGTGTTTGAGCATCTATTAGTTTAAGCGCTTCCTCCCCATTACTAGCTTCGCCTACCACTTGCAAGCTATTGTATTCTGTCAATAAAATATTGATCATTTCACGGGCAATGGGTTCATCATCTACTATCAATACTTTGATGCTCATTTTTGGGGCTTATTTTAAGTTCTTTGTCCTGATATGGGAAATATAACACAGTAGAAAATCCTCCTTCAGGTTTAGCTTTCAGGTCTAAACCATGTTTTTGCTTGTACAAACTATCTAACCTTTTTCGGCAGTTTTGTATCCCTATACCTTCTTTCAATGCCTTTCCATCTTTTAATCCAGCTCCATTATCTACTATTTCTATATAAAGTGTCTCATTTTCAAGCCTTACCGACAGAGAGATGCACCCCTTGTTCATATTAGGGGCTATACCATGTGTGATGGCATTTTCGGCGATGGGCTGAAGTATAAATGAGGGAACCAAAGCACTTTCGTAGCGTTGGGGCACATTAATGTCTAACTGACAGTCGTCTCCAAATCTTATTTGATGAATTTCAAGGTATAAACGCATCAGTTTTATCTCTTCTCTCAGGGGAATCAGTTGTTGATCGTTGTAATGCAATGTAAGTCTCAGTAAATCACTGAGCTTGGCAATCATTTCTAACGACTGGTCATAGGCTTCTTTAATGATTAGCCCAGAAATGGTATGTAAAGTATTGAATAAAAAATGAGGTTTTAACTGACGTCTAAGCAACTCTAGTTTTGACTCGGTTAGCTGCTGTTGCAACTGACTAAGTTTAACTTGTTGCTGTTCACGCTCTAACTGCAAATGTTTGGCGTTTTGCCAATGCCTAATAGCCATTGTAATGCCCGCCAGAGCAAATACAATCAATATATTAATGTGGGTTTTATAAGTAAGTACATTGAGGAGTATGGCAGTAAAAGATTTGGCTTGGTCAAATACAGGATATAAAAAGTAAGCCAGTATGGTTTCAAACAATACTTGGGTAACAGATATAAAAAAAGCAAATAATGTAACATTGATGATGATACGCCAGGCTTGTTGAATTTTCCCCAAAAAATATTGCAATGCTTGTAACACATAAGGGGTCATCAATAACCACATAACCCAGCTAATATCCCATATTAATATGCGCCCTATGGGTACTGGCCGGTTATTTACTTTATAAAAAAACACACTCTCACTAATGCTTACACTAGCTACTATTAACCATAGAATAATGCTGGTCACTACTACATACTTATGCTTTATAATTTCTGTTTTATTCATTTATTTTATTCATTGTAACCAGTGCAATGTATCACTAAAATACAGAAGGCATTGCATATATTTTGAGTTTTCTACCTTGATCAAATATATTTTTACGATTTTAGCTTCAAAATCGTTTGTACAATAATGTACTATTAACCTTTTTGATTTCTTAGTCTTATGGTAATAAACTACAGCTTTTTTATAATTTTTTATACAATGACCAACCTTGTTCCTGTCAATGTCCAGCAGTTTCAGATGGCGTGGCAAAGTTCTACGGTGCGTACTATGCGTATTAACTTTGAAAAAACCGATGATCGTTGGAAAATGACTCCCAGCCGGGCAGAGGATGACTATGTGATTTTGTGGACAGATAAAAAAAACAATCTATGTATACAAAGGAAAGAGAGTGAAGAACAGGTACATAAGGTATCATTGGATAAACATATAGGCAAAAAGGAACACAAAAAGTGGCATAAATTGAAGTACTTTGAACTCAAAGACTTGGATGATAAAGGAGAGCCTGTAAGACTTGAGATAACCGAACGAGGTGAAAACTTTGTACAATTAAAAGTGAAAGACCAAAAAGGTGAATTGCAAAAGTTTCAAGGTATTAAACTTACCTGGACGCCAAAAAAATAATTTTAATTACCACTAAAAATGTTATCCTATGTTTAGTTTTGGTTTTTTTGTGATGTTTTACGCTATGACCAACTTGGTACCTGCCAAGGTGCAAAAGTTTAAAATGAGTTGGCAGACTTCGGGAGACCGTGTACTGGAAATGCACTTTGAAAAGGAAAATAAACGCTGGAAAATATCTGATGGTAAAGGTGCTGATGATAACGTATACCTTTCGCTCAAAGATGCTCACACATTGCTGGTAGATATTCAGTCGGAACAAAAGTTTCCTTTGGACTTAAAAAAATTACTGAAAAAGGAACCCAACAAAAACTGGAAGAACCTGAATTATTTCTATGTGATGGATGATGAAGCAGGCAAAACCCAACTAAAGGTGCATAGGGGTAAAAAGTTAATCAGAATAACCAAGGCGAATGAAGGTAGCGAGGATTTTGATAAAAACTTCATTCGTGTCAGGGTTACCTGGGAGTAAAAATTAACAATGTTAATTAATTTTCACTTTGCCTCTCTTCACTATTTTTTCATAAACACGAGCGCAATTATTCCTCAAATAATCACTTAATTGCTGATAAATGCGCTCGTTTTCCTCGATGCTTTTCAGTGGTGTTTGCGATAAAATCCCCTCTGCAATGTATATGTTCTGGCAGGCAATTTTCTTTCGTTCCTGTACAAAGTTATCTCCATTGTTTGCTCCAAAATAGTCCTGTATATCTGTGGTGTCCGGTTTGCTCAGGCGTTGTTTAGCCAACGCAATGCGTTCTTCTATGATGTCTTTTACCTCACGGGTGTGCAATTCTAAATGTTTACTCACATTGTATTTTTTCAGTTGTTTGTGTAATGGCCTCCAATATGGTTTTTGGCCACGGTTTACCGCATAATAATAATTATGGGTACTCTCTTTGATTTTGGAAAGTATGGAGCCCTTGATACGGGCTTGTACCAAACAATTTCCTGAAAAAACTTTTGCCTCAATCAAAGCTCCCTGCAAGTGGGCATTCCGCAGGTTGACACCTTGTATTGAGTCTCTTTGCCAGATGGCACCTTCCAATGCAACATTGCTCATATCTGCTCCTTGCAAACTTACCCCATTTAAATATGCGGCTTTCATTTGTGCATTTTGCATACGAGCACCGTCCATTTTGTTGGCTTGTTCAAAAGTTACTCCATTCAACACTGCCCTTTGCATTTGCACTCCTTTCATAAAACAATGTTTAAACACTGCTCCAGTAAACTCAACATTACTCAAATCTGCATTTTTAAAATCTACATTGGTACACCTGACACCTTCAAATATATAGTTTTTCAGGTTTAAGTTACTCAAATCCAATGCACTCAGTTGAGCATGCCTCAAGTCTAATGCTTTGTGGAGCGTCTTACGAAAAGCAACTTTATGAAGTTTTGCATAATGCATTTTGGTTTCATAGAACACTGCTCCAGGTACTATAGATTTAGTAAGGTTGCTGCCGTGTAAGTTAGCCGAAGAAAAGTTAGCTCCCCTTATGTCAGCTTTTTCTAAGTTGGAGTTGACTAAATACGCCCCCGAAAAATCACAAAACCGTAAATCACGCCCCCTCAAATCGAGCCCTTTGGCATATTCACAATAAGCCTCTTCTTTTGACTTGCCTAAGGCAATAAACCGTTGGATAATTTGATCGCTGGGTGGAGCTTTGATCAACACTTGATGCTGCACTTTGAGATGAGGCATCAAGTGTTGTACACTTTGCCCATCGGTGCTTTTAAAGATGAGTAAAACGGTTAGGTTAAATAATGCAAAAATCACAAATACAGCCGCTTGCCAAGACAACTTTATACCTTGAAAAGCTTTTTTTGTTTTTAGAGAAGGCTTTGTTACATCATTATTATGCGACAGTGTTGTTTTTGTTGTCAAAGAGGGATGGAAGATTTTATGCCAAGTAAAGCTTAAAACTAAGGCATCGAGCACTACTATCAAGAAATGCCAAAGAGTCATCGTACTACTATGGTAAGCTGAAAACTGCCATTGAATGGCACATAGTACCCCTAAAGGAAATGCGAAAATTATCAGCCAAAGAACAAAACGTAACCACCAGAAGTTATTTGTTTTTTGGCTGGCAATCACAAAATTTACTATGAAAGGGTATGTTGTAAGATGATCAGCGTCTTTCTCTATCTGTTGATATGCATAGGCTTTTTTACTGTGCTGAATAAGGTTATACAAAAGATTGAAGTGTAATATTACCACCAACAGAGGCATACAGAGGTAAAACTCCCACAACGGTAAAGGAATGTCCAACACTGGTAGTATTACCCGGCTGGAAGGCATCAATATCATTGCGTCAGAAGTAGACACCACAATAAGTAAGAGGTAAAACATAAACACTAGGTAATAAAGAATTGATTTAGCGTTTTCTACCGATGAATTATTGAATGCCCAAAAGTGAGCAATGTGATTTTTTAATGTTGACATAAGGCAACCTTTTGGTAATGTTGGGGTATATCGTTGACTAAAATAAGCACTCAAATAAATCTATTGCAATTTATGACTAAACTATTGGCAATTTTGCTGGTTTTTACTAACCACTTTGCAAGCACGCCCTCCTACCCTTTGCATGGCAATAACTCTGCTACTACTTTTAAAGCGTGGAAATTAATAAAAAACAAAGAAGGTGTATCAGTATATGCACGCAAATATAAAAACACCAATCACCGTGAGCTAAAAGCCATTGCTGTGTTCAAAGCTTCACTCAGCAGTTTGGTTGCTATTATAAAAGATGATGCGTCTGTGCCTCAATGGATTAACCGTATGAAACTTTTTCAAAACATTCATACAGTCTCTAACCAACAGTGGTATACTTATGCCGAAATTTCACTTCCTTTTCCTTATTACAACCGCGACCTGATTAGCCTCAACACACTCAAGCAAAATAACGATAACCATATTGTGGTGATTGATATTGAAAGTAAGCCTAACTATCTGCCCAAAAAACGGAAAAAGGTACGAATGAAAAATGCCGAAGGACAATGGAGGTTTAAACCATTAGGTAACGGTAAAACACTTGTCTCTTATCAGTTTTATGCTGAGCCTAACCTTGGGCTACCCGCCTGGATCATCAACCCGCTTGCAACTAAAGGTGTTTGGAATACCCTCAAACAATTTCGTGAAATGGCCAAAAAGCCCAAATACCAACAAATAAAACTGCCTTACATCAGTCAATAGCCAGCTTATCATCTATAGTCTATTAAAGATGAATGAGTCAGTGTCTTTTCATCCCTGGTTTTGCTACCAACAATATAACAGCCAACAAGTAAATACAATAGCTAACCAACCCCTGCCACACCCTTACTTTTAGCCAGCTTTCCCACCTTTTTACTCAACATAATTATTTGGAAACCCACTTATATTCTCATTTTTTGAGCATAAAATATTTTAGCTCATTTATTCAACATTCTGGTTACCAGAGTTATATACAAAGCTTTTTCTTGGACAACTGATTTGTTAAAGAAAATAGCAATTTTTATGTTTAAAAATTTGGCATTATTTCTAAATCACTCTATATTTGCTTAACAATAAAGATTAAATGCTCAATTAATTAACAAACCTCTTTTTTAAAACAACAAATATTGGATAGCATGGAAAATAATTCAACCAATACCCCTACACGAGAATTTGTTTGGAAAATTAACAAAGCACCCAAAATGAAGTCAAAAACTGCTACAACTGATCAAAAAAATATCAGGGAATTAGTAGAAAAACAGTTTCAAAATATGTCAATGGTTTTGTTTAATAAAATCAATACGCTTGAAAACGAAATCAAGACTATCAAAAACAGAAATACACAACTTGAGCAGCAAATAAGTAATACCACTTTTCAGGATACCAACCATTCAATATATGATCCTTGGTATTTGTAACAAATAGGGTCCTCTACCCAATATTAGTTGACAAACATTTTATACAAAATAAAAATATATAAATACACAACACACTATGGCAACTGTATCATTTATCTCCCCTAAAGTAATGTTCAACAAATTAGCTGACGTGCTTTATAATACACCAGAAAAACCTCAAAAACGCGCTGCTTTGGCTAACCGGGCAGTAAATAATAGAGCAGCTTCCAAAACACCTGCCTCTGGTAAGAACAATAAGTTAAGTGTAAGTAAAGATGATGTGAAAATTATATCAGCAGCGCTTATTCATTACAAAAAATTTTTGGCGCGTAAAAAACAACTGGATAAAGCCGAAGAGGTAGGTGACGTAGATAAAAAATTTATGGCGTTTATTCAGGCATTAGAGGGTACTCCAACAACTCAAACTACAAAAACAGTCGCCCCAGTGGTAAATGGTACCACCCAAAAAACATTGAAACATACAGTCAATACTCAAGATATTGACCTTAACAAAGAATATAAAACACCGAAACTACCGCAAGAGACTTTGCAAACAGAGTGGGTGGTAAAAAAACCCAAGATTAAAAAAAGATCTGCTTCTTAGTAAAGGTGTTAACCTCGCTATTATGTGTAGCCTATTATTTTAATTACCCATGACATCGTACACTAAAGAAACCTCCTAATGGGGGTTTCTTTGTTTTATATTACTATATTTCTGTTTTATTGCCTACAAAATATAGCCATAATACAAAACAAATATTATTGGGTATACTAATAAACTTCTAACAAGAGTTATAAGTTATATGATTCAAAGTAATTTTGCCAGATGACTGTGTGGTTTTTGAGCAACACATTTACCTTTTTATATGAGGTATTTATCAATACAAGACTGATCAACAAGTACAGTTGTTAATTGTATATTTGCTGATTATCAAAATAAAACATACTGAAGACAAGACACTGCTCATTTATATAGTCGCTATTGATTTACATTTTTTAGAAAGCAGTTCAACAACCAATAGCATTTAGAGTATATTTAAAAATCATAATCTGGGTTAAAAAAGAGATTTTTACGCGCTGACTTTGTTGATTTTTACGTCAATAGTTTTAAAATCCTCCGAATACAAGCTCGGAGTTATGAACCAAACTTGTATTCGGGGCTATGGCTATTCCCTTAAAAATACGCCTCACCAGCACAAAAAACTCATCATTTTTAACTCCGAAGACAAAATTTAAACATACTCTTAGTAGTGTAGGGCTCCCTACAGAGTTTCTGGACAAAAATAATTGAACACCTGCTTGGTTATACAAGCAATACACTTTAATTTACATAAACTTGTTGAGAAGATATTTATTTATAACTATGTCATTTCCAACTGGAGGTTTTTTTATTATAGAAGAGGTCAATGAAGCACCTCATAACATTGAATATGGAGGTTTTCGTCGTCTTATCCTTTCTGGATATGTAGATTTTGGCACCATCAAAATGGGCGATATTATATGTATACCACTTGCTTCAGGAATGCATTACCACCAAAGAGTGCACAGTATACAGCTACTTAGAAATCAACTGACAGAAGTAAAGACATCTGAAGGTAAGGTTTCACTTATTCTGAAAGCTCCAGAAATAAAACCAACTGATATAAAATTAGACTTGGCGTATGTTATGCCACTAGCTTACTAAAAAGGCTCAACTCATTATCATAACTAATGATGGCTTTTGCTGAAGCGTTAGTTCTACTAAACATACTTTCCCCTTAGTTTTCTCAATGATTCAAAGTTAGTTTTTTGATTACAAACTTCGTTGAATCTGTTCTTTATACCGCAGTTAGAGCATTTAAAAAAGCTGCTTTATACACTTTCATTGTAAAAAGAAAATTACCACGCTCAATAGCCTCCTTAGCTTAATCCATATAAAAAACAAGGATTTGTAAAGCATTTCTATCTAACAAAAAACAGTTTTTAAATAGCCACTTTATACTGTATTACTACATCATCTTGTTTCTACAACTTTTTATTGAACAAAACAGGTAAACAATTGTCATGTTGTAACCGTTACAAACTGTACTGGGCAAAAAGTAAAGGCTTGGTTTTGCTTTTTTATTTGGCTAACAAGTTCTCATTGAAATATATAAACTATCCTAAAAAAAGAAACCGTCACCTACCGATACTTCACCCTAAAATAATTACTATAAAAACGCTCACAATAAATACAGAAATAATAGCTTTTATTTTATTCAAAAAATCTAATATAAAGGCGTAATTATTGCCTCTATTAACTAAATTACCGTTTTAAAGCAAGTACAATCCTACCTAACTATGAGCAGATAATTCACCAACAATCTATCATTACTTATGAAAAAACTAATGCTTGTGTTTTGCTTATTTGGCTGGGTAAATTATGTAAGCCAGGCTCAACAAGTGCCGCCTGACATGCTACACAAGTTTGACATCACTAAATTTACAACTAAATCTGGTCTATCTCAAAATACTATTTGGTATACCATACAAGATAAGCAAGGTTTCATGTGGTTTGCTACTGGTGATGGGCTGGACAGATATGACGGCAAAAGTTTTAAATATTATACTCCTCAAACTACTGGTTTAAGTAGTAGTTATATACGTGAAATATATCAAGCAAAAAACGGTATTATTTGGCTGGGTTCATCTGACAAAGGACTAGACCGCTTTGACCCTACAACCAATAAATTTACCAATTACCCCGCAAAAAGTACCCTTGCTGGTACAAATGTTCAAAGCATTACAGAAGATCAATTAGGGAATTTATGGGTAGGAACACAAAACGGTCTAAACCAACTCACACCTGCTCCCAACCAACCGGACTCAATGCTTGTACACCAACACCTGCCTGACTCAAATAAAACAAACGCCCTTAGTCAAAAAGATGTGTTAAGCTTATGTACAAGAAAGGATGGTAGTGTATGGGCAGGAACAGCTAATGGGCTTAACCAAATCATCGTGAAACCCAATGGTTCAGTAGAGTTCAAACATTACTTTACTCAAAAAAATAAACGATTAGGCTTTGTAGAAGCCATTTACGAAGATAAACAACAAAGGCTTTGGATAGGTACCTCTCATGATATAGGTATCTTCGACCCTGCTTCTGGCAAGTTTACCTCCTATACCAAAGGGCTAAAAAATAATTACCTCCGTTGTATTATACAAGACCGCAATGGGATTATATGGATAGGCACAGATTCAGGAATATATTGGTTTGATGATCAACGTCAAGTATTTATTCATTTTGAAGATCGTATCAAAGGCTCACAAGCATTGTATGAAACTGGGGTTATGAGTATTTGGGAAGACCGCGCAGGAAATTTATGGGTAGGTACTATAGGTAATGGTGCTTATATGCTTAACAGAACTACTCAAAAATTTGCATTGTATACACTTTTTTTACCAAACAAAACCGGAAAAAAAACGCAGGTTTCTTGTTGGCATATGGTACCTGGAGACTCTAGCACCATTTGGCTACGCACACTTAGTGATCGGCTGGTAAACTTCAACCCTAAAACTGACAGTGTTATTGAATACAAACATCACAAGAACGCTCCTAACAGCTTAAGCCACCCCAGGGTGCGAAGTATTTATAAGGATAAAGACGGCAGATTATGGGTAGGTACAGTGAATGGACTTGACTTATTTGTTCCCTCAAAAAATCATTTCAAACGCTATAGGCTCTCTAACGACCGACTCAATGTTATTCATCATATTATTGAAGATCCACAAGGAAAACTTTTGGTAAATGTAAATTCTAAATGGCTGTATCAATATGACCCAGCCACCGATTCGTTTTCAAAATACATTCAACTTCCAAGAAATAAAACCCGCAGAAGACAAATTAACACTATTACTGTCACACAAGATGGTACTGTATGGTTAGGCACTCTAACAGGACTGATGAGGTTAGATTCCAAAAATCAAAAACATACACTTTACACCGAGTCATCAGGGCTAAAAAACAATAGCGTATTAGACATTTACCAGAGTACAGATCAACAAATATGGTTTACCAGCTATGGAGGGGGGCTTAGTAAGGTTGTTCAAAACACAAAAGAACAAGTAGAGTTTCATCATTATGGCAAAGCTCAAGGTTTGATGAACGAGTTTGTATATGGCATACAAGAAGATGCCCAAGGTAATCTTTGGATGAGCCACGAAAAAGGGATTTCGAGATTCAACCTAAAAACAGAAAAATTTACTAATTACACCATTACAGATGGTATTCAAGATGGAGAGTTTAATCAAGACTCTTTTGGTAAACGCAATAATGGGCAACTATTTTTTGGTGGTACTAAGGGTATCAATGCTTTTCACCCAAAAAACATCCAACCCAATCCATATATTCCTCCTGTTGTACTTACGAGTTTTCAGCTCTCAAACGATTCAGATGAGGCTGCCCAAGCCTTTGATGCAAACATTGGCTACAGAAAAAAAATTGTGCTTAACCACGAGCAAGCTAAAGGGTTTTCTTTTGAGTTTGCTGCTTTGAGTTATGCCAATGCTGACAAAAATCAATATAAGGTAAAGCTGGAGGGGTATGATAAAATATGGCATAATCTCAATACCAGAAACTTTGCCAGCTATACCAATATTCCTCCGGGTCGCTATGTGTTCAGGGCACAAGGATCAAATAATGATGGTGTATGGAACACCAAAGGGTTAGCCATAGAAATAGTAATTTTACCTGCTTGGTGGCAAACCTGGTGGTTTAAGGTTGGATGGATATCTACAATAATTTTGTTATCACTGGGTTTTTACCGTTACAGAATTAATAGTATTGAAGCGCAAAAAAGGATACTGGAAGAGAAGGTGGTGAAACGTACTAAAGAAGTGGTAGCACAAAAAGAAGAAATACATCAACAAAAAGAAGAGATCATTTCCCGCAACGCCGCAATTACCGCTCAAAATGAAGAACTTTATCAACAACAAGAAGAGATTATGGCACAAAGAGATGCCATAGAACAACAAAATAATGCCCTAAGCACTCAAAATCGCCATATTAGACAAAGCATCAAATCGGCTAAAACAATTCAAGAAGCTATTCTCCCTTTTGATGTGCGAATGCAACAGGTATTGGGTGAACACTTTGTAATTTACCGACCACGCGATGTAGTCTCAGGAGATTTTTATTGGTTAGGGGAAGTAAACAACAAAAAAGTACTTGCTGCCATTGACTGCACAGGGCATGGGGTTCCTGGGGCATTTATGAGTATGATTGGCTTTACTATTCTCAACGAAATAATTAACGCTAAGCAAATAACTGACCCAGGGACTATACTGGAGGAACTTCGGTATTATATTCGTTATGCGCTACGGCAAGACGAAACAGGTGGACGTAATGGCATGGATGTAGCACTCATTACCCTTGAAAATGTGGATGAACAACATACTAAGGTAGCTTTTGCTGGTGCCAAACGACCATTATGGTATATAAGACAGGAGGATACAGAGTTGCAAAAGATCAAAGGTAGCTCAATATCTATAGGTATCATATATGATGAAGAAAGGCGCATTAAAACTGAAGAGTTAATGTTTAAAAAAGGTAGTTTACTTTATCTATGTAGCGATGGCTTTGCTGACCAGAACGACCAAGAAAGGAAAAAAATTGGCAACCAGCGATTGACTAAAACGCTGTATCAAAACCACTTGCTGCCTTTAAATAAGCAAAAACAAATACTGGAGGAAACATTAGATCAACACATGGTAGGAACAAAGCAAAGAGATGATATATTGCTTATAGGATTGAAAACATAAAACTACCATGATAAATACAAAAATACAGCTTTATGCACACTGTGAAAAATATGCGTCACAGAAAATAAGTAATGCTCAAGCTGCCATCAACGCTGCCCAGCAAGCCGCCAACGAGGAAACTAAAAGTAGTGCAGGAGATAAATACGAAACAGGAAGGGCAATGATGCAATTAGAAAAAGAAAAGCATGCAACCCAAGTTAACGAGGGTCTAAAGCTCAAAAAAGTATTGGCTCAAATCAACCCCAAAGTTCAATTATCTGCTGTACAACTCGGTAGTTTAGTAATGACCCCTCAAGCTAACTACTATATTGCAATTAGCGCTGGTAAACTAACTCTTGAGGATAAAACTTACTTTACTATTTCACTTGCCTCACCCATCGGACAAGCACTTAAAGGGTTAAAGATAGGGGATGAAATTGTTTTTCGTCAACAAAACATTAAAATCCTCACAGTTTGTTAATTCAATAATTTGTATGTATAATACAATTAAACATTATACTACTTGAGTTAACGTACCACATGGCAAATTTAAGAATAGAGGACGCCGATACACTTATTGTATTTGGAATTTTACTTATTTTTGGAATTTTAGACGCTGTTACTGGACTTTACCATCAATCTAAGCGAACTAAAGATGATTGGCTAATAGAAGTGATTAGTATTACGATCATTGCAATATTTATAAAACCTGGAGCAGCCTTTTTAACTCTTATGCTGGGCAAGTATCTTCTCCCAGATTACTTTCTTTACTATAAGGAAGTGCCTCTAAGGAATTGTTCAAAAATAAATTTACACTCTAAGGGGTGATTTTTCGCCTTGATACTTCGTTATTTTTATTGCCCGTAGCGCTGCTATGGGCGCAAAAAATAGCCTCGTCTCAAAACAAAACCTCTACCTCAAGAATGGTAATTTAATTTCTCACCATTCCTAAGCATCGCTCTCCTGATTTTTTTGTTAGTAGACGACTTTAGCCAATACTGGTATCATAGGTCTGCTCATGAATATCCTTTTCTTTGGAAACTGCACCGCCCACATCATGCTGCTCCTGAAATGGGAGTTTTGGTAACTTATCGTGAAGCCTTCCTTTATCCTATATTTATCCCAAGTGTATGGTGGATGGGTATTTGCCTGTTTTTAGGTCTGGCTAAAGCCATTGCGTTAGGGGTTATTATTAAACAACTTGTACTTATTAGTAGTCATAGTAATTGGAAGTGGGACCGATATCTTTATAAAAATAAAATCACTAAAACTATCATGTGGGTAGTTAGGCGTATAATCGTTACACCTACTTTTCATCACGCACATCATGGGCTTACAGCCAAAGATGGTATAAGTAACCCTCATGGAAATTTTGGCAACTTATTTTCTATATGGGATCAATTATTTGGAACAGCCATGTATACCAATGAGTTCCCAAAGCGCTATGGTATTGAAAACAACCCAAATGAAGGGTGGCTTCCCAACTATTTTTACCCTTTTATTACATCCCAAAAAGAGAATAGTGAACTAAACAAAAACTTTGTAAAGCAATCGTACATAACAGCCAAACCACTCAATATTACTTTAGACCCTGGACAATATTTGTATTGTACCTGTGGACTTAGCAGTCAACAACCGTTTTGCAACAGTTCACATAATGGAACGAAACATAAACCTATGTTTTTTACCACTAAGAAAACCCAAAAAGTAAGTTTATGTCAATGTAAGCTTACACAAACACCACCCTATTGTGATGGTGCTCATAAGAAGCTAAAAGAAAAGCAAGTTCAGAATAACACAAATAAAGCTTCTGTAAGCAATTAAATACACACTATCTAATAATTAATCGTTGTCCTACTTTGAGACGAGATTTATAATGCAGCTTATTTTGCCTGGCCAGTGTCCATATTGGAATACGGTACTTACGACTAATGGAATACAATGTGTCTCCATACTTTACCTGGTGATATATTCGTTTTCGGGTTTTATTGCCCAAATGCCAGAAGTGTTCAGGCTTTAAAGTAAATATATCTTTGAATACTTCTTTTCCTTTTTTAGAAAAATCAAATACTAACAAAGGGTCAATCGAGTTGCCTTGGTAACGAACCTCAAAGTGTAAATGTGGTCCGGTACTCCATCCAGTGCTCCCTCCCAAGCCTATGAGTTGCCCAGCTTTTACTACTTGCCCGACTTCTACTTTACGGATACTCATGTGACCATACAATGTTTCTAACCCATTGTAGTGGCGCACTACGACATAGTTTCCAAAACCCATACCATAGGCAGAGATTCTAACAATGCCATCAAACACACTATAAATGGGTGTTCCAATAGAAAGATTTAAATCTATTCCATGATGAAACCTCCCCCAACGATAACCAAAATTAGAGGTTTTAAAATTAGTGGCTAGAGGAGCCGACCAGAGTTGCCCCCGACCGGCATCATACAATTTAATATCAATAGTATCGCGGAACCTTTTTGCATCTTTTCTGTAAGGATTGATATAGGTCGAATTCCACACAGAGTAATACTCTGCGGCTTTAATCCAAACACAATCTATTTTTATCTCTTCCGAAATTTTAACAATTTGATTGGTTCCTATATCAATACTACCAACAGAATCTTCGCGAACAATGGCTGCATTACGCTTAAAAAGGTTAAAGTTTCCTCTATTGGCTGTTTGTGTTTTTTTAGGCCCTGGCATAGCTGCTCCTGACTCATCCTGTTTTTTGGTAGAATCTACTTTTACCAAGGTATCTTTCTTTGTTTTTTTTGCAGGAGTAGGGACAATTTTCATGTTCCCTTTAGGGTTTTGGTTTTCTACCTGTGCCCAGCTTGCTTGTAAACAAAAAATCAATAAAAATCCAAAAATATACTTAAACCCAAACATTCAATATTACCTTTTCTTTAAGCCTAACTTTATGCAAATGTACCTATTGCTTCTTGTTCAGCAAGATAACGCTCTGCATCTAATGCTGCCATACAGCCTGATCCTGCGGCAGTAATTGCTTGGCGATAATCTTTATCTTGCACATCGCCTGAGGCAAACACTCCTTCTATATTGGTTCTGCTGGTGCCTTTCTCAGTGAGAATGTAGCCAGTATCGTCCATATCTATATACTCTTTAAAAATATCAGTATTTGGCTTATGACCAATTGCTACAAAGAAAGCACTTACTGAAAGGTCTTTAGTTTCACCTGTTACGTTATTTTTAACTCTTACAGCCTCTACCTGCTCTTTCCCAAGCACTTCTTCTGTTATGGTGTTCCAAAGTACTTCTACATTTTCTTTACTGGTAACACGTTGCTGCATAATTTTAGAAGCACGCATTTCATCACGACGCACCAACAAATAAACCTTGTTGCAGATTTTAGACAAATAGGATGCCTCTTCCGCAGCAGAATCTCCCCCTCCAACAACCACTACATCCTTATCTTTGAAAAAGAAACCATCACATACCGCACAAGAGGATACTCCCCCACCAATGTCACGTAAACGAAGCTCAGACTCAAGCCCCAACCATTTGGCAGATGCACCTGTAGAAATAATTACACTTTTGGCAGTGATTTCGTGTTTATTATCCACGATTACCTTGTGTAACTTTCCAGAGAAATCTACCGAAGTAGCCAACCCCATTCTGATGTCTGCACCAAAACGAGTTGCCTGTTTACGGAAATCTTCCATCATTTGCGGTCCCATAATACCATCCGAATAACCAGGAAAGTTTTCAACATCGCTCGTAAGCATCAATTGTCCACCAGGCTCTGGTCCGGTATATAATACAGGCTTTAGGCCTGCTCTAGATGCATAAATGGCCGCAGTATAACCTGCTGGCCCTGATCCTATAATCAAACAATCTACGTTTTCTGTAGTCATTTTCCGACGTTTTATAATATGATCGATACTCAAATTTGGGTAAACTCTAGGATTTATCCAAAAACCCTATACAACAAATTAGCCTAAGAATTTAATTTCTTAGGCTAATTGTAAAAAAACAAAATACTTTTGAACAACTGATGATGTTCTACCT
Organism: uncultured Microscilla sp.; assembly: GCF_947493425.1. GTDB lineage: Bacteria > Bacteroidota > Bacteroidia > Cytophagales > Microscillaceae > Microscilla. The sequence continues at coordinate 16,751 of NZ_CANLRP010000028.1, read as the reverse complement.
TACAACAAAATTATCCCAAGTAAGGTTTCAATGCTTTGCTTCGGGAAGTATGTCGCAGTCGGCGGATAGCTTTTTCTTTGATCTGACGTACACGCTCACGGGTAAGATTAAACTTTTCTCCGATTTCTTCCAGAGTCATTGCGTGCTCTCCGTTCAGACCAAAGTATAGAGTAATTACATCGGCTTCGCGTTGGGTAAGCGTAGAAAGCGCCCGTTGTACCTCTTTACGTAACGAGTCGTTCATCAATTCTGAGTCCGGCTTTACCTCGCTTTCGTTTTCGAGAACATCTAACAAGCTATTCTCTTCTCCTTGTACAAAAGGTGCGTCCATAGATACATGTCGCCCTGAAATTTTAAGAGTATCTACCACTTCCGAAGTAGTAACATCTAATACTTCGGCTAATTCATCTGGGGAGGGCTCACGTTCATATTTTTGTTCGAGTTCTGAAAATGTCTTTGAAATCTTGTTCAACGAACCTACGCGGTTCAACGGTAATCGAACAATTCGTGACTGCTCCGCCAATGCTTGTAGAATAGATTGTCTTATCCACCAAACGGCATAAGAAATGAATTTAAAACCACGAGTTTCGTCAAAACGCTGTGCAGCTTTAATGAGCCCAAGGTTACCTTCATTAATCAAATCTCCCAAAGATAAGCCTTGATTTTGGTATTGCTTTGCCACAGAAACCACGAATCTTAGGTTGGCCTTGGTTAGTTTTTCCAAAGCTACCTGATCGCCTTCTCTAATTCTTTTGGCAAGTTCTACCTCTTCATCAGGTGTTAGCAAATCTACTTTTCCGATTTCTTGTAAATACTTGTCAAGTGACTGACTTTCTCGGTTGGTAATCTGCTTGCTTATCTTCAGTTGTCTCATTGAAATAGTTGTGTTTTATGATATAACTAAAAATGAATATGTATAGTTTTGAAGTTTAATAGCAAATACTATTTGGTCAAACTAAAACATCATACTAGTTAAAAAAATAGTAGTAAGCTCACTGTTTATGTGTTGACACACAACAGCACTATACTTACCAGTACCTTATATATACAGGTATTGGTTCATTGGTAACCCTTAAAAAAATCAAGGGTATTATTATTATACATTATATAGCAAGTTGGTCGAACAACTTTCTGTTACAAAACCTCTTATATACAATAAATATATTTCTCCTACATTATTCCTTGCAAGAGTTACAAGTGAGGCTGTTAACAAGAGAACGCTTCAATAATTGTTTAATGTATATTGAAGCTATCTCAAGTAATTATAAAAAGTAAATTAGTTTTGCTTTTTGGCAGGCCTTGGTAATAACGCTTTGCGTGACAACCTGTATTTACCACTTCGTTTGTCTACATCTATCAACTTCACAGTTATTTCCTCTCCTGACTCAAGTACTCCATCCATTTTCTCTATGCGTTCCCACTTGATTTCAGAAATATGTAGCAAACCTTCTTTTCCAGGCAAGAACTCTACAAATGCCCCAAATGGCATAATAGACTTCACTTTGCCCTCATAAACTTCGCCTACTGTTGGTACAGCTATGATTTGTTTTACCATTTCATGTGCTTTGTCCATTGACTCACGATCATTGGCAAAGATGTTTACATGTCCGTGCTCATCTTTTTCTTCGATCACCACAGTAGCACCAGACTCTTTTTGAATCAACTGAACGATTTTACCACCAGGTCCAATAACAGCACCAATCATGTCTTTTTCTATCACAACAGTGGTAGAACGAGGGGCATGAGGCTTCAAATCGCTATTGGTAGAAGGGATAATTTCCTCGATTTTATCAAGAATGTGTAGTCTTCCTTCACGTGCTTGCGCAAGCGCTTTAGTTAGAATATCATAAGATAACCCTTCCATTTTAATATCCATCTGACAAGCAGTGATACCATCACGTGTTCCTGTTACTTTAAAGTCCATATCTCCTAGGTGGTCTTCATCACCCAAAATATCAGACAATACAGCGTAGTTTTCAGAGTCACTTTCATCAGAAATCAATCCCATAGCAATACCAGATACAGGTGCTTTGATAGATATACCTCCATCCATTAATGCCATTGTACCAGCACAAACAGTTGCCATTGAAGACGAGCCATTAGATTCCATAATGTCTGATACTATGCGTATAGTATAAGGATTGTCTTCATCTTTTGGCAACATTCCCTTCAATGCACGATAAGCAAGGTTTCCATGTCCAATTTCACGACGAGAAGCACCTCGATTAGGCTTTACCTCTCCAGTAGAAAAACCGGGGAAATTGTAATGGAGCATAAACTTCTGAGTACCTTTAAATGTAGCATTGTCAATAAACAACTCATCCAATTTAGTACCCAAAGTAAGGGTAGTCAATGACTGTGTTTCACCCCTGGTAAATAAAGCTGAACCGTGAGTAGCAGGTAAGTAGTTTACCTCTCCCCAAATAGGACGAATCTCATCAAAATTACGTCCATCAATTCTTTTTTTATCTTTAAGAGCCAAATCACGACAAGCCTTTTTCTTGATTTTATTATAATACTGTTTAATCAAAAAAGAATCGAACTCGTGGTCTTCAGGAAGGCTATCAATAAACTCATCTTTAATAGCATTGAAAGCGTCTGAACGCTCAGACTTATTACTGATTTGTTGCTGGGCTATCTTGTAAGCTTTTTCGTACAATTCATCATACAATCTTTGCTCTAATTCAGGGTCGTGTTTTTCGTGATCATATTCACGCTTTTCAGTTGCACCTGCTTCCGCTTCAAGTTCTTTTTGAGCCTGACATAAGACTTTAACTGTTTCATGTCCGAAACGAATAGCATCAAGCATATCTTGTTCAGACACTTCTTTCATTTCGCCCTCTACCATCAATACACTATCAAGTGTAGCAGCCAACATAATATCAAGGTCAGCTTCTTCAAGAGCCTCTACTGATGGGTTGATTACAAACTCACCATTGATTCTGGCAACTCTTACTTCGGCAGTAGGACCGTTGAATGGAATATCAGATACAGATACTGCAGAAGAGGCAGCCAAAGCAGCCAGGGCGTCTGCAGGTACTTCAGGATCAGAAGATATTAAAAAGATATTAATTTGCGTGTCTGCATGGTAATCATCCGGAAACAGTGGACGCATGGCACGATCAACCAAACGACATGTAAGAATTTCATAGTTAGACAGTCTACCTTCTCGTTTCAAAAAGCCACCTGGAACTTTTCCAGCAGCCGCAAAACGTTCTTGAAAATCTACTGATAGCGGCAAAAAATCTACGTCATCTTTAGCTTCTTTTTGTGAAACTACAGTAGCCAACAACATAGTTTGGCCCATAGTAACTACAACAGAACCATTTGCCTGCCGGGCAAGTTTTCCCGTCTCAAGAGTGATTTTGCGTCCATCTGCTAAGACAATTTCCTTGGTAATAACTTTTGGTAACATATAATATCGCTAATGGATTGATTTTGATTGATATGAAAAAAAATTAAGAATGAATCGCTTCATTCTTAATTTACTGGTACAAAGAAAGGTTACTTTCTGATACCAAGTTCTGCAATAATAGCACGATAACGATTGATTTCATTATCGTAAAGATAATCCAATAATCTTCTTCTCTTACCTACCAATTTTTTCAATCCCAGCTGAGTAGAATAATCTTTCTTATTGTTCTTAAGATGTTCAGTCAAGTGATTAATGCGGTACGTAAACAACGCAATTTGTGCTTCTGGAGAGCCCGTGTCGGTTTTTGCTTTTCCGTTTCCGTGCTGCTCAAATAATTCTTGTTTCTTTTCTTTCGTCAAATACATTTCTTCTCTTCAATAATATATGTAAATCACAATTATGATAACAAACCGCAAAATTGACGTTTTTGGCAACAATATCCAATTATATAGTCTTTTTTTTTGACTCTCAGGAAATGTGCCCCCTTGCAAAAGGCTTATCTATAAGGTTTGGGAAATCATATAACTCTCTAACTTACAGACTTACAGCAGGTTTTGTAATATTGCGTGATCACAGACTTGTGTTAATTAATTCTTGGTGCAGTCTTAACTTATAACTTCAGCTCAGGCTTTTTCTTGCTTTTGGGTTTGAAGTTTCTAATAAGTTTATCCCAATAAATACGGTACATATCAGCCTCTAAGATTCTTGAATCGTTTTTTGCCTGGCGTAAGAAAAATAACCCAACCCAAAACAATATGAAGTTTGCCCCCCACATTCCATAAGCCACCGGAACCATTGAGTCTTTTGCCCACTTTTCTCCTGTCATAGAGAGCAAGTAAAAAATAATAAAGAAAATAATAGAGATGATAATGGGCATGCCAAGTCCCCCTTTTTTGATGATGGCTCCTAGTGGTGCCCCTATCAAAAACATAATAATACAAGCTACTGCATTGGTATACTTTCGATGTTTTTCAATGGCAAAAATATTACGGTCTTTAATTGTTTGTTGCCATTGTTTGGTACGATTCACTACTACGGTTTTTACATTACTAGCTCGGTTATAAGCATCTTTATAAATGGCTGTCTGGCTTTTTTTATAACGTGTTGTATCTAACTCTTTTTTCCAGGTTTTAAGTAAGTTTACCACTTTTGTTCCTTTATTGAGCAAAGTATCAATTGTGCGGTCACGCATGTGGTACAAATAATAAGGACTGATATATTTTAAAACTCTTGCTTCCAAATCTTTGCGTTTTCTTGTCAAAGAATCAATATCTTTATTTAGCTCTGTGACATTACGCATGATTTTATTGCTTTTGAAAAGGTTTTTATCAGTGGTGTCCATATTAAAAGACTCCAGACTAAAAATCATTTTACTATGTTTAAACTTACTTTTCAAAAACTCTTCGGAAGGGCGGGCACCTTCACGGGTGGGTAGTTCGTGGTATCGTACTCCTTTAAACAACTCAAACGCCAAAAAATTTCCCTTATCAAAAGTATACATTTGCCCTGAGTCTGCTAAAATAACTTGCTTGTTGCCCCTACGTCCACTATGGTCATAAATAATAACATCTTTAAGTGTACGGCCATCAGGAAACTTGTGGTTTACTTTGATGCTGTAGTTAGGAATTCCTCCATAAAAAGCGCCTTCTTTGATATCAAGTGCGGGTTTGGTTTGGCGAATATCATACAATAAGCTGTAGGCATCGAGGTTGGCTTTAGGCACAATTCTATTGTTAAACCAAAAGGATACAACAGCAAAACAGACCACTACCATAAAAAGTGGGGTGAGTACCCTAATAAGTGATATACCCGAACTTTTCATTGCGGTAAGCTCGTGATGTTCGCCCAGGTTGCCAAAGGTAATAAGCGAAGCCAACAATGTTGCCAACGGCAAAACCATAGGAATGATATGAAGACTAAAGTAAAAAACCAGTTCGGCAAACACTAAATAGCTTAAGCCTTTGCCCATAAACTCGTCTAAATATTGCAGCAGCTGTTGCACTAAAAATATAAAGACAAGTACTGATAAGGTAAGTATAAAAGGGCCAAAAAATGATTGTAAAACCAGTTTATCTATTTTCTTCATCTAATCTGTATTATTTCTAACCTCCTACTACTTCACGAAGGTCAGCTACCAGCCCGTCCCACAAACCGTTCAAGTCGTCTTCATCTTCCATTTCTGAGTAGTCGGTTACTTTCAAAAAAGTAGAATCTGTCATCTCGTTGTGTTCTAGCCTAAATTCAATATAGTTGGACTTGCCTTCTTCGTCTGAAATAAATTCAAATTTAACCAATTTGTTGGTACGGTGTGCAACTATACGGGCAAAATGATCTTCGTTGTCCCATACAAAGTTAAAAACTTTCTCTTTGCCTTTCACTTCCACTTTTGTTGCAAACCATTGCTCCAATCCGTTTGCTGTATGGACATAAGAATAAATACGTTTGGGAGAGGCGTGTATTTCATATTCGCTAGAAAACTTATACTTTGTCATAGAACATAATTTTGGTGATTGATTATGGGTAAAGTGCTATTGAAATATTTGGGCTATTTGTACTTACAAAAGGTTTTTTGTTTAGACATAACTCATTGACGATCAAAATATGTGATCACCATACAACGCTCATATTTTCAAAAATGTAGAACGCTTAATATATTGTACAATACACAAATATTTTTGAATTATTCCTAGTTATTTAATACTAAAGTGCGGTCAATCTGTGTATTTTTTTTTATTAAGACAAATTTTAAAGAATTAATTCAATAGGAAAGTTAGATGAAATAATGTTAATTCACTGATAATAAACCAGTTAAAGCGATGAATGATTTACAAATGCTTTGTTTATAATTAAAAAAAACTTTTTTTTTCATCATTATTTTTGCATTCAATAAAGTAGCTCTTATATTTGCACTCCAATTCAACGGCGAGATAGCTCAGATGGTTAGAGCGTCGGATTCATAACCCGGAGGTCGGGGGTTCAATTCCCCCTCTCGCCACTACAAAAACGTAACTCCCTGTAAATCAAACATTTACAGGGAGCTTTTTTTTAGGGCAAATACTCGTTTTTGTCACTTCTGTCACCAAGGCATTTTCACCCGTCAAACCTCCCAATAAACTCTCCTATTTCCCCAACTTTTCCGGCATAAAAAAAGCCCGTCAGTTTCGGCAACTAACGAGCTTATATTACCTATATGTTTTCGTAAAAAACAGGAACTATTGCTTTTGTACTTTTCCAAGTTCCGGAACTCTTGTAGATTTCACACAACAAATTTCTAATCTTAAAAAACTCAAATTCTCCTTACTACATTACTACAAGTCTTGTAACTTACTGAAAATGAAAGGCTTATATTTTGTAGTAAGTTAGTTACTACACTAACTACAACCTACTACGTTACTACAATAAAACTGCTTTTGCAGTGCGTATAAAGGGTTTTTGAGTTAAACCCCTTGAAGAGTTACCATCGTTTGTATGACGACGGCTTTCTAAACAAGTGTAAAAGTTTTTGTAGTATTTCTATACTTCAAGCCCAAAAGCTTGATTTCCTACCCTGTTTAGCTTTCCAATATAGTGATTTTCATCCGCTTTCCACCAAAAAATCATTGAAATCATTATGGTTCTGGTAGATGTTCCTATAGTCAGCTACACGAGGTAGCTTTGAACAAAGAAACTGGGTTGCCTCATCCCCTGCCTGGTCATTGTCCATAAACAAGTTTGCTTTATCGTAGCAATATAGATACCCGATTGTGATAGGACTCCGAGCAAGCGCGGTTGAGTTCATAATCAGGCAATCGTATTTTGGCTTTTGAGTTTTGCTATAAACAAGTGCGCTTAGAAAATCAAACATTCCTTCAAAGACATTTACTACATTCATTTTTGTGCATTTTCCTGGTACAAACGAAAACGCTTTGTTCGTAGCTGTTTTGAAGTACTTGTTTCTAATCTCCAAACCTTCGCTATTGTTTTTCCAGCACAGACCGAAGTAGTGATTCTTACCTATATAGTAATAGCACTCTTTCAGATATAACTTTGCCAGTTCTACGGGTACTTTCCTAGACTTTAGATAATCAATTAGAGCCTTGTTTTCAATATCCCTAATTTTTTCAATTTTGGGTGCATTATTTTTTTTTGGTCTAGCCGTTTGCAACTTAGTTAATGCGCTATTATAGTTATGTGGGTTGTTAGTAATCTTTGCTATATAGGCTAGTGCCTCCCCTACTCCACAGTTATTTTGGTACTGCATTACAAAATCTATGATGTTCCCACCCGTTCCCGTGCTTTGATCAACCCAGGTATTTTTCTCTAGGTTCACCCGGAAAGAGGCTCTTCTCTCGTTTCTTATGGGTGATTTGTACCAGTACGAAGTCTGGTACTTATAGTCAGGTTCATAGCCCAACAATGATAGTAGGGCTATGAGTTGAATTTGTTTAGCTTGTTGTGTGTTCATTACTTCCTGAAATTTCAATAACTAAAATAAAATATTATTACAATATTGCTGACAGATACCTGTCTGATTACTCTTTACTAATCCTTGAATATATCTCCCTGCCTTCTTTTATCCCCACTTGCCAGATAACCATCAGCATTTAACTTGGGTTCCTCGTTTTTTTTGTCAATACTATTAAAAACTCCTCCCCTATTCCATTCAAAATACCAAACTTTTACTGGGATTGATTTATCTTCTACTCTAGCCATTTTTTGAACAAACTTGTAGTACCTCATCGCCTTACCTAGTCGATTCACGCTTAATCTTTGACCTTTAGCTTCACTCTCAAGTATGTCCAGAATTTGTGTGGCCGTTTTTCTCTGGTGATCTGAGTTTTGTTCACTGAAGTCTTCTGGTTTTAGTGGTTTCATTGCCTTAGCCACTAATTCCATTTCTGGAGTCGTTATTTGGTACTTTTTATTAATTTCTTCATTCTCCTTCACATCCTCTTTTGACAACTGGTAATCAAAACCATTTTTTAGTAGTGCAAAAGCTTGTGCCCAAACAAGGTTTATATCAACCTTTTTGGAGTAATCAAAATTGATTGCTTGCACTTCAAAGCACAACCACCTTACCGACCCCGTCGGGTCAGTCAAAAATTCCGAATCGTTGGTGCTTCCAACAAAATTCGCTACTCGTTTTGATCTACTGGTAGTAGCCGCATAAGGCCTACGAACGTTCACATTTTTGCGCGTGAAGTATGACTTTAGTGCGTTAATGTCTGCACGCGACAAGCCTGACAACTCATCCAAATTGATGATAAAGTTCTCTGTTAATGCTATCTCCCCATCCTTGTCAGTTGATGGATTGTCTGTAATATGATCGTTTAGTTGAGGTGGGCATAGAAACCTGCAAAAGGTTGATTTCCCATCGTTTTGGCTGCTCGTAAGCGTCAAACATTGCTTATTGAAAACATCATCACTTAGCGTACAGGCTATACTTCTGACAAGATGCTTTTTGAAATGCTTCAACCAACGCTCCTGGTCATTAGTAGTGATATACCCAGCAAGTTCGCCTATATAATCCTTGCCCCCTTGCTCCCATTTGGGCAAACCTTCAAAATAGGCTTTTAAGGGATTATATTCAACTACATAACTGCTCTTAAGCAGGGCTTTTAGGTTCTCTGAGCCACACGGTATTTTCTTTTCGTGAAGCTCTACATAAAGATCGTTTTCGTTCAACTGAACAAAATCATTCTCATCCTTAGTGCTATACTCTAAGCTATTAAGAATAGTATTCAGCCTTATATCATACCTACGTCCAAGGTATTTTTTGGCAATCGTGATGCCCGGCGTTTTCACTAACTTATCATAGATTAGCCCTAGCTGAAACTTGGATTGGCTTTGGAGTACGCCATTGATTTGCTCAATCAATTCTTTTGACCCACCACCGTCAGGTTCTTTTTTGCGATGTGTTCCCCCTTTTGTCATAATGTTGTTTTGTTGTTAGTTTTTTGATTGTGTTCTCCCCTATCTCAATCTTTTTCTTTCTTCCTAGTAAGAAGTTATATCAGTGAGCAATGGCTTTTCTCAGTCTACCATTACTTTAAGCTTTGCACCTCCTTTTCTACAATGCCGGAAAATTATTTTTCACTTGGGTATTTTCCATCAGCCCAAGGCTGTGCATGTAGTGGTCTGTTTCTTCGAGGCTATGGTGCCGCAATTGCATTTGCAGTGCCTTCAAATCTTTGGTAGCTTGATAGAATGATATTACCCCAGTATGTTTCCAAGAGTAGAGAGACACATCCTTATCAAAGCCCAAAGCATCTAATATTTTCCGGTGTTTTTTCCTAAAATAATCCCGACGACGATGTGTTTTACCTCCATCGCCTGAGAACACATACTCTTTGGGTTGCTTGTCCTCTATCCAATCCAAAACATTAGGCAAGAACGCTTCAGGTATATCAACATGCTGCCTTTTACCATTTTTACTAATCTCAGCCCGAACCAAAATTTTCCTTTGGTCAAGGTTAATGTCAGCAACTTTCAACTCTCGTAACTCACGCGGGCGAATGAAACAGTAATAAATGAACTGAATTACCATCCACTCCTCGTAGAGTTCTTTTGCCTCACAGTATTTTTTTATCCGGCGTTGCTCCAACATTTGGAAGGCCCGTTTTGCGTGGGTAGTAGCGGCCGGTGGTAGCTTTGTTCCTTCCCACACGTTTTCTTCAATTACTTTCTGGTCTTTTAGGAGGTTGAACATTCTCTTTAGGTTATTCCTGTAAGCAATTCTTGTTCTCCCGTGTAATTTCAACTCATTCAAAAAGGTTTGCGCTTGGGCAGTTGTGAACTCCCCTATCTCAATCTCTGAGAGTTCATTTTCTTTGAGCCACGCTACAAAACCTCGTATGTGACTCTGGTACAATTGAAAAGTACGCGGGGAAATGTTAGCTCTATGACTTGAGAGGGTTTGACTTAGGTATTGCTCTATCGAGTAATCCACCTCTTTTGCTCCGCTTTGGTACTTTTCACCTGGCTTTTTTGAATAAGCCGTAATGTCTTGATAGATAAATTTTCTATTTTCGAACGGGTTATAGCCGTTTTTGAGGCGACGCCTCAAGTTTCTTACTATTCGTTGCCCTTCTTTGTATCTTTCCTCTGTGGTTTTGAGATTATTGATACCCTCAAAAACCCTTATGCGCTCTAGTTTTTGCGTTTCAGGATTGCGGTATTTGTATTCTACATACCACCTTTTTGCAAGATCACTTCCTCTATCCCGCAAAACGGGCATTACTACTTTTTTTACAAACATTTTATTATGTATTGGTTTACAGTTCTTTATAACACCTACTTATGTTAAGCAAACACGTGGTAGGTGTTATGTTTTTTATCGAATTATTTTATTATTATGCGTTATTACTCACTCATAATCAGTGATTAATAACTTTACCGTTCAGTTTTTTTAGCTTTCCCCGTCTTTTTATTATGCTGGATTCTGCACATTCCATTTGTTCAGCAATTTCTTTGTTTGATAACTGACCCTTTTTGATTAGTTCGTCTATCTTTTGATAATCAAGCGTTGTACCACGCCCACGCTTATGCGGACTTGATGGTACCTGCTCTGTACTTTCGTTTTCAGGCACTTCCTTTTGAGTTTCGCCTCTACCTTTTGGTTCAACACTGCCTGGCATAAGCCTTTGCTCAATGCCCTTTAAATTTGCCAGCTTGCCAAACTCAAATAGGGGTTGATTTTTAGGCTTTGGTACTTGGTCTTTTACATTTTCAGCCTGTACTTTTAGATTTCTGGGTTGTTCTTTTAAGTTTTCACTATGTACTTTTACCTTCTCATTGACTGTATTCGGCGTTTTTGGTTGTTCTTTTAAGTTTTCACTATGTACTTTCACCTTTTCGGTATTAGCAGGCTGCAAGGGTAGGGGCATAGTATTTTCGCCCTGTGTTTTTGCTTTGTCTATAGCGTACTTATCGCGTAGGCTTCGGTACTTATAGTATACCGGGAACACGATAGCCACCACGCACAAACTTTCTATGAGTAGTGAGAGCACCACAAACACAGTGATATATTTATTAGTGCCTGACTCATAGTTTTTTACTTTGTTGGTGTTGGCTTTTTGGGCTTTAGCCACTGCACTTTCCTTTTTTGCCTCTAACTTTCTTATATCGTTGTCCCATTTTTGGTATACCAGCTCTTTTTCTTTGCTGAGCCAGGTTTTCCCTTTGTAGGTGTTTCGGGCAATTAGTTGCTTTTGCTTTGCTTTTACCTCTTCTGCTTGTTTATTATAGTCTGACTTTAAGTGTTTTAGAGGGATAAGCTCCGGTTTTGCCTCGTTTCTGGCAATGCGCACTAGCTCAACGCCCCCGTACACAGTAGCCGCCATTGAAGCCGCTATAAAAGCCAGATTTACAGTGAGTAATACAATATTTAGCTTTCCATCGCGGTAATATCCAATTGTAAGGTTGGTAAGCACGGTTCGTTTGATGGCTTCGCACAAGCCCAACACCAAAAAAGCCGGTAACGCCATAAGCCAAAGGTCAGGGAATATGAAAGCCGCGAGGAGAGAGGCAACACCCAACACCCCGCTGGCAATGCTGAGCAAGTTAAAAAGCCAACTGGCTCCGGCCACAATTGCCGCCGTTACTCTGTACTTTTCATAAAACAAGCGTGCTTTAAAGGTTTCTTCAAAAGCTTTGAAGTTGTCTTTGTGTTTTTGCTCTTCTAATATCTGCTTATAAGGATCACTGTGAAGCATTATATGTGTTTGTTTTGAATTGGATAATTTCTGAAAGGAAAAGACTGTATTTGCTCAGTCTCAGAGAAATGACTATCTTGCGAGTCATTCATACATTTAGTTGCTGCGTAATGCAGTGTTTTTATTATGTACACCCTCACAAGTTTGCAGACGTTATGAGGGTGTTTTTGCTTTAGAGTTCTGTTAGTTCTTTTAAAGCCTCTAACTCTCTTTTGCACCCTTCATTTGAGCTTTCAATGGCAAGCTTTAATTCATGTATTAGTATCATTTTTTCTTCAGGGTAATCTTGAAGGCACTCCTTACAAGTACCAGCATAGAGTTTTTCTTTTTCCTCTTTGCACCTCAAACAATGCACTCCAACTTCTTTGATACTTGCAGCACCACATTCCAACATGTCGGCTATCATATTGGCACCATACAGGCGACACTTTTCCGTATCGCTTAGGTTGCCTTCAATCAAGTCAGCCTCACTAATCTCTTCGTATTTCCATTTGTGGTAAGTATTATCTGATACCATTACGACTTTCTCTTCTATTACCACCTGCGGGTATTTAATTATTAGTGTTTTCATCGTCAAACCTTTTTATCATGTTTTTTAATGTTTGGCTTAGAGCCTTTAACCTTTGCTGTTCTTCAGTATCAGTTGAAGGATTAAGAGCTTGAAGTCCAGTAAGTACACTAACTGCATCATCTTTAGTGAGTAGGAGGGTAGCCAAACGATTGACTGGATTCTTTTTCTTGATCAACCAACAGGTTTTATAAGGCTCACCTGAACCTTTAATGAATCGTTCTTCAAACTCCATTTCACGAAGCAACTCATCAAGTTCAAAGTCAAGCTCTTTCCAACCTTCCGCCAATTTGATATGTTGCTCAACCTGCATTGTGGTCATCAATTCCCCGTCGTTTGTTTCAAACAAATCAAAACTGATAGGCTCAAAATACTTTTTAATCAAGCTTTGATTTCTCATCTCTTCACCAATGATACTACTCATGTCATCATCAATGCAGTCTTCGCACAAGCGCCCTTGGGTTCTCCATATAGTTTGCCCACACCTTCCGCATTCGCTGTAATCTTCGTCGTAGTTATTCATTAATAATCTCGTTTACTTGATTAAGAATGTTTTGATAGGCTTCAGCGGCTTCTAAGCTGTTTGATAGCCTAATACTGGTTTGTAACGAAGCTCTAAGAAGTAGAAACTCACTTGCTGTAAGTTTTAGAACTTTTGTTCTTACATCTGATTTCAGCCCTTCGATTTGCTTTTTCAGCACTTCACATTGACCTTCCAGGTATTCTTCGTCAAAACCGGGCATGATTGTTTCCCACCAATAGTCGTCTAGTTGTTCCGCAGACCACTCGTGATACTTTGAGGGGCTTAATTCTTCAAGCTCTATAGTCAGTTGTATTAATTCTTCTTGTTTACTCATTTTACTTTTCTGTTTTCATCTTTTGTGTTATAAATTTTTGCACTAAAAAAGTGTTGAAACGGCTCTCCAAGGGTAAAGCTTAGTCCAGTGTGCTGGTATAATTGGCGCAAAAAGCTTTGGCAAAACTCCCTGGCATCGGTGTTTTTGTCTAGCTTGAAAACGGCGTGAAAAAACAAAATATAATTGCCCTCATAGAGGGGGTTCATCTGGTCTGCTTCGTACCAATACCTCACTTCGGGGAAGCAACCCTTCACCCTTATAAACCGCTCTATTTGAGCGTAGTAATCGTGGGGGAAATCTATGCCTATGGCTTTTGTACTACCATTTTGCTTGTAAAAACTCATGTCGGGCTTTTCTTCGCAAGTGGCACACAACAATGCGCCGGGGGCGTGGCAACAAGTACAATACTCTGTGTCGTACATAATGTCCTTAACCATTGTTTTGTTCAACTAGAGCAAGGGCTTTAGCTTGCGCCCAAACTTTGTTGTTGTTTATATTTTTGTTATAGCCCCAGTCAATGCTATCAATTTGCCAGACCTCCTCCCAAAAATTGTTGGATTTCCAAAAATCAGGGTCGTTTGTGCTACCAAAAAATGAAACGGGGTGTGGCAATTCGCTTGCAAAAGCCTTTATTTCTTCCTTAGTATAATCATTGTCTATATTGAGCACGAACAGGTTCGGATCTGTGCCCAAACCCTCGAAAAAATAAGGCGCTAACCCATTGTCGAATAAAAATCTTATAAAGCAACTCTTACCACAACCTGCCTCACCCACAAGCATCAGGCGCTTATAAATACCTCCACCATAAGCCGTTTCTACTATGTTTACCAAATGCGTTTTCAATTGCCCGACGAACTTTTTTTGGTTACCAGCTACTTGTACATAACTAGCAAGTGCATGTATATGGTCAGTGTCATTTGCCGACCAAGTAGGTAGATTATCGAAATACTCTTTCATAATTTTTAGAATTAAAAGATTAAAAAAAAATAAGGTTATTTATTGAGTGGATTGTCGAGCGGAGGTAGACCCGCCGACAACACGTTGATGCAAACTTCTTTGAGGCTAGTAGACCTGCCAGTAGACTCTATGCGCTCTATCTCGCGGTTGATGCGCAGCCGTAACTCGCGAGGGGCTTCAAACACTATCCGCTTCCCTTTTCGAGTTTTACCCGGTTTATTTACTATTTTCGTCATTGTTATTATGTTATATTGTTATTTTGTTACAATTATAGTCTAAAAAGTATTAAAAATAAAATATTAGACTATTTAAAATTCTATTTTAGTTTAAAAACTAAAAAAAAGACTATGAATGATATTACAGGAGGGGTTGCCAAACGTGTACAACATGTGAGGGTTGAATTGAAAAAATCGCAAGGAGAAATTGCCGAAAAAGTTGGTTTAACCCAAAGCCAATGGGCTAAGATTGAGCGAAACGAAAGAAAACTGGATATAGAAACGCTAGTTAAATTAAAGACAGCATTCAAATCCATATCCATTGAGTATATTTTATTTGGTAAAGGAAGTTTCTTTGTTCAAGAAAATGAAATGAGTGTTTCTAGTAATGTAGCAGAAGATGGGAAGACAGTAAAAAAGCTACTTAGCTATACCGATTACCTTGAAAGAGAGATTGAAGAGTATAAGCTGGACATTAAAACGTTTGAAAACGCAATCAAAGCAAAAGGGCTTGATATAGGAGAGTTGCTTGGAGGAAAAGGAGAAGCAGATGTAGGTTAATTTAACGGCAAAAAAAATACCTTGACTAAAAAAACATTCAATCAAGGTATAAAAGGGGATTATAGGATATTTTAGGTTTTTGGTGGTCGGTACCTGCTATTCCGAAGAAATGCAAATACTTCTTCGTTGTCGCTTTTAGTACCAATGGTACGTACTTTTGTGGCCTTGTGGCTTATTTTTAAACTATACTTAAGGTCACTGGCTTTTATATCCTTTTTTGTAGGCGTTGCCAGTACCAAGTTATCTGGTGTAGTTTCTACTTCGGTAGCTTGCTCTGTGGTCTTATGCCAGGCAAGTAATGCCATTGTTCCGGCAATGCTCAACGTTAGGCTCCACAAGCCCAATTGCCACCACCAATTCATTGTGGTAGTAGTGTCTTCCTTGTGGGCAAGTTTGTTTTTTAACACTTCTACCTGGTGGTAGATTTGTTCATCTATAGCATAGTATTGGCTGCGATCAGCACCTAAAAGGTTTCCACGGCCATTCATAAGCACTTTGAAGTTATTATATGACTGTTCAAGTTGTGCATAATTACCTTGTTTATAATACATATCGCTTTCCAGCTTAAGTATCTGAGCTTTGATATTCAACTCACTAGACTCGTTCTGAGCAAGGGCTATATATTGTTGCGCCTGGTGGTAGCGATTTGTCTTAGCGTGGGCTACAGCCAATTTCACAAAGGTTTCGGCTTTTTTGTAAGGCGTTTTTTCGTGCTTCAGGCTTTTTTTGTATAGATTCTCTGCCAAATCGGGGCGACCGTTTTGGGCATACATATCGGCTTGAGCAGCCAGAAACCCTCCAACTACCTTGTCTTTGTGGCTTGCAGGGATGGCTTTGATAGCTTTGGAGAAATAATGCTTTGCTGAGTCAAGTTTGCCTTGTTTTGCGTGTACTTTGGCTATTATGCCGTAAACAAGGTAAAGATACTGATGTTTGCTCTTTACCCTCTCATGTAGAACTTCTTTTGCAAAAAGCAAGGCTTGCCTTGTCTTGTTTACGAGAAAATAACTGTAGGCAAGGTTATTTTTCAAAGAAATTTGCTGACTTTTGTTCGCATATTTCAATGCTTCTTCGTATAGGGTACAACTTTTATGGTACTCTTTTTTGAAATGAAAGATATTGCCTAACAAATATTTAGAAGAGTACTTTTGAGCTTTGCTTTTAGCCTCAAAATCAGCTTTAAATGCGTTGATTTCAGCCTTGTTTATATCTACCTGTAATTGACTAGTGGCTTTTACATAGAAGAAATTGAAAGATTTCTGTCCATTTGGGGTTATGCTTTGACAAAATGCCCCTTTTACAATACAAAAAAGTAGGGCAATGGTTAGTTTTGGGTTAAAAAGATTCATTGCTGATTTTTTAAAAAAGGGAGGGTGATTGCTCACGTTTTTATAGAAAGCCCCTCTAACTACTTACGTTTCGCTGATTTCTAGGTTGGAAAAAAGAAAATAGTTAAACTCGCTGTATGATCACAGAACGAGTAGA
>NZ_CANLRP010000027.1 GCF_947493425.1 uncultured Microscilla sp. | reverse complement strand
GGGTTCATTTGTATCTCCTTCTTGCTGACTTGTCGGTTTTTTAATGACAGGTCTTACTCTTTTTGGCTTAGCCTCAGCTTTGGGTTCATTTGTTTCCCCTTCTTGCTGACTTGTCGGTTTTTTAATCACTGGGCGTTTTACTTTGGGCTTAGAGGGGATTACCTTATGACCCTTATCTTCTCCAGTGTTTGTTGTGTCAGTTTTAGGCTTCATGCGTGGCTTAAACCCAGTTTTTGGTTTAGTAGTAGCTGCATTTTCTTGAGCTTGTGTTCCCTCTATAGTTTTCTTAATAGCAGGACGTTTAGCCACTGGTTTTTTTACCGCTGGCTTTACTTTGGTTTCTTCGCCTTTTACTTGCGCCATTTGTTTTTTGGTAGCTTCTTTTTCCTTCATGTACTGCTCAAACAAATCTTTCTTCTCCTGCACCTGGTCAGGGGTAAGGTTTGAGAAATGATAAATCATGTCAGTAATATCCACTTCACTGTAATCATACGCCTTGGTCATAGTCAAGCATTCAGTAGGGCACACTGTAGTGCATAAACCACAGTAGCAGCATTTGGCCATGTCTATATCAAAGGTAGCAGCATAAAGCCTTATGGGTGAGCCGTCAGAGGCAGTTCCTATTTGTCCGGTAGCTCTTATAGGTTCTATATCAATACAGTCTACCGGACATATTTTGGCACACTTATCACATACAATGCAATCATCCATTTCATTAAACAAACGGTAACGTCCGTTGTCAGGTACAGGAATCGCCTCATAAGGATATTGGGTGGTTACCCGTCCGGTTTGTTGCTCAAAATAAGCCGGAGTAGCTATAGAATCGGCAGGTTTTCTTCGTTGGCGGGCTTCAAAAGCATGTTTGATAGACAGCTTTAGACCTATGAGCGAAGAGCGAACTCCTTCTTTTATGTTGCCAAAATAGGTGTTATTTGCTCCCTTTTTCTTCATTCAATAGTGCGTTTATGACAGGTTCATTCCCCTATCAAGTCTGTGTTATAGATTCTACCAACTTCTCTGTATTTTAAGTCAAGGCGGTAGTATATAAAATTGATAATTAGTGTAAAACCAGGTTCAGTTTCTAAAATAAATATGGGAAAAAAAATACAAACTTGTTACTTTTCGGCTAAAATGCTTTGATTGAGCTAAAAAAAACAATATCCTAACTTTGCTTAAGAACAAACAAGCATATATTTTATACTCAATGTTGGAAAAAACACTTAATAAAAACATGCAATCAACCCCCACTATTTCTTCCAAATTACCCAATGCGGGCACTTCTATATTTTCGGTAATGTCGGCTTGGGCACAAGAGCACAAAGCAGTAAACCTGGCGCAGGGCTTCCCCGATTTCGACTGTCACCCAGAACTGGTACGTTTGACGCATCACTATATGCAAAAAGGAATGAACCAGTATGCTCCTTCGGCAGGCATCTTACCCTTGCGTGAGCGAATTGCTGAAAAAACTGCTCATACCTATGGTTTTAGTCCTGACCCTGCCACAGAAGTTACTTTAACCACTGGGGCTACCGAGGCTTTGTTTGTAGCCATCAGTGCTTTAGTACAAGAAGGCGACGAAGTCATCGTTTTTGAGCCTGCGTATGATGCTTATATTCCCGTAATAGAGCTTAATGGAGGCAAAGCGGTGCCTATAGCCCTAGAGAGAAATACCTATGCCATCAACTGGCACCAAGTAAAAGAGGCACTTACACCTCAAACAAGACTGATTATCATCAATACTCCTCATAACCCTTCTGGCTCAGTACTTAAGCCACACGACATTACCGAGCTTACCGAGATAGTGATGAATCACGACTTGCTATTGATCAGCGATGAGGTATATGAACATATCATTTTCGATGGGGTCACTCACCAGAGCATGTTACTTTACCCTATTTTGCGTGAAAAATCGATCGTGATTTCATCGTTTGGTAAAACATTTCACAATACTGGCTGGAAAATGGGCTATGCCATAGCTCCTCCCGAAATTACAGTTGAGTTGCGTAAATTACATCAGTATGTTACTTTTTCTAACTTTACGCCAGCCCAGTATGCTTTGGTAGATTTTATGGCAGAAACGAAGTATTACACCTCTTTGCCTGAGTTTTACCAAGAGCGTCGTGACAAGTTTCGTTCATTAATGCAAGCTACCGACTTTGAACTATTGCCTTGCCAAGGCACCTACTTTCAGTTAGCGTCGTATGCTCACCTGAGTAATGAACCTGATATAGCATATGCCAAAAGAATAGCCAAAGAAGTAGGAGTAGCCACCATTCCTACATCAGTGTTTTATACTGACAAACTAGACAGAAAAGTAGTTCGCTTTTGCTTTGCCAAGCAAGATGAAACAATGGAAAGGGCTGTGGAGTTATTAGTGAAAAATGCTCAGGTATTGAAAGAGTAGTCATTGCCAGCAAAAGATTTTACTACTTTTGGTCAACTACATTGATTAGCGTAGGGTATATATTATGACTTGAATATTCATTACCTAAATATCATAAACTATGAGTAAAACTGTAACAGTTGCTTTGATGTTATTTTTTGTAGCATTTTGTAGCTATGGGCAATCTAAGTATGGACCTAAAAGAAGTGAAAGTGGTAGATATATTGTAGACCACGATTCGCACGTAATGCCGGGTGGAGGCTATAATTTTTACTTTCCTTCTTCTTCGGATAGTTTAGGCACCTTTAGTGGGTTTTCACCCGAATTTCTTATTTATAACTACATTCGTCAAAACGAAAACCGAGGACCTAGCCATTTACGCTTTTATGGCACCATTAGTATTTTGCAAAGCAATAAAGTAGGTGTTTCTAATATGCTCAAGTATGGTTTGGGGCTTAATCTCTCGGTTGAACGTAATCCTCGGCGTAATTTTTTAATTCCTTATTTTGGGCTGGAGTTTGGTGGTTTGAACCAAGAAAGCTTTAATACCTTGCAGTTTACACCAATGGGTGGGGTATTTTTATACTACGATCACCGGGTAGTGCTGAGTGCTTCTGGTGGGTATGTATATCCGCTCAGAGAGTTTGAAAAACTAAGCGGGGCATTTGTCAACGCTACGATTAACTTTACTTTATGGTAATTACAATTATTCAGTCAGAACTATACTGGCAAAACCCGGCAGCAAACCGTGCTATGTTTGAGGAAAAAATATGGCAAATCGATCAACCTACAGACTTGATCGTATTACCCGAAATGTTTACTACCGGGTTTAGCATGAGTGTTCAATCATTGGCAGAACCTATGAACCTTACCACTCATAAGTGGATGCAACAAATGGCCGCACAAACTGGAGCAGTGGTTACAGGAAGTTTTATTTGTGTAGACAAAGGGCAGTATTTTAATCGTTTGCTATGGGTACAGCCAGACGGCACTTATGACTATTATGACAAACGCCATTTGTTTCGGATGGCAGAAGAACATCATAGCTATACTGCAGGTGAGCGCTTGGTTGTAAAAGAGTGGAAAGGATGGAAAATAGCTCCTTTTATTTGTTATGATCTGCGTTTTCCGGTTTGGAGCCGTAACTTACACCAAGCCTACGACCTAGCCTTGTACGTGGCAAACTGGCCAGAGGCAAGGCGTGCCCCTTGGCGTACATTACTTAAGGCAAGAGCTATAGAAAACCTGAGTTATGTAGTAGGGGTAAACCGGGTAGGCAAAGACGATAATGGCATTGCTTATTCAGGCGATTCGGCAATTGTTGATTTTAAAGGGGAGGTGTTATTTGAAAAAACACAGGACGAAATTATTCATACCAAAATGCTTGATAAAGCAGCCCTGGAGCGTTTTCGAGAGAAGTTTCCAGCACACTTAGACGCCGATGAATTTGTAATAGCGACACACAATTCAGTAGAACGATAAACAACCTGGATTATTTTACAGTTAAAAATAAAGCCCTAGAGGTTTTGCCCTCTTTGAGTAACCCTGTAGTTTTGTATTTAGGACTCAAGATGGGGACTTATTAAGTAACGTGATCAAAATAAGTTGCTGGTTTTTAGGACAAATATGCACGACTGACTGAGGCATTTTTTGCACTCGTAGCAGCGCTACGGGCAATAAAAATAACGAAAGGCAGTAAAGCGGATTTATTCTAAATCGGACAGTTATTGCGAACACGTTACTAAATGTCACACTTAAATAAAATCATACACATGAAAAGAATTTACACATTCATTCTACTTGTTTTGTTAGGCACAGGAGTAGCGCAAGCTCAAGTAGGTTTTGGTATCAAAGGTGGGCTTAACCTGGCAACATTTTCATCTTTGCCCAATGGTGTGAGCAACGATGGTGCGCGCATAGGACTTCATTTAGGAGCTTTGTTTCAGTTTCAAATATCCCAAAGTTTCTTCTTTCAGCCTGAGCTGATGGTTTCTCAAAAGGGAGGGCGAGGAGCCATTAACTTCCTTAACTCATCGTACACTACCAAAATAACCACCCTTGACATTCCTTTACTTTTTGGTGCTAAACTCAACCCGGTTCGTTTATATGCAGGGCCTGCGTTTGGGTTTGTAGTGAGTGCCAGAACCGAGTCGGGGGGGAATACTACTGACAACATGGATGACACCAACGATATATTGGCATCTTTGCAGGTAGGAATAGGGTTTGATCCTACGGCAAAATTAGGCATAGACTTGCGTTATGAAGCAGGGCTTACCAAGTTGTCGAGTCGGATAGCAGACAATAACACCAAAACCAATGTGGTACAACTTACCGTAAGCTATAAGCTTAAGTAGGTTTTTCCTGAGTAATCATACATACAAAAGGCAGGCAATAATTTTATTGCCTGCCTTTTGTATGTATAACTTGCCTCGTACAACAGTAGTCCAGGTAAACAAAATGGAGTAGGTGAGTTCCTGAGTTTCGTTAAAAGTCCAGTGGGTCAAGGTTTTTAAAATGCCCATTCATGCGGATAATTTCTTTAGTGCGTTCCATTTCTTCCATCAAAGGGATAGAAGATTTCAGGTGATCCAACAAATACAATTGTCGATCGTGTTCACTGGGAATTTTTAATATTTCGTATTGCTGATCCAGCGAAAGCCCTATTTTATGGGCTAGTTGATATGACAACACTTTGAAGCTTTGGATATTGATAGCTGCACCTACTTTAATAATTTCATACAACTTTTTTAAATTGCTGATAAGTTCCCGGCTTACTTCCTCTGGAGCAACTTCTTCATGAGGGATCACTTCTACAGTGCCGCCAGCATATAGTTTCTCCTGTGTTTTCTGATCAAAGCTCAATATCTTAAATACCTGTACTCCTTTGGTCTTGATGTCCATTTTGCCATCATCATAAGTTTTTTCAATGTTTACTATCTTTACTTCAGTACCATAAGCAGCTACCTCTTCATTGATAAATGACGGAATACCAAAGTTAGCATTTTGTTCTATACAATCGTGAATCAACTGTTTGTAGCGAGGTTCAAATACATGAAGATTGAGGTTTTCGTCTGGATAAACAACCAGGTTTAGCGGGAAAAACGGTAAAAACTTTTCTTGCATTTTATAATATATGTTAACATACGGACTTACACTACCCTTTTACAAAGAGAAAAGCTGAACCTAACATAGGATTCAGCTTTCTTGTTTCTCTTTTACATTACTTTAATGGGGGTACCTTCTCTATGCGTAAACCCATAGATACCACCTCTGGTAGTGGGTCGCGGCGCATATAATGCTTTATTTTGAAAGTATACTTCCCTCTTTTCAAAAATTTAACATTTGATAAAGCTAAAAGTTGGTGTGAAAAAATATCACCCAAACCATCTCCATAAGGTTTGCCCGTTTTGGGGTGCATCAAATCTATATTTTGCAGGTCAGAGGCAATCCTGCGATCGAGGCTATCTACCAGGTAATAAGTAACATACATATTGTAAAAAGGGTAAGATACTGTATTACGAATATTGTAGTAAAATTTATACCTACTTAAGGTATCTGTAATCTCGAAGGTAAATTTAAGCACACTGTCCTTATGCCATTTACTTTGAACAATGTCTACATTTTGTTCAAATATTCGACTACTGTCACAAGCATTTAGCCCAATAATGCATAAGAGCAAACCACACAAAAAAACCCAACGTTGTTTTAAATTACTTGTTTTTTCTGTGTTTTCGGTTTCGCCTACTATGAGGTTTGTTCTTACTTGGTTTCTTGTTATTTTTTCCATTCAATCTTTTTACACTTTCAGTGGGCAAACTTAAATCAACTTTAAACTCAGGTTCAACAACTTTTTCAACCTCTACCAATTCAAGGTCTTCACCTACTGGTTTTAGGTCTTCGGGCACTATGCCTTGTTTGTTAAGTTCTATCAGGTTGTTTACCTGTGGTACAGTAAGTGGGTGCCAAACGGTTTCACCCTGAAACCCAAACCACATAATGCGCTTAAAAATATCAGTTTTCTGTAACTGCGCCAAACCTTTTTTTGTTTTTAGTGGTTCATCGAGGTGAGGTATGTCTTCAAGGGCTTCCATGTAGGTCTCCAGCTCATAGTTGAGGCAGCACTTCAGGCGTCCGCATTGCCCCGATAGTTTGCTGGGATTCAGCGATAAGTTTTGGTAACGTGCCGCAGAGGTAGATACACTCTTAAAATCGCTTAGCCAAGTAGAGCAACACAATTCTCGCCCACAAGAACCAATACCTCCCAAACGACCTGCTTCTTGCCGCAAACTGATTTGCTTCATTTCTACCCTTATTTTAAACTCTGACGCCAATACCTTAATCAGCTCACGGAAATCAACCCGTTCATCGGCAGAGTAGTAAAAAGTAGCTTTACTATTATCTGCCTGAAACTCCACGTCAGATAACTTCATCTTAAGTCCCATATCGTGAATAATTTCACGGGTACGATACATCGTAGGCAGGTTGCGGGCTTGTGTTTGTTCAAACTTGTCAAGGTCACGTTCAGTAGCAAGGCGTGTAATTGCCAATATTTCTTCGTTATCTAACACCTTTTTTTTCATCATTTGTATGCGTACCAGTTCGCCCTGCAGCGACACAAAGCCCAAGTGGTGACCGTTTTGTACTTCAACTACTACTGCATCGCCTGTAATAAGGTCGAGACGCTCTACATTTCTGAAAAAATCTTTTTTACCGTTTTTAAAACGAATTTCTACCACATCATATCTTTCAACTGAAGGAATATCCATATTCCCTAACCAGTCGAACACATTCATTTTATTGCAGCCACCCGTACCACAAGAGCCGTTACTTTTGCAACCAGCCACTCCTGATGTAGTGCCACAACCTCCGCCAGAGGCACATGCCTTGCATCCCATTTATATATAGTTTTTTAGTCCTTAATTAATAAAGCGATTATACTTGTCGTGCTATGACTTTGTTTAACAATTGCGTGTCAATTTTGGGTAATCGCTCATTTCTAACGAAATATTGAACAATTTAGCAAGATTTACGATGAATTAAAAGTTTGACTGTTGTTGGCAAGATATATTATCAAACTCAAGGCATTTATAAAGTAAACCCAAAAGGCTCAAATGGTTAGTAATGGTCACATATACTTTTGAAATTGTTTGACTTTATCTGAAGCCTAAAATACTTGGTGAGACAACAGTAGTACTTATAGTTTTTTAGTAAGACCTTCTTAGGTGCACTCATACCTGTTTTTTTGCTCAAGTATGCTTGCCTAAAGCAAGTAAACACCAGACCATTGGTCACCTATGACTACGTTCCGGTTTTATAAGGCATTTATTTTACTCACCTTCTACCGAAAACTTATACAAAGTAGTAGAGACAAATTTTTGATCGGGCAGCAGCGTGGTAGATGGAAACTGCGGTTTGTTGGGAGAATCAGGGAAGTGCTGAGTTTCTAAACAAACTGCCTGGTGTGGGGCAAAACCCAAAGCGGGATCTAAAAAATTGCCAGTATATACCTGTATGCCTGGTTCAGAGGTGAACACCTCAAGCACCCTTTTGCTTTCAGGGTCGGTCAGGGTGGCGGCTAGTTTTACTTCTGGGTCGTTGGTGTCTTTCAGCACAAAGCAGTGGTCTAAGCCCTTGGTTTTTTCTATTTCGGGGTGTTTTTGATCAAATATAGACTGTATACTTTGTGGTGTTCTTAAGTCAAAACTTGTATTGTTTACTGGTTTTAGTTCTCCCGTAGGTATCGATTCATCATTGGCAGGTAGGTAGTGTTCTGCCTTTATTGCCAGTTGGTGGTTTTTAATGTCGGCACGGTGGGCAAGGTTGAGGTTAAAGTACGAGTGGTTGGTAAAGTTTACTACCGTAGGTTGGTCGGTGTTTGCTTCGTACTGAATGCCCAAACTTCCGTCTAAAGTCAGGTAATACGTTACTTTTACTTCAAGATTTCCAGGATACCCTTCTTCTCCATTGGGGCTGGTATACGACATTTGCAGAATTGCTTTATCTTCACTAATGCCCGTTCTTACCTTCCATACCTTACGGTCAAATCCCTCGGTACCCCCGTGGATATGATGCTTGCCCTTGTTTTGGGCTAAAGCATACTCTTTGCCTTCTAATTGAAACTTGCCATAGGCTATGCGGTTGGCATAACGCCCAACGGTTGCCCCAATTTTGGGGTGTTTGCCCAAGTAATCATCCAGACTTTTAAAGCCCAATACTACATTTTCCGCTTTTCCCTCTTTGTTAGGTACCTTAATTGCCGTGATGATGCCTCCATAATTGGTAATTTCCACTTCCATATTGTAGCCGTTCAAGAGGGTATATAGCTCTACTGAGCGACCATCGGCAGTATTGCCAAAAGGCTGTTCTATAATTTGTAACATACAGGTTTTAATTTGTATAAGAATACTTGCCTTGATAGGGCACAGATGTAGCCTTCTGGCAAAAGTTTTAAATATAGGTGTACCAGGGCAAGTTTACAATTCTGAGATGAGTTCTTTGCTTTAGTATCTGGTAATAGTGATCCACAACAAGCATTGAGGTCATAGTAGACTTAGTGCCTGTTGTGGCTGTTTGGTATGGTGGAATTTAAAAGCCTATTTTTTGTTCGTCGCGCACAAAATCAGAAAGGTCATCGTTGAGCGGTTGATTAAAAATCTGAGCCAAAGTCATAGGTTCAGCAAAAGTCTTCTTTAACTTATTCATTTCGGCAATCTTATTGGCATTTTCAACCGGAAGTTTGTCGAACTTATGAATGCCCAATAAACGGCCCTCACGCAATAAAGCTTTGTCAAGGTTTTTGATGTTGGTGTTGAAAGTACATATAATTTTTAGGTTCAACACATCTGACAACAAGCCATCCGAAATATTCAATAAGTTAGCAATAGAAGCCTTGTCTACCGCATTTCCTTCTCTGGTTTGCACCGAATCTTCTGATTCTTCAAGAATCAACACCGAATTTTTGTAATCAGATATAAAAGGAATAAGCTGAGGGCTGGTGAGTTCCCGCAACAAAGCAATGGGGTAAAAAATAAAGTTTACTTCTGCTTTACAACGACTAATCAGGTACCGTATATAGTTGGTTTTGCCACTACCAGTTGCCCCATGAAAAATCAACAAACCTGAACGATCTTGCGCTGACACATTTTGTACAAACTGTTGATGTTTTTGAGTGAATCCATTCCCATAGTATAGCTCAAGGTCAGGCACACGTGGCTTTTTGATCTGGTAACGATTCATTTTGAGCCCTTTGCTGTTCGAGTTTACAATATTGATATAACGAATGTTATCATCTTCTACCTCTGTGATACAGCTTTCAGCAAGTTTCATTATTTTCATGAAATCTTCTACGCTTACCGACTCAGTGGCAATCATATAGCTTAATCTAAATACTACTTTGTCAAGTTCTTTGAGTTTGTCCTGATCAATTTTGATGATAATTTTTTCGTCTTGCACAAACAGATACCAATAGACAGAAAAAAGTCCTTCTTTTTTGTTAAACTTTGTTTCGTTTTTGTACAAGTTCACCTTGCCAAAGCCATTGGCTTCTAACTCCTTCATAAAAGGGTACAAGGCTACTTGTTGGTTATCTTCAAAGTATTCGTTTGCCTGAAATTCCACCACTTTCTGTTGAAACTTATTAATCAGGTAATAAGTCTCTTCAAAATAGCTGCCATCAAAGACATTGTATTTACCAAAAGGGAGAACTTCAGATTGATTCACTTGTGCCATAAAAATTACGAGACGAAAGGGTTATGTAGTTAAAATATTTGGGAACACCTTGCCAATAATTGCTCATTTCTGCGAAAGCATTCTATCAAGAAAAGTTGTCGGGTTACGCGTTTATCATCACTATACTTAAACAAAAATGGTTTTGGGGACAGGTTTTGACCAATTGCCTGAATACCAACATTAATTAATCCTGTAAATCCTAAAATCACTTTAACCTTAGTATAACTTATATTATCCACAACTTTGGCGTTCTTTTACTGACTGCCTTTAATAAATATCATTTATTAAGACATTTATGATAGTAAAAAGCAAGACTACAAAGATACAAGATTTATTAGGAATAGGTAAATGATTGTAAAAAATAGGGAATAAATACACACATTGTTGTCTCAAGTCATAGAACCCGCCTTGCCTTATTTTGAATGTTTGCGAAAATTATTGCTTGCGTTGAGTGTCGAGAAGGTTTTCCCTGGCAGTATGAGGGACTAGCAAGAAAAAACATCGCAGTGCTATGTCAATAGACAGAAGGAACGATTTGCCGCTCAGGGTTAAACGTCGAGATGAGCTCGTGTGATATTGAAACAAGGTCTAAAGTAGCTTTAAACTCAACAAAAGCAATATAATGTTTCTCAATCTCGCAATTTTCGTTATTTTTAAGTAACGAACATATTCTACCCCTGATCAATAAACAATAGGTACTCATGGAATCCGAGCTAATTATTTACAAACGAGAAGAAATTATTGACCATCTTCAGAAAAAATTTCACGCTGTCCACTCTTTTGTCTACCCACTCAGCGATGAATTTATTCGGCTTAAGCCCTCCGCTGAGCAGTGGTCAGTTGCCGAAAACCTACAACATCTCATACTATCAAGTACCCCCGTGGCCACTTCGCTTGCAGTTCCATCTATGGTGTTATGGGTGTTTGGTTTGCCCAAGCCGCGCCAAAGCCGTAGCTATATACAACTCGTAAACGACTACCAACAGGCACTTGCCAATGGGTTTGAAGCACCCAAAGAGTATGTACCTTATGTAGGCAAAGACAGGTCAGGGTTGCTTTCTACTTTGAAGCGCATGGAAGAGAAGTTGGTTCGCAGGCTCAATAAATGGTGGAAAGAAGAGGAACTCGACAAATATATGTTACCTCATCCGTCGTTAGGCAAAATAACAATGCGTGAGCTACTGTTTTTTACCATTTACCACGCCGAACACCACCTAAAAGTAATAGAAAAACGAGCCCAGGAAGTGAGTCACAAAATAGTTTAACCTGTTTTCTCAGATAAATACCTACATTTTGCCTGAGATATTACATAGTGGTGGGTGTCCTACTTTGCCTAATGAGGTTAAATCACGTTTAATACTCAACTAATCAAGATAATAATGGGAAACTGTATTATTTTTGATAAATTTAGGAAACTATAAATGTTTGCGGATTTTTGGCAAGAATTTCGCAAACTTTGTAAAAGGGACAACCAAAATGATTTGCTAAAGCATTGCGATGAAAGACAAGTGGACGTTTACATACCGTTTTTATATACTATTATCAGGGGTTTTTGCCTTTATCATCCTACAAAACACCTCTCTTAAGGCTCAATCACCTGCAATAAACTCAGTATCTGTACTTAGCTATACCAAAGTATTGGCAGATACCGCCGTAAGAGGGAGAGTAGTTACTAAAAACAAACTACCCGTAGATGGAGTAAAAGTACTGGTAGCAAATAGTCAAATCCCGCCTGCCACAACCGATGTTGGAGGATACTTTACGCTTGATTTACCCCAAAACTTTACTTTTGACGAAAGCAACAATATTGTTGTTTTTGGTGCTAAACTCAAAGGCGTAGGGTACGTAGTCTCTAAGAGCAATAACTTTGTGCTGATTACAGTAAATCGTGAAGATGCTGAACGCCTCAACAATGTAGTTGTATTTGATAAAAGTAAAAAGCCCATCCCAAAAGTTAATATACTGATCAATGGTTTTAGTTATATTGCCAATAACAGCGGAAAAATAGTACTTAAGGGTACAATTAATAAAACTGCTAAAATAGCCATTCGTGAGTACCGCATTATCGGGAAAGTTTTTGTGCAAAAAGATGCTTCTATGCATTTGTATGTGGCCAAAAAGGAATCTGAGAAAAAAGAAGTAACCCCCGAAAAGGCAAAAGAGAAAAAAGATACTGCCAAAGTAGAAGAGAAGGACTCGCTGAATACCAACCAAAACAAGGGCAATGCTACGATTACCCGCAATTATGCAGATGCAGATTTCTCAGCGCTTGAAAAGGCAAAAATTATATTCAATCATAAATCTGAAAGTATTCAACGACAAATTAGTGCTATTAGAACACGCTTGTCAAACGATGCCAATCTGGGTAGTGCCGACCGCCTAAGGCTACAGCGAGAGCTGGAAAGACTGGAAAAAGCACTGAAGAAAAATACTGCAGACTATCTTAAGTTTCAGGCAGATGTGCGTAAGCGTATCTTACGTATGAAAGAGCTCTTGTCAGACACTCAAGCAGAGCTTGCCAAAGCCAAGCTCGAAAAACAAAAGCTTGAGCTTGAAAAAGAAGTAACCAAACAAAAGGTGTTTATCCGCACCCTTATTGTTATATCTATAGCATTGCTGGCAATTCTTACGGCTATATTTATGTACTTTATTAGTCGTCGTCGTAAGAAGCAAAAAGAGCAAATGGCCGAAAAAGTAACCGAAATTAACCAACAAAAAGAAGAAATTACAGCTCAGCGTGACATGATCGAAGAGCAAGCAGTAGAACTTGAAAAACGCAACGAAAAAATTACAGACAGCATTCGTTACGCCCAAACTATTCAAGATTCTATATTGCCTACCCCTGAGATGATTCATGAGGTATTTGCTGACTCTTTTATTTTTTACCGCCCCAAAGACATTGTTTCAGGCGATTTTTACTGGTTTACTCAAAAAGGCGACAATGTGATTATTTCTGCCATTGATTGTACCGGACACGGGGTGCCGGGTGGTTTTATGACCATGATGGGCAACAGTTTACTCAATCAAATCATCAATGTAGATAATGTGCTAGACCCTGCCGAAATTCTCAATCAATTAGACGCCAAGGTAAAAGAAACCCTGCAAACGCATTTAAGAGACGAAGATGATGAGCGAGGAGGTGATGGAATGGATATGGTATTGCTTAAGCTGAACTTCAAAGAGCGTAAAGCCGTATTTGCGGGCGCCAAAAACCCATTGTATTATATGCACGAAGGGCAAGACGATTTGCTTTATATAAGAGGTACCAGTATGTCTATAGGTAGTTTGTTTGCCAAAAAAGACCGTAAGTACAAATCTCACGAGTTTGACCTGCAAGGCGACGAAACTTTTTACCTCATCAGTGATGGCTACCAGGATCAACTGGGAGGAGCCTCTAAACACCCCGATGGCAAACGAAAGAAGTTTATGCGACAACGCTTTATGGATATTCTCAAAGCTGGTAACAAACTACCTATGGCAGAGCAAGAGGCTATACTTGACCGGGAGTTTAGAGATTGGAAAGAAATTGGTGACCAAACCGATGATGTCACAGTGATAGGTATCAAGCTCAAGTCTGACTTGATTTAAGAACTTATAAATAATAAAGCCTCTCTGAAACTTTTCAGGGAGGCTTTATTATTATTATAAAAAAAACAGTTGGGTATAAGTTTAAGTGGGTAGTTGGTGTACTCTAAAAAAACAAATTAACTCGTCTTCGTATTTTGTAAGCAATGCACTACGAGGCCATACAACCATCTCCTGATTGAAAGAAACTGAATACTGAGTCACATCAATTATTAAATAAACTCTGCACCTTTATTTTTGGCATCCGCCACAAAATCTTTGACTTTTTGCTCATCTTCTTTGCGGCAAATCAGCAATACATTGTCATACTCAGCAACAATACAATCTTGCAAACCTTGCAAAACAACCAACTTTTCGTGGGGGGTTTTTACCATACAGTTATAACTGTTGTAAGTAATGGTATTGCCCAGTAGTACGTTACGATTTTCATCTTTGGGCAACTCATTATAGAGCGACTTCCAGGTGCCCAGATCAGACCATTTAAAGCCCGCCAAAATCACGTATACATTCTCTGCCTTCTCCATGACTCCGTAGTCAATAGAAATGCTCTTACAAAGCGAGTATGCCCGTCTAATGGCTTCGTCTTCCTGGGGGGTGTAAAAGCTTTTTTGAGCCTCAAAAAATATGTCGTGCAAGTCAGGAATATACTGTTTCACTGCCTTGATGATAGTTCGGGCGTTCCAGGCAAAAATGCCCGCGTTCCAAACAAACTCTCCACTGTCAACAAACTGTTGAGCCATTTCAATGACCGGTTTTTCGGTAAAAGTTTTTACCCTGCTCAGTTCATCTTTTTCTTCTTCAAACTGAATATATCCATAACCTGTGTCAGGGCGGGTAGGTTGAATCCCCAAGGTGACCAAAATATCTTTTTCGGCGGTGGCTGCCAATGCTTTAAGCATTGATTGCTCAAATGCTTCTACCTCAGTAATGATATGGTCAGCGGGTGATACAATGATATTGGCTTCTGGATTTTTAATAGCAATTTTATGTGAAGCATAAGCTATGCAAGGAGCGGTATTGCGTTTGACAGGTTCAAGTAATATTTGATCATCACTCAAGAACGGTAATTGTTCTTTGACCAGGTTCTTATATATTTTATTGGTTACAACAAATATATTTTCTGGTAGGCATATATTTTCAAAACGTTTGACAGTAGACTGGAGCAAAGTACCACCTTTTTCCAGAATATCATGAAACTGTTTCGGGAAAGAGGTTCGGCTAAATGGCCATAAACGAGAGCCCACCCCTCCTGCCATAATAATCACAAAGTTGTTTGCTCGGTCTTTTTTCGTTTCAGACATCTGATTTTGATTCATTACTCAAAATTTTTATATTAGATTAGAAATATAAAGCAATCACTACAAAGAGTGCAAATTTACTACACAAGAGATTTTTATTATCTTTTTTTACTTATATTTCTAAATAACTTTTAGTACCTTCGATATACGTTTTGCTAAAAATATAAGCACGTATTAATCATTGCAAATTCTCTAATAAGGGGATTTGATTTTTTTTATTTATGGTGTATTTATGCTTATTAAATACACACAAAGTTTATCTTCACTTCATCAATGAATATGGAGACAGTTAGTAAACTAGATTTAAAAGAGAAGTTAAAAGAGGTATTCGGGTATGGGCAGTTTCGTGGTGCCCAGCAAGAAATCATCCAAAGTATTTTAGATGAGAAGAATACCTTCGTTATCATGCCAACAGGTGCTGGTAAATCCCTCTGTTATCAATTACCTGCCATCGTTTCGCCAGGTTCGGCCATTGTCATCTCCCCACTTATTGCTCTGATGAAAAATCAGGTTGATCAGCTCAATGCTTTGGGTATCAATGCACAGTTTCTCAACTCTACCCTCACTAAGGGAGAAATTACCCGTGTAAAAAAAGATGTGCTGAATGGTGAAGTCAAGCTACTGTATGTAGCTCCTGAGTCTCTTACCAAAGAAAGCAATGTAGATTTTCTGAAAAAAGCACAAATTTCTTTTGTTGCTATAGATGAAGCTCACTGTATATCAGAATGGGGACACGACTTTCGCCCTGAATACCGTAAAATCCGTCAAATTATCGATAACTTAGGCAATTTGCCCATCATAGCATTGACTGCTACAGCAACTCCTAAAGTACAACAAGATATTCAACGTAACCTCCAGATGGAGGATGCCTCGGTTTTCAAGTCATCGTTTAACCGCCCCAACCTTTACTATGAGGTTCGCCCGAAGATTCACGTTAAAAAACAACTCATCAAATACCTTAAAAATAAAAAAGGGGAATCGGGCATTATTTATTGCCTGAGCCGCAAAAAGGTAGAAGAAATATATGAGTTTTTGAAAGTAAATGATATTAAGGCGCTTCCTTACCACGCAGGGCTTGATTCAAGCGTGAGAATGCGTAACCAGGATGCGTTTCTGAACGAAGATGCCGACATTATTGTGGCTACTATAGCCTTTGGAATGGGTATAGACAAGCCCGACGTGCGTTGCGTGATTCATTACGATGCACCCAAGTCGCTTGAAGGCTACTATCAGGAAACCGGACGTGCCGGACGCGATGGATTGAATGCAGACTGTATCATGTTTTACAGTCCCAACGATATCCAAAAGCTTGAAAAGTTTAACAAAGACAAACCTGTAACCGAACGCGACAATGCGCGCCACTTGTTGCAGGAAATGATGGATTATGCCACTTCGGGGGTTTGTCGGCGTCGTCAGTTACTTCATTATTTTGGCGAAAAAATGGATAAAGATGGTGGGTTTAACGACAACACCGATCAGCCTACGCCAAAGTTTGATGCCACCGAACACGTAAGCTGGGTGCTCAAAGCAGTAGCGCAAACTGGTGCCCGCTTTCATATCAGTCACATATCAGACATACTCATGGGTAAAGAAACTGACTATGTGAAGAGCTACGACCATAACAAGTTGGATGTGTTTGCCAAAGGAAGCCATAAAGATGCGGCCTATTGGCGTTCTGTGATTCGCCAAATTTTGTTATACAACTTTCTTGAGAAAGACATTGATAATTTTGGCGTAGTAAAAGTAGCACAAAAAGGACACGATTTTCTTGCCAGCCCTTATAAGGTGATGTTGTCTGAAGACCACGACTACAGTAAGGTAACCACCGAAGAAGAAGATGATAGAGAAATGGGCAACACAGTCAATACCAAGGCTTATGACCCGGTATTGTTTGAAATGCTCAAAAACCTACGTCGAAAAGTGGCGAAAGAAAAAGGTTTTCCTCCTTATGTGATCTTTCAGGATCCCTCGCTCGAAGAAATTGCAACCACTTACCCCACCACCAAAGAGGAACTTGCTCAGATCAACGGAGTAGGACGTGGTAAGGTAGAAAAGTTTGGCAGACAATTTATTGAGCTAATTATCAAGTATGTCAAAGAAAATGAGATAGAAACTGCCTCAGATGTGGTAGTGAAATCGGCGGTTAATAAATCGAAAATTAAGATTTACATTATCCAGCAAATTGACCGAAAGGTAGATTTGGAAGAAATAGCTGAAGCTAAAAATGTAAAACTGGCCGATATTATCAGCGAAATAGAACATATTTGTTATTCGGGTACCCGTCTTAATCTTGATTATTACATTGATCAGATTTTAGAGGAAGATCGCCAAGACGATATTTATGACTATTTTATGGAAGCCGAAACCGATCACATAGGCACTGCTTTGTCAGAGCTTGACGAAGAGTACAGCGAAGACGAGTTGCGTTTGATGCGGGTGAAGTTTCTGTCAGAAGTGGCCAACTAAACACTTATTGGCTCTACTATAAAATACATACAAGCGTTTACTTGCTTACTAAAAGCAATTAAAAGTAATAGTTATACCAACATTTTGATAAATTTGTGCTGCATTTAGTTAGTACATCATCAAAGGTAGGGCTATTACTTTTTTTGGCTTCAGGGCAAGGGAATGAACAGTTATACTAAGATTAAAGTGGTTTTAGGATTTACAGGATTAGCTGAAGCAGAACTCAGCACAGCAAAGCTGCCCCGATAAACCGGGATTTAGAAATAGCTTCGGCTGGTTAATGTTGGTATTCAAGCAATTAGTCAAACTCCATCCTCACAACCATTTTTATTTAAGTATAGTACCCAGTGCCCAACACCAAATACCTGATAAAATATAGCCTGCCCTATATAAAATTAGACACTTTTATGAATATTTTGATTCTTGGTTCGGGAGGAAGAGAGCACGCGTTTGCCTGGAAAATAGCGCAAAGCAAGCGGTATGATAAATTGTTTGTGGCACCAGGCAACGCCGGAACAGCTCAGATTGCTACCAATGTAAGCATTGCTGTGGATGATTTTGAGGCTATTGGTAGATATGCTTTGGAACAACAAATTGACTTGATTTTGGTAGGCCCAGAGGCTCCTTTGGTCAAAGGAATCAAAAATTACTTTGCCGACTCACCCAAGTTACTACACGTAAAGGTAATAGGGCCCGACAAACGTGGGGCAATGTTGGAAGGGAGCAAAGACTTCTCGAAAAACTTTATGGCAAAGTATGGCATTCCTACAGCACAGTCTCAAACTTTTACCAAAGATACGCTCAACGAAGGCTTGGCTTATTTGGAAACGCAAAGTTTGCCTATTGTACTTAAGGCAGATGGTTTGGCGGCAGGCAAAGGAGTAATTATAAGCGAAACCCTGGAACACGCGCAGGCTACGCTCAAAGAAATGCTCATGGAAGCCAAATTTGGCGATGCCAGCTCTAAAGTAGTCATCGAGCAGTTTTTGAAAGGCATAGAAATGTCTGCCTTTATTCTAAGTGATGGCGAAAGTTATTGTGTATTGCCCGAAGCCAAAGACTATAAGCGCATTGGAGAGCAAGATACCGGGCTCAACACGGGTGGAATGGGGGCAGTGTCGCCCGTACCCTTTGCCAAAGGTGATTTTATGCAAAAGGTAGAAGAAAAAGTAATACAACCTACTGTAGAGGGGCTCAAAGCAGAGGGCATCAGTTACACTGGGTTTATATTTTTTGGTTTGATGAATGTAGACGGCGAGCCCTATGTAATAGAATACAATGCGCGTATGGGCGACCCTGAAACTGAGGTAGTGATGCCCCGTATCGGCTCCGATTTTGTGCAAATGCTACAGGCAACTGCCGAACAAAAGCTCAAAGACTTTGTCATTGAAACCGACCCACGTACAGCCGCTACGGTGATGTTGGTGTCGGGTGGCTACCCTGAAAGTTATGAGAAGGGTAAAAAAATGTCTGGTTTTGATGAAGCGGACGAGGTCATTTTGTTTCATGCGGGCACCAAAACCAACGAGCAAGAAGAGGTAGTAACCAATGGGGGACGGGTAATTTCGCTGACAGGCTTTGGCGATGATATTCCACAGGCTTTAAGCAAATGCAAGGCTGCCGCCGAAAAAATTGACTTCGAAGGCAAATATTACCGCAAAGACATTGGCTTAGACTTAATGAGTGAAGCTTAATATACTTATAGATTCACTCCGCTGTGTCAAGTCTTCCCGCAGGGCGACTTGACACTATTGATGAATAGAAGTCTTCTGACTTCCCTTCCGAGCTTGTTGTTGGAGAGAAAGTCTGGAGACTTTCCTGTATTCAAACTTTTAAATCTCCTTTGGAAGACTTAAAAGAGCAGTGACAGTTTGCCAAAGGGTGTTTTTTTATTATCAAATTACAAAGCCTCAAACAACATACCCAATAAATCTGGTACAAACCAAACTACCAGAGCAACACAAGCAGCAATAATGGCACGTCGCAAAAAGCGGCGTCCTTCGGTTACGGCGGCGTGTCCTGTCAATGCTTTCCCTGAACTGGTCTGAATCTCTTTTATGATTAAGCCATCGTAGGCAAGAAATATAAAATACAAGAGAGGTATGTTTACGAGCAATCCAAGTATAACCTCTATATTCATCATGACTAGGTTAAACGATACTTGGGTCATTTGTTCGTCTGAGTCTACTACTTCAGTTTCCACTATCCCATTTCTTACTTTTAGTTGTAAGGGTTCTTCATAACTGTCTACCTCTAGGTCAAAAGAAAAGCCAAGCCGTACCTTAGAGTCATTGGACCAATCTGCCGATATGTTTACATTAGAAACCTGCCCTTGACCATTATTTGTTTTAGCCCTGTAGTTGTGCAAATAAATTACTTGCCAATTACCTGATCTATTCCAAAAACAAAAAGCCTTGTTGCCTGCGTAGCAGTTGATATTAAACTCATCCTTGCCAAGAGGAATCACTCTCACATCGCTAGTAGATGCGGTTTTGCCGTTTACTTGGGCTTTGAAGTGTCCATTGTTGGTATTGTGTGGAACAAGTGTTGCAACGCTCCACAACTCAACGAAGAATATAATGACCCAACGAGTTTTAGATATTCTCAGGGGGAATATTTCTTGAAGTTTACTTTTAATCATTGCTTTGTAGTTATGGTGGATAATTTTTTGGGATATAATAAATAAGTCTTAGCTTTTCAGCAAATAAGCCGCCTGTCGCCAACTGTCCAATGTTTGGAGGCGTTGTTCATAAGCTTGCCAAAACTCTTCAGGGTTGTTACTATGTTCATAACTTTGCCAAAGTTGGCGTATACTTTCCTCTGAGTTTTTGTCAAGTACATATTTTTCTTGCAGAGCGTTTACTTCGTTTTGTAGTATTTCTATTTCTTCCTCTATCGCTCGATACTTTGCCTTGGTCAGGGTTTGATACGCCCTTTTTTGGCTAAACTCCTCAAGTGCTTCGGGATAGGCTTGGCGTAAAAAATCGGTAAGTTGTGTTGTGCTCTGCGTAGAATCGTGTGGGTGGTGTTGGCGATATATAGCCCAAAGGTTTTCTATGTGGGTATTTACTGCCTCTTGTGCTACTTCAAATGCTTTTTTTAGCGAGCTATAGTCGTGTTGTTTTTGTGCTAGCTTTTCCTTTTTTTCTTCATACTGTAGTTGTTGGTAGGCAGGGCTTTGTTGTATATATTTTTGTTCAAAAAAGTCATGAAGTTTCGCTAGTTCTAGCTGCGCATTGCGTAGGCGCAACATTAGTTTTTCGTGGTTGTTTACCAATGATTGATAACGAGTAGGAAGAGGGGCGCGGGAGGGCAACAACTGTTCTAGTTTTTCAATGTTATGCTGGGCTTCATCTATCAATGAGTTAACGGCTTGCAGCGTGTGTTTAAACTGTGTATAATGGTTTTGCTCTGGTTGGCTTGTCAACTGCGACACCACTGCTAATGTCTTTTTTGCCCGTTTGTCCAATTTTAAGTATTTAGGCTTTATTTTATCGAGGCTTCTTTTCAGTTGCCTTTGGTCAAACGCTTGAATAAACAGTAACATCTCTTGTTGGTTACTTTGCAAATGCTGTTTTTGAGCCTGCATTTGTTGTCTCAAAGCAAAAATCTTTTCTCCTTGTGTTTCCAGCGAGCTCGTCACCTGCTCAATATGGGTTATATGTTGGTTAAGGTCATGATGTAATGAGCCTATTTGTTGCAATGCTTGGGTGAGCTTGACGCGATGTTGTTGAAAATTCTGCCAAAGTTGGGCAGGGGGTAAGTTCCATAGTTTTTTTTTGAGCTGCTCAATACCTTGCAAAGTATCAGCAATGTGTTGATGCATATTTGCGTGTGTGGTTGTACATTTTTTGAAGGTGTCGGTTTCCTGTTGTTGCTTCTTTTTAGAACCTTTTTTAATCAGTAAATTGGGGTTGATAAGGTTCCATAACTTTCTGACAACACCAATTACCAAAGGAATTGCCACACCACCACCTCCTACCACAATTGCCAAATCTTGATAGGTCATTTTATCCGAAGCAATCAAAAACATGACAAACAAGGGGGCAACTACCCACGAAAACACTATAGCCACCCCCTTATCGGTCAAGTGTCCGTCGGTGGTTGCCCATAATAGGGTACTTATAAACAGTAAAAGAAAGATTAAATAGGATATTTGAGGCATTGGTTTGATCAAACAGTTTGAGTACATATACGTGTAGAAAACGAGAAAGGATAAGGTTGACCTAAATTCAAGTGGGTACGGGCAAAGATATGTGAAAGTAACACCCGCTGTGTCAAGTCTTCCCGCCGGGCGACTTGACACGATTGATGAATAGAAGTCTTCTGACTTCCCCTCCGAGTTTGTTGTTGGAGAGAAATTCTGGAGACTTCCCTGTATTCAAACTTTTAAGTCTCCTTTAGTGCAGTTGGTAGACTTTTAATAAAACAGCTTTTTATACTAGGCAGGTTTTCTAGTGCAGTCTGTAGACTTTTAATAAAACAGCTTTTTACACCTGCCAGGTTTTGAAAACCTGGCAGGTGTGGGTAGACTTCTCTTTATTATAGGTTTGCAAATATTAAATTTCAACTGCCTATACTATTGGAAGACTTAAAAGAGCAGGGAAAGTAA
This sequence comes from uncultured Microscilla sp., assembly GCF_947493425.1. Taxonomy (GTDB): domain Bacteria; phylum Bacteroidota; class Bacteroidia; order Cytophagales; family Microscillaceae; genus Microscilla. The sequence continues at coordinate 44,545 of NZ_CANLRP010000027.1, read as the reverse complement.
CACCCGCTGTGTCAAGTCTTCCCGGCGGGCGACTTGACACGATTGATGAATAGAAGCCTTTTGACTTCCCCTCCGAGTTTGTTGTTGGAGAGGAAGTCTGGAGACTTCCCTGTATTCAAACTTTTAAGTCTCCTTTGGAAGACTTAAAAGAGCAGGGAAAGTAACACCCGCTGTGTCAAGTCTTCCCGCCGGGCGACTTGACACGATTGATGAATAGAAGTCTTTTGACTTCCCCTCCGAGTTTGTTGTTGGAGAGAAATTCTGGAGACTTCCCTGTATTCAAACTTTTAAGTCTCCTTTGGAAGACTTAAAAGAGCAGGGGACAATCTACTGCGCCACTGCCTTCTTCTTCCAATAACGCATCAGCCCGGTTACACTCATAAAAGCAGGGTTGGCGGCATTGTATTGCGCCACCTCCTCTTTGCTAAAGCCCAGTGCTACTAAAGGCCTGGCGGCAAAAGCCTCAAATTTTTTGATCATTTCGGGCAATTCAATGCCCTCGTTCATCAGTTCTTTTACATAAGCCGCGTATTTGTGCAAACCCTTTTCCAGTTGGTCGAGGTGAGGGGCATAGTCAGTGACACAACCATAATGAGTCAAATACATTTTGGCTGGTTTGAGCGCCCGTAAGGTATTGATAGACGCCTCCCATTTTTCAAGGTTAATGTCGGGCGGAGGGCAAGGTGCCACTACCGGGCCACGCCCAATGCGCACCCCTGCCACATCGCCCGTAAACACTGCATCGCCGAGTTGCCAGGCTATGTGGTGGTTGGCGTGCCCCGGCGTGTGCCAGGCTTTGAATGTACAATCGCCCACGGCAAGCTCTTCCTGGTCAGCCGTTTCGTGAATCAATGCCTTGTCTATAGGGCGAATGTCGCCCCAGAGCACATCCATTTGGTTTTGGTATATTTTGCGTGCCGACTCGGTCAGTTTGCCTGGTTCGGCGATGTGCTTGGCACCAAAGGGGTGTACATATATTTTTGCCCCCTTTTCGGCCAGTGCCCAAGCTGCCCCCGCGTGGTCAAAGTGAATGTGCGAAAGCAATACATGGCGTATATCATCTAGTTGAAAGCCGGCTTCTTCTACGCCTTTTTGCAAATGTGAGAAGGTAGAATAAGGCCCCGTTTCAATCAATACGGGTCCAGCACTGGTTTCTACCAAAAAAGCGGCAATGGTTTCGTTGTTTTTAAGAAAATGTAAATCTATTACGTGTATCATATTTTTATTGGGAGCAAAAGTCATAAGGTGATTACAATGCTCAATTTACAAGTATTTTGCAGAAATGCATAAAAAAAGACACCTCTGCTCAGGGCAAAGGTGTCTTCTTAGAATGGTAATATTTTAGTGGGTGTACTGTATTTTTGCTTACGTTTATTTACTTACAATCATACGCTTAGAAGCCACCTTTTTACCGTTCGATACCAGCGTATAAATATATACTCCAGCTTTTAGCCCGGCAGTGTTTACTTCTACCTGCCCCTTGCCAGTAGCATTTACCAACGCAATTTCTTTTACCTTTGCCCCTTGTTGGTTATAAATATAAATGTGGTTAGGTACGCCCGCATTGTTTTTATCAAGAAAATACTGGATGGTGGTTTTTTCGCCCAAAGGGTTAGGAAAATTATTGTAAAGCATAGATGAAGACGTGGTGGTGTTGCGTTCGGTACTTCTTTTGCCTGCGCCCGATCTCAAGTCGTTCAAGGCGTTTTCCAAGGCATCAATTTTGGCTTGTTGTTCTTTCATTGCCTCAACCAATAAAGGAACCACCTCGCTATAATTTACACTCAAAAAACCTTTTTCATCTTTTGCCACCGCTTCTGGCAATACTTGTTGCAAGTCTTGGGCAATAAAACCCAGGCGTTGTTTGGCTTTCGATGTATAAGGCTTGTCAGCGTCAATCGTTTTTTGCTTGATCTCAGTAATTTTCTCTCCCGAAAGGTCTCCGTATTTGTTCAACTCAAACGTATATTGGTACGACACCCCCTTGAGCTGCAACAACTTAGTAAGACTCCCTTCAATGGGGTTGATGTTCGACTTCAGGCGTTTGTCTGAGGTAGTATACCAACCCGTGCTGCGGGCAGTTCCTGCCACATCCAAACGGTAAGCATTGCTACCCGAAGTACCCATGCCAATGTTGTTATCATCTCGCAGATACAACACATAGTTGGCAGCGTAAGGCGTAGGCCAGGGTTTCCAAAAATTGAGTCCTCCTTGCCAATATTCTATAGCATACTTGCCATTGTTGGGCGTGTTAGACTCTATGCCAAACGACAGGGTGCGGTAGTCTTCGTAGCCAATCTGGATAAACTCATCGTTTCTTACTTGCAATTGCGCTTTTACAGCCGTGGTTCCGGTAAGCAGCAATAAAGCTGCAATCCATAATTTTATATTTTTCATAATGGTTTAACTCTTAAGATGTTTTGTGTGTGTAGATTTAGAAACAGGTAGATTGATAAATTTTGGCTTTGAAAACGGCGTTGTTTTCTATTTTAAAGTTTTCGCCAAAAACGATTTTGTGGGTAGCCCTAAAAGTAACATTGCTGCCCGATTTGATAATGACATTGCCAAAAGGTTGGCTGTTGTCTACATTGTACCCCGCCTTGAGCATCGTTTGCGCTGTTTCGGTGTTGGTAGTGCCATTGTAGGTTTGGTTTTGTACATACACCGTACCCAAGTCAAAAGCACGTTTTACCGCTGCTTCGGCGTCAACCCTACCCGTACCAAGCAAGCCCGTATAATTGGCGTTTTCGGGAATAAGGTACAAACTTGGGTCGGCAGTAGACAACACAATGTTTTGTATTTCGACAGCAGTAAGACAAGGGTTTACTGCGGCTACCAAGGCACAAACCCCGGCTACTATAGGCGAAGCAAACGAGGTGCCCCAACCGTAGCCGTAGCCGTTGTTGGCATAGGTAGTAAATACCTGGTAGCCAGGTGCTGCAATGTTTACCTTGTTGTTGTGGTGGTGCGTGCTCGCCACACTGCCTATGGTTTGCTCGTGGCAATCTTTCCAGTTCATTTTATCGCCATTGGTTGGGTTTACATGCCCCACATTGTTGGTGTGCCCCACCGAGGTAACCGAAACCACACTGTTATAAGCAGCTGGGTATACATAAGCATTGTCGCCACAGTGCGTAGGTTTGTTGCCTGCGCCTGCCACTACCAATACATTGTGCACATTTCTTATTTCGTCATATACTGCCTGTTGGGTCACGCTATGCGAGCAGTTGTTGATCCAACTACAGTTAATCACCCTTACCCCCTGCATCTGAGCCATCTGCAACACTACATTGTCGTTAAAAGCTTGCGATGAAAAAACAATAGACGAATGAAATCCTGCCGCAGCTATGCCTATGCCATTGTCGGTATCTGCCGCCGCACAACCAGCTACTGCCACTCCATGGTGGTCTACAAAACTACTGTTTTGCAGCAGGGTAAGCTTGTTTTTAAATTCATCGTGATTGGGATCCATATAGGTGTCTGTAATACCAATGGCTATTCGTGAGTCTCCCTTGCTAATATCCCAAGCGCCAGGGGCTTTGATCAGCTCCAGGTGGGTTTTAGGGTGGTTGCCACCAATGGCAAAGTCGTTGGGTTCATACAACAACATATCTTTTGGAAAGCAAAGCTTTTCTACAAATGAAAATACATCTTTGTACTGTGCCAACGCTTCGGTAAGGTTGTCTTTAGCCGAAATCATCGTGACCGACTTTTGCAGCAAAGCAGTTTTGGCAGTTGGAAAAGACTTAGCAGCGGTTTCAATGGCAGCTTCAATAGTTTCCAGGCTGGTTTTGCTGGCAGCTTTCGACTGACTCAACAAGCTTATTAGCGTAGCCTTATTAAAGGTTTTGGCCACTTCTGCCTGCATATTCAGGTAATATTGATGCTTCCCCTCACGGTTGGGGTAGCACTCTTGTGCATGGGCTACACCGCCATACATAAGCAAGAGGCAATACAAAATAATTAACTTTTTCATTACTTGTTTTGTGTTAGTGATATGCCCTTTCTTATTTTAAGTTGATGCGGACTTGTCAACCATCAAATGCTTGTAAGGCATTGGATAATATGGGCAAAAGTGCAGCTTTATGTTGCACTTATTTGCTTCATTACAATCAAGTAGCGTTTATTATTTTATCCTCAATACTATGTAGTTGTATAGTGCAAACCTAAATGGATTAATTGAAGGGTTTATACCTGAGTTTATGAACCGTTGGTTTGAGTTTACCAAATGAAGTTTTGAGTTTATAAGACAAAATAAGGCGTCTATATAGTGCTTAGTTATTGGTAGGCAAATAATATTGCTTGTTTATAAGGAGAAATGGGATGAGTTGTAAGTTTTTGATTTAAAGTGATTTAACTTTTGTTGAAAAAGCTGCGTAAATAAAAAAAGACACTCTTTTGATTAAGAGTGCCTCCGTTTTAATTGATAATGCCTGACAGTAATAGCTTGGTTTTCTTACTCTTTGGCATATACTTGTACTTCGCTACCGTCGGCAGACAATAACGCAAGTTGTTTTTGGTTGATATACGCAATTTTTTGCTGAAAGTTTGCCCCATTCTTAATCACTGAAAAATATATTGTTTTACCTTTTACCTGATATGAGTAAGTACCCATCATTCCCATATCTACCTTGTTGCCTTTAATACTCATGAACGAGGGCATCCCTTGATCGACAGGGCGATATACCCAATTGCCCTGGAGCAACGTTGGGTAATTGGTAGGAACTTCTACCACCCGCGTCCACTTGATTACACTGCCACTACTGGTCTTTTCTACAAACTTATCAAAAGTAAGCGTCACTATTTGACTGCTATAAGTTAGCCTCACACCTTTGTAAATAATTTGGTTGCCTTTGACCTTATATTTGATAGGCTTGGCTTCGGTGTAAGTTACTTGCCCGTTTGTGAATACTGCTCTGGGGGCAGCGGTTATAGACTCCCACACTCCTATAATGAGGGTGGGATTGGGCGGTTGTTGGGCTTGTGCCGGTGCTACAAAGCAGCTCAGTAGCATGAGGACATAAAGCAATCGTTTTTTCATAGTGTTTCAATAGTTTTTATTTGAACCAAATGTATAAAAAATGCTTTACATAATTTTACCTCAATTTATGAATGGTTGTATTGCATAAAGCAATCACTGATTTGAGTTTATAAAACCCTTTACCCCTCCAAAAACTGAGATAAATCGTTTTTCGCAGATTTGATAAATTGCTCGATGTGCACAAAAAACACCTGGTCATATACCACACCTTGGGGCATTTCGGCGACAGCTCCCACCAAATCGGCAAGCGGAGGTAAGGCGAGCTGGTGTTGTGCCAGCAAGCCATTTACTTGAATGAGCAATTCGTTGGTTTGTGTGGCATCATATACCTGCCAAAAACCTCTCCCCGCAAACTCAGCCCCTACCATAGAGAGCATAGTCATCAGATCGGGATGTTTTTTTCTCAAAAATTTCAGCTTCAGTCGGTCTTTAGTATCAAACTCTGGGTGCGAATCGTACTGTCCTGCGTGTACCGCCCAATGGATCATTTCTACAATGTTGTCTTTTAATCCCTGATTGGGTTGTTGTACATATTGCTCAAGTTGAGTCATTATTTTATCCATCACCATTGAGTTTTCGCCCAATTTAGCCCGCAGGCGTGCCAAAGCATACGTTACAAAACCCACCTTAAAAGCCTTTTCTACCCGATTGATTTTTTGTGCTAATTCTATTTCAGCTTTAGCTTGGGCTTGTTCCCGTTTTTCTTCTTCGGTATACACAATTTTGGTAGGTACTTCGTCAAAATGTAATTCCTCAATGCTAATGCGCTGTATCGAGTGGTCTTTCTGCCGGGCACGAATCAACTCTACAGTATGGGCATAGTTGGGCAGTTGGGTATTGGTTTTGAGCACTGACTCAACAAAGCGTAAGAAATTGCTTTGGTTATGTTCATAAATTTTAGTGTCAAACTCAAACAGACCGATAAAATAGCTCAATAGTTCTTTGAAAACTGGAGATATTTCTTCGGCTACAGTAGCAAATTTTCCTTCAATAGGTAGCCCATCTTCTTCATTGGCAAAGGTATTCAACAAAACCTCTATATATTCATCAAAATCCTGCACGAGTGGTTCATTGTCAAACTCTCCCTCAGTAGCAAGCTCTGCCCATATTTGCTCAATAAACACTTGTACCTGATCGTGCTTGAGGGGGTGTTGAACAAAAATGAGTTCTAACAGCAACAAGGCAAACACAAAACGCTCTTGGTCGCTTAGGTCAGCCAGGTTTTTGTCGTATGCTTTATAGGTGCGCTGGTTGAAATGTTCCAAAAAAACATCTTTGCTATATACAGGAGTAGTAAATATTCCTTGAAAAAGGGTTTGCTGAGTAATTGTGTCTACCAAGCGGTACAAAAACGGGTGATCTGCCTCAAAAATAATCATTTCGTGTCGTTCGGGTTCTTCATAAAAAGCTGCACCTCCTACTGCCACCATATAACTCACCGCAGCCGCCTCCAATCCCTCTTTGTTCACTTTTATCTTTACTTCTTGCCCTATGTTATCTACCCGCAGGGGGGCATCACTGTCGAGCATAGGGGCAAAGTCGTTCGAATCTGTAAACAAAGCTTCTATACCCAATTGTTCGGCAAACCCTGCTAGTTTTATACTGCTATTGGTTTCAAATTTGGGCAGCAAAAAATAAAAGTAGGGAGCAGGCACAAATTCTTCGCGCCAAGCGTCCAACTCGTGCCCTTGCAATGGGGCTATAAAATCAGCCAAGCCATCTTTCTCATAAGGCAAATACACCTCTAGTCCTATCCGTGCATCGTTGAGCATGAGCCGCAAGGCGTGAAAATTGTCTTTTTTGAGGTAATAAGCCTCTGCTTGCCCTTCATCGGTATCTTGGGCAATATTCATATATTCGCACAGGTCTTCGCTTCCATTGAGCTTATAAAAAAATTCGGAGCTGTTGCCTACCTCACTAAACTTGCGTGACCAAAAGCCCTTGAGGTACAGGGCACTAAGCAAAACTGCTACTGTGTCATCACCCAAAGGAATGGGCAACTGCGGAATCATACCATTGGTTTGCTCGTTTGCCCACTGATTTATTTTATTTGCGGTAGCTTCGGGTGGGTCATCCAGCGCAAACCACTCCATTGGAAAACGAGTGTTGAGGGTGCGCGCATAGTGAGATTGTACTTTAGCATGGGCAGCGTGCCACAAGCTGTTGGCGAGTTGCACACTGGTATAATTGTCGTGATATGCCGCCTCAGGATTTGCTATGCCCAACAACGACTCAGTAGTGGTTTGCAGCGTTGCCAAATAACTGTTTACTTCTTCTTCTGTTATCTCAAGGGCTTGTAACAATGCTTGACGGCTTGCCCCTTGGGTGCCAGGCAATGCCAACCCTAGCAACATTTCGAGGCTCAAAGGCGAAAACAATAAGTTGCTATAGCCTTGTTCGGCTATTTGTAGGCGAAGCAGTTGTTGGACAAATTGGTTCATTATTTTTGAAGTTTAGTACTAAGGAATGGAATAAACTTACATTTTTAATGACATCTTTGCTGGACATGCTTTGTTAAACTATAGAACTTTATTTTTACACCATTCCTAAAACAAAATACTGAGCAATGGTTACTTGTCGCTTGAAACTAATGGCTTGCTGCTACTCAATTCAACTCTTTGATATAATCGCGGGCAGGCACCAACTGCACATGCTTCAGAAACAACGGAGTGAGTTTTTTGATCAATGCCTGATCACCCGCTTGCACCAAAGCCCCGTAGTTTTCGGCAAGCATCAGGTCACGGGCAAGCCCTTGCTCTGTGTTTTTCACAATCCAATTTAATTCTTTTTCCCGGTCAATTTTTTTAGAGTCCAATATCTTTTTGCTGTAGGCAATGTAGCGCCAGTGTTGGTTGTGTTCGTGTATGTAGCGGCAGTAGGGGAGGGTTTTCAGGGCACGGAGCTGGTTCATTGTAAACTTGTAGGTAAAACTGTAATTGTAACCTTTGGGTATCACTTTGAGTGGGCTCTTGTTATTTGCCACTGGCTGATACCACCTAAAACGCATCAACTGATGGGCTTCGGTATATAATATAGATGTTCTTGCCCACTGCAAAAACTCTCCCGAACATTGACTGTTCAGGCAAAATTGCTGTAAGCGCTTAAGCTCTGCACGGGTATAACGGGTCACGCTGTCTTGCAACTGGGCAAAATTTAAATCACGCATCCACTTATTATAAGGTGTTGAGCGAGTTTGGTAGTTTTTCCACTGAGCTATAGTTTGGTTAAGGTTGATGCTGGGGCTTTCGCCCAAAAACTCCACAAGGTTTTTTTTATTACTGATAGGCGTCAAGTTTACTTGTAGTTTTTCGCCAGGGCGTACATATATGCTTTGGGTGTGCGAGCGATATTTCAAAAATACCATCCCTTCGTAGTACTTCTGAAAACGCAGGCGATAGTTGCCATTTTCATTTATATAAGTATGGTGGGCTTGTTGATTAAAAAAATCAGGTGTTACTATAGTCAGCTTTTTGGGCATATTGGCAGTTGTCAATTGTATCACCTTACCATATATTTCTGTAGCATACTTGCGTGTGTTTTGAGCAAAACTATCATGGGCACTCAGGCATAACAAGGTGCCCAATGCCATGAGGTAGTTGATCTTGTACTTCATTTGTCTTTTACTTTCTCAGTTGTTGTGCGTTTCGATGCCTGAATATACATAAAAACTTCAGTGTAAAGCTTATCCAGTTTTTGTTCTAGTACACAATAACGAGTAAGCAGGGGCAGCAAAGCCCTGGCAGCAGTGCTTGGGCGGGCGCTGAGTTCTTGTTGCCACCAATAATCTGTAGCAGGTGCGCTCAAGCCGGTCAATTGTTGTTGTAAATCGTGTACAGTAGCGAGCTTTTCGGGTAAAGGAGAGGCCAACAAAGTCAATTGTTGGGTGGCTGCCAAACGGTGGTATTGGGCAGAGCGTAAGGCAGGAGTAAACATTCCTTTCCATAATTGGGCAGGAAAATTAAACTTTACTTTTTGTTGCAGCAATTGGCTCAAAGTATCCTTCATTACTTGGTGGTAGTCATAGCTTAGACCCAACTGCCCCGCATTGGTTTGTAGTTCTTGCAGCAATTGAGCTTTTGCGTTTTTGATCAGCTTTTTTTTTGCACTCTCTTTTTTCAATGCTGCGGTCGTTACTTTGTCATTTTCTACTGCTTTCATCCCCAAATACACCCCGGCAGTAATGGCCGCAGTCAGTACAAAAAACCAGACAATCCAGGCGTATATTCTTTTCATAGTTCGTGTGTTTTCTTAGCTACAAGATTTACATGGCAAGCAAAAAGTCTCCTATACTACTTCATTTTTTTCGTTGACCAGCTTTTGCACCTGTGGTGCGTTGGGCAGTTTTGGTGCTTGTGCCTGGCTCGCAAAAGGAGTAGATTGAAAAAAGTTTTGTAATTTTTTTTCATAAAAAAACAAGTGAATAGCATGCGTGTGAACGTCGGTTTAGCAATTGATTAACAATTTATGAAAAATACTGAATTGTGAAATAGAAACCATAGGAAATCAACCTTTTAGCCTTTCTTATCGACTATACATTGGCAATGTGGCGAGCTATAAAAATGGCGTAATACGGATTTTAGCTTGAACATTTTTGCCAGAAAATAGTTGCCATTTTTTTTCAAAAAGTGCCAATCCACTTGCCTTAGACACCCCGTAAGTAGGTCAGTTTTTAGTTTTTCCGGATCAATCAAAAATTATTTTTAATTCAAAAATCAATCATCAACTTTAAAAATTTAGACCAATGAAAATTAGATTCATTTTCGCCCTATTAACCGTATTTGCTTTATCGTTTCAAGCCCAAGCCCAAAACAAAGACATTGTAGACCTTGCTGTAGGCAATAAGAACTTGTCAACCCTGGTAGCTGCCGTAAAAGCAGGAGGTTTGGTAAACACGCTCAAGAGTGAAGGACCATTTACAGTATTTGCACCAACAAACGATGCTTTTGCCGCTTTGCCCAAAGGCACGTTGGATTTTTTGCTAAAACCTGAAAACAAAAAGGCTTTAGTAAAAGTTCTAACCTACCACGTGGTAGCCGCCAAAGCAATGTCAGGTGATCTCAAAGATTACCAAAAGGTAGCAGCAGTACAAGGAGAAAAAATTAAAATAGTGAAGAAAGGCGGTAAAGTTTGGATCAATGGAGCCGAAGTAGTCATTGCTGATGTAAAAGCCAAAAATGGCGTAGTACACGTGATCAATAAAGTGATATTGCCTCCTTCTATGGCAAAGAAGAGCAAATAATAGATGTTTGTTTGTATTAGTTTAGTTTAAGACAGAAACTAAATACGCGAGGCGGAATCCGTCTCGCGTATTTTTTTATATGCGAAACTCTGGCGATTTGCTCATACTGTCATACTATTGATGTTAATATTTGCTTGCTTAAGCAGGCTTTTAGGGGCTGATATATATGAATGGCATAGATTGGTTTTATACTATAATTGCTTTAGTTTTGACTTATTATTAAACCAAGACTTTTTTGTCTAACTAATTCAAAACTAATTTATGAAAATCTTATCTAAATTATTTGTAGCATTTGGCCTATTATTTTTAATAATAATGGCAGTGCCTACTTTTGCTCAAAGCAAAAAGAACATAGGAGAAGAGTGCACCAAAGATGCTGATTGCAAAACTGGAAAATCAGTCATGGTAACAGTAAAAGGTCGCAGGAAACGAATATGCGCCGACTGTAGCCAATCTTCGCTGGATAGCTACACGCGTAATGTGACTACTTTTTGTAAAGCATTTGATGCTGCCTGGACACCTGCTAAGAGCCCGGAATATCAACGCGCTTTGGCAAAAGATGGCAGAGTACAAGTAAAAGTATACGATCAGATTGCTAACAAAGCAAAAAAGTGTAAAAAAGCTCGTGAAGACCGGGAGAAAGCTTGTTTTGGCGGGGGCGATGCTGACCACATCCGTGCCATTAACCATGTGAAAGGAAGCATTAGCAGAATCGTAAAACATAAATACACACAAATAAAAGACAAAAGAGTGTTTTACTGTTCTGTAAGTAATTATAACAGTAAGCTGGCTCGCTTTAAAGACAAATGCAAGCTTCGTTTTCAAGATATTAAGCGAGACCTTACTATTATGAAGAAAGAGTATGATAAGGGCAATAAAGTAAACTGTAGTAAGATACAGCGGTATGAAAGTGATTGTGAGAAGTGTTACGAAAAAGCAAAAGAGTTGTTAAGTTATGGATTTTCGGGTAGCACCTCTAAAATGCCTGATGACTACTTAAAAATACTAAAAAAAGCAGAGAAAAATTTTAGGCAAGCCAAAGATTTGCACAGCAAGGTAAAAGGAAAAAAGTTGTGTAAGTAATAACTAAAGCCGACATCAATTGTATAAAATACGCGATAGGAGTTTTGTTCCATTCGCGTATTTTTTTATTAAAAATTGTATAATTATGGCGCATCGTTGAAGCCATCACTTCAGATACTTCCAACTAAACGTAGCAAGCACTGCCCCCAGTATAGGCGCAGTGAGGTATACCCAAAGGCTGTTGAGGTTGCCCGATGCCACTGCCGGAGCAATAGATCTTGCTGGGTTCATTGATGCCCCTGATATGGGGCCGGCAAACCACGCCTCAAACAATACTACCCCACCTACCGCAATGGCAGTAAACTGACTGACCGATGGGTCGTTTTGGCTTACCATCAATATGACCAACATCAACAGATAGGTCAGTATTACTTCTAAGATAAATGATTGCAAATCGCTGCCTGCCGGAATAGTTTCGCCTAGCCCTACGCTTTCGGGAAACATGAGTCTCAAACTACCCGATGCAAGTAAAGCCCCAATAAGTTGGCTGATGATATAGGGAACAAGTTCTTTTTTAGGAAAAATATCAGTCAAGGCAAAGGCTATGCTCACGGCGGGGTTGATATGTGCACCAGAGAGCTTACCAAACGCAAAAACTAATGCCATTACTACCAAACCAAAAGTAACGGCAATGCCTGCATGGGTCACTGTTCCCTGAGTATGTTGGTTGATTACGATTGCTCCAGTTCCACAAAATACCAGAGCATAAGTGCCTATGATTTCAGCCACGTATTTTTTCATCGCTTAATTGTCGTCAGAATTGTTTTTAAGTCTTAATTCGTAAATTTGTTTTTCAAGCGCCATCGCTTCGTTTACATCCTGCAAGCCTTCTTGTGCTTCGGTGTATTCGGGGGTAATGGCGAGTGCCTCCATAAAAGCTTTTTTGGCAGCGTAAAGCTTGCCCTCAGCACGGTAAATAAGCCCCAGATTCAAATAAGCTTCGTCAGGATCGCCTTCTAGTTGGGTGGCGTGGTTATGCAGTTCTTTAGCTTCTTCAAACTCTCCTGCTTTTGCCAAACAAGCACCTTTTAGTATATATCCCAAGGTTTCGTCTGGCTCCAAGTCAATCAGTTTTTGATAAAAATCAGCTGCTTCGTTAAACTTACCCTGTAGGTCTTTCAAATCACCTTTTACCTGATAATAATGTTTTTTGATGACGTGATTCAATCGTTCGGGGCGGGGCACATCCATCGGAAACTCATCCAATATGCGTTCTGCATCTTCAAAGCGGTGTAAGCCAATCAAAATATTGGCTTTGAGTAATTTAGCTGGTTCTGAGTCGGAGTCAAGCTCTTCGTAATATTCAATACACAGCAATGCCTGACAGTTTGCTCTGTTTCCAAAATGCTCCAAAGCTTTGTCATACCAATCCATTTCATTGTCATCTTCCATAAAGAGCTTTTTATTTTTTACTTAAATAATTAGTCCGGCTGTCAAAGATAAGTAAACTATAAAAATAAAATATATTAAGTGTACAAAGTGTTGTAAATGACGCGACTAGAAATGAATTTTAACTCATCACTTGTATCTTACAAACATCAAAATTGAAAATAACAACAATAAAAAGCGAAGGGTAATGTTAGAACGGATATTTTGACGAAACAGGGTTGCAATAGAACTTGTTTAATGTTTGTTTAGGCGTACAAAAACAAGTTTTATTGCCTCCACAGGCAGTGAATTATTTAGATGTGAAAAAGAAGAAGTAAGGGTAAGTTTATCTACAAGCTTCAGGCAACCTGTTGCCAGTTTTTGCCTACAGATATAGTGTTTTGTTCTTTAGTTGAAAAAGCGAGTATTTACAAACTTTATTTAATCGTGTACGAAGTTTTAAAATCTTTGATATACAGGTATTTACGTATAAATCAAGGGGTTGATTGTAAGGACAATCCCTTGCTGTAATGCAGTGGAAGTTTTCGGTTTATTGGAATGGTTGCCCTAGCGAAGAGCAAACATGAGCGTATAAAACGTCTTTTAAAACTAAAAATGACCTTACTTTTGCTCGCATTAATCTTACAAAATACTTATTATCAGTTAATTATAAGTATTCGTACAGCTCTAAACTTTATTTGTAAATACTCGCTTTTCAAGTTTATAAGGTAAGTTTTCTTTTAGTTACCCTTCACTCATAGCTTAAGCTAATAACAGATGCTTTATAGCACTGATATTTAAGGGTTTGAATTTAATCTTCCAGCAATATATTACCCTCAAGGTATAAGCTAGACTTTCCGGCAAGCTTTACCCGTTCGCCCTGGTGTTGGCAGTGTACAATGCCCCCTCTGGGTGAAATCTGGTGAGCTACCAAAGTAGTTTTATTGAGGCGTTTTGCCCAATAAGGAACCAAACTGGTGTGTGCCGATCCGGTAACAGGGTCTTCGTTGATCCCCGATTGAGGGGCGAAAAAGCGTGAAACAAAATCAATACTGGCATCTTTGGCAGGGGCAGTTACAATAATGCCCCGTGCTTCTACTCTTGCCACCCAGTGAAAATTAGGTTGTAGAGCCTCTACTTGATCCTGTGTATCAAATACCAGCATATAATCTGTTTTACCTTTCCATATCTCAGTGGGCACCACACCAAAACCCTGTATAAGTGCTTCGGGCAAGTCTGTTTTTTCCAATACATCTGTCGGAAAATCAAGCTCTAGTTGCTCTTTATTTTGAGTAACTGTAAGTGTACCGCTTCGGTGAGATTGAAATATTACTTGTTGATTTTTTTGTTCCAGCAAGTTTAGAATCACGTGTGCCGAGGCTAAAGTAGCATGTCCGCATAAGTCAACCTCAGTAGCAGGGGTAAACCATCTGATGTCGTAATGGTCTTTTCGTTTGATAATATAAGCTGTTTCGGCAAGATTGTTTTCAGCTGCAATGTTTTGCAGCAACTCGTCCGACAACCAGTCTTTTTCTAAGGTAACCACTGCCGCAGGGTTTCCTTTAAACACTGCATCGGCAAAAGCATCCACTTGGTATATGGGCAATTTTTTCATTTGTGTTAACACGAAAGGCGTTATTTTGTTGAAAATATGTGAGCTGATTCCGCTACTTCTCTTGATTGAAGTAAGCGTATTTTATATTCTTAATAATGTATGGGTGTCTTCACAATAGGAGAAACCATACAAGGGGCAAACAATTTAATCAAGGTTTTAGTTTGAAAAATTATTTGACATCAGGCGGAAACCCTAGTTTAGACGCGCGGGCTTTCCATTGTTCCCGTGCCAGTGCCTGCATATCTTGGGTGCTGTCAAACTCATCAACAATCTCCAGCCCAAGCAAGGTTTCCAGCACATCCTCCATAGTTACAATCCCTGACATACCCCCGTACTGGTCTACCGACAGGGCTATGTGTTCGCGTTTTTTCAAAAACTGCTCAAACAACGCTGGGATACGAGTTTCTTCTGGAATAATCATTATTTTTCGTTTAATGGCACTCAAGGGTACATTGCGTTCATCAGATGCCATTTTATCAAGCAGGTCGTGTTTGTGAATAAAGCCCACCACTTGGTCTATGTTCTGCTGGTAAATAGGGATACGCGACACACGTAAAAATTTCTTGTCATCAAAAAGCTCCTGTACGGTCAGATTTTCATCGGCAGCAAGTACTACCGTGCGTGGAGTCATCACATCTTTGACTAAAATAGAGTTAAAACGCAACATGTTTTTTATTACGCGCGACTCTCCTTCTTGAAACACTCCTTCTTTCTCGCCTATGTCGGTCATTACAGCCAGTTCGCCTCTGGTAATAGAGGCTTCTTCTTTGTTGCTGGCAAGCCATTTAGTGATGACCTGAGAGATAAGCACCAATGGGTACAACACCTTGGTAATTACATTGAGCACATTTACTGTAAAGGGCGTTAACTGTTTCCAATAGGCGGCTCCAATGGATTTAGGGATAATTTCTGATAAAATTAAGATCAGTAAAGTTAAGACTCCTGATACATACCCCAGGTACTCGGCGCCAAACACCAAACTAGCTTGTGCACCCACCCCAGCAGCACCTATAGTATGCGCAATGGTATTGAGCGATAAAATAGCCGAAAGAGGCTTGTCAACATTTTGCTTGAGTTCTTTTACCTTTGCCCCCAAACGACTTCCCTTTTGCGCCAGAGATGCCGCATAAGAAGGCGTAATACTTAATAGAACAGCCTCTAGTACTGAGCAAAGAAAAGAAACCAGGATGGCAAGGCATAAATAAAAAATCAGTAATAACATCGCAAGATGAATTTAGTTGGGTGTTTATATATTATTTATAAGGAGTAATAAAAGCCCCGGTTTGTATAAGTTGGGGTATATGTCAGGGCAAAGGTATCTTAAATTGATTAGTCTGACAAATGGCAAACGCATCAGATGAGCTTTTTTGTAGTATACTAAGATCAATTATTTTCAGTTAAAGAGTTAACCTTTGGTTGTTTTTGGTCTATAAATGCTCAAAGAACTACTTTTTTGGCATAAAACCAGTCTCAATCAGGGCAAACTGATTTTTTGAAAAATTATTGTTTTTTCTGCGACCTTTTTCCTTGGAAAGTCGTATATTGATGTAATAAAGAAAACTGATTTATACTTTAACACATATCCAATGTGAAGTAATGTACTCAAAATAAGTTTTCAGCCTTGACCAAAAAGACAGTTAATTGTGAATATGTTACTAAGCACCACTAAACTATCATGCGTAAATTTATACTATTAATATCATTGGCAATTTGGGTGAGTGCATGCAATTCTGACCAAAAAGATAAGCAGCAAACACAAGCACATAAAAAAAAGCTGGAAGAAGCTTCATTGGCTCAAAGTCAGGAGAAGCTACCTCAAAAAAATGTAAAGGAGGCGCCAGAGGTAAAAGAAGGAGATGAAGGGTACCTTGTAGAGCATCCAGAAAAAAAAGATGCAAATGCTCAGAGTAGAATGAGCGCCATCGAGCGGCTAAAACTAAAAGGTTCGGCTCAACTTGAATACGCCAAAAAAGACTTTCAGGTCTTAAGAGAAGATACCACCATTACCATTGACAATAATGCGTTTGTGATTCATTTCCAAACAACTTGTTTGAACGATGGTGGAGTAGCACAGGAGGTGATCCCAATGGATGGAAGAGATCATCGTACTTATTTGATTTCTCATAATTACAAAACCGAAGTTTCGGTGAAGCTCAACGGGAAATCTACCGGAAAAGATATTATTCAAAAAGATTTGTTCAAAGGGCATTTAAATGCCGACTTTCTGAGAAAGTCTATCATCAGACACCCTCAGTTTGTAAAGTTTAATGAAGACAACGCCGAAGCCATTTTTTCGTTTATGGTAGGAGTGCCTCATACCGATTGGGTGGCGCTGGCTACAGTAGGTGTAGGGCAGTTTGGCAAAAGCAGGGTAATCAAAGTAGAGAGCCTTGGAATGTAAGATGTGAACTAATTTTAAACGGGTTTTATATATATTTTAATTATAAATCTCATCCTAGTTTTAGGATGAGATTTTTTTATGCTTAAGATGCTGTATCACGAAGCAATTTTCTCTTCCAGGTTACTTTTCACTTCTATCTCTAGAGTTTGCATAGACGATAATCCGTCTTTTTGGGTCGTTTGTACTGCTACCATGTATTTGCCTGGAGCAAAATTATAGGTAAGTTCTGCTTGTTGTTTGAGCATTTCCTGTGGGCGAAATGCCTTGTCAGGTTGATAGTCAAAATCCCAGGAATAAAAAGCAATGTTCTGTTGATCATCCACTTTTAGTTCAAACTGTACCTCTTGCTGTTCATTGTCTGATGCTTGTATAGTATATTGTATTTCGGGTTTTACGGGCACTGGCGTAAGGTCATCTAAAGTGACTAACTTTAAACGAATGTTTTCATAAGTATTCAGTCGTTGTACCTCTTCTATGGCATATTTGCTAAACCGATCGCCTACCAATACTCCGTGGTACAAGTGCTCAGGGTGATTTTCGTAAAACCACTTTTTTCTGAATGGCTGGATATGATGCTTGACCATGTGGTCTATAGCCGACAACCCTAAATTATTGCCCAACCTTATAATAATAGAGGCATCATTCAACAGTTGGGGTTCAAACTGCTCTTTTATCCATTTTTCAAACTGCCCGGCTTCACTGTGCAAACGTGTATGAGGTTCGTATTGATAAATACGCAAAGAAAAATCTTGCGAACTCTCTTTATTGAGAAGGTATTCTGATTGTTTGATATTGTCAACCAACGTATCGGTTCCTATCCAAAACCGTTTGTACTGATCAGCTAGTCTTAGCAAACGCCCATTTTTTACATTGATGCTGAGCAATGTATCTCCCTCGTTGCTGGCATACTGAATAATTCGCCGGAGCAAATGGTGGGGGTTTTTTGATTGGTAGGTAAAGCCTTTCTGAGGGGCGTTAAACGGCGACACTTGACAAAGACGGTTGGTTTGGTCTTTTGGGGCAATGTAATATTTTTTGAAAGTAATAGGATCATCATTGTTTGTCGGAATGTTCAACAAACCAAGGTTTTCCCATTCTGTGAGGGTTTCTTCGGGAAACGCCCAGCCACTGGTGGGAGCTTCGTGTCCCTTATAACTATAAAAAAAACCATCGGCATGCACCGAGTTCAAACTATCGAGTCGGTAGCGTCCCTTGTTGTCTTCATAGCGGTATATTTGATTCAGGTAATGTTCGTTGTAGGGATAGTTGCAAGTATATTGCTCTGACCTGGCATAATACAAAATAGTGGTATACTGCAATGACGTGTGTACAGAAAGATTGCCCGCATTTTGGGTTGGCTTCCATTTAATTTCTCCTTTGTAATGTGCTTCTTCGAAGTGGTTGGGCAATGCGGTATTTACTGCCCAATCTTTAAGCGAGGAAGGAATATTAATAAATACACTTGCGGTACCTTTTAGCAACGGTAAAGTGTGTTTGATGGTGTTTTTGAGCCACTTTCGGTAGTCTTTGGCTTGTTTGTTACTACTGGTTACTGTAGCAGGATCAACAATGTGAGGAGGGAGGTCTATATAGACCAAATCAATACTTTGAGATTCGAGTACAGCCAACACATTTTGAGTGTCTCCTAATATGAGTTGGTTCATAGTATTATTCGTTAAATAGTTTGTTGAGTGATATTTACCACTACTTAAAACATCTCAACAATAATACCACCTAAGTCAATTGTGGAGTTATAAATCGAAATAACTAAAGTTTGTAAGGTCTATTTTATCTTCAAAAAATGCCATATCTTGTTCTAGCCCAAATGCCCGGCATATTTTTTCAGCGTTTTTCTTGGCTATCTGTAAAATGTCATCATCAGTAAGTTGCTGAGGGTAAAGCTTTTCTATGAGCTTAAAGTTAGGGTCATACTTATTTTGGTACTCGTCATAAAAGTAGTAGAGTCGTGAGTTAAAGTACTTGGAGTGAAACCCCGATAAAGTATAGTGGAGAACATTTACAAAGCTCAGTTGCAGGCTGACCTCATCATGATAGTTGGCCATTTCAAAGAAGTTACGTGAAAAATCAAGCAACATCATCTGGTATCCCACAATATTGGTCAGGTTGATAATGCCAATTTGTTCTTCGCGATGTTTGGCACGTTCTTCATAAGCTACATGCTGCGACATACCCGATTCTATATAGCCATTGTTCAAAATCTCGAAATAAGAAGTAAGCTCGTGGCGGTTTTTAATATTCTTGAGCGTCAACCCATGCAAACTGGTGTCTATATCATAAGTAGAAAAGAGTTTAGATCTCTCAGAAGGTTTATAATTGCGGGCATTGCGCTTAAGCCATTCTTTAAATTCTTTTACCCCAAAAGGGATTTTTTCTACCTTAGGCGCCTTGGGTATTAATGAAAATAAAATGAAAGGTTTTTTTGCTCGGTTAATGGGGTTATAAAGCTTGCTAGAGTTGATATTATAACCAAACCTAGGGTGGGTTTCATCCCAAAGGTTGCGTTTATGCAAAAAAGCATCCAGCGCTGACACCTGGTATTGGCTATGGGCAAACATTTCTTTTAGCTCTTGGTGTGAGGCAGGTTTTATTTCAGTATTACGTCGTAAAAAGTACTTGTTTTCTGGCACCACCATGTGAGGTTTGTCAGCACTTTCGGGTATATGCATGACCACTACAGCCTGGTTAGTTTCACTGTCAGGAATATCAATCGTAACAATGTCATAAGTGGGCTGAACATCGACATGCAAAAGTATAGTTTGAGCAATCCATTCTTTGATGGGTTGCTTGTTTATTTCTTTGTCGATGCCTGTTACCTGTAGCTGTTCTTCATTTACCCCTATAATTAGCCAGCCCCCTGCACTATTGGCAAATGCACTGGTGTTTTGGGCAAGGTAAAGTTCAAAGTTACTGATGTTTTCAAGGTAAGACACAGTATCAATGGCTGGTACTTGGTACTCCAAATAGCGATTGGACGGTGTTTTTCTCGTGTTTACCAATTGATAAACATCTTCGAAGGTAATATCGGAAATAGGTTTATTAAACATTATACGCTTAATTTTGAGCGTTTCTGGGTGCTAAACTTAGCTAATAGTTGAAGTATTACTTTAATTTATTTTCATTCTAATTTAGAAAAAAAAACATAGCTGCCCAACAACTGCATGGTTTTTCAGAAATATTCAAAGGCAGGCCTCCACGAAAATAATAATAAATAAACCCGAAATTAGCTATACAAGCGTTAAAGAGCCATATTAGATCAGAAAAAACACTATAAAAAAAAGCAAGCATGCTTAAATAATAAGCACGCTTGCTTTTGCAAATTGGCAACAATACCGTATTGTTAGAAATTATTACCAGGGTAGTAAGCTGTATCACCTAATTGCTCTTCAATTCTTAACAATTGGTTGTACTTGGCCATACGGTCGGAGCGAGACGCCGATCCGGTTTTTATTTGTCCAGTGTTCATGGCTACAGCAAGGTCGGCAATGGTGGTGTCTTCGGTTTCGCCCGAACGGTGCGACATTACACTGGTATAGCTATTACGGGTAGCCAACTGAATAGCATTGATGGTTTCGGTCAGTGTACCAATTTGGTTTACTTTAATCAAAATAGAGTTGGCTACTTTAGTATCTATGCCTTGTTGCAAACGCTCTACATTGGTTACAAACAAATCGTCTCCTACCAACTGAGTCTTGTCACCTATAGTTTGGGTAAGCAGCTCCCAGCCTTTCCAGTCATCTTCATGCATGCCGTCTTCTATCGAACGGATAGGGTATTTTTGCACCCAATCTTTCCAGTAAGTCACCATTTGGTCAGAAGTAAGCTTATCGCCAGTAGACGATAAATGATACAAGCCAGTTTCTTCGTCATAAAACTCAGAACTAGCCGCATCCATTGCAATCCACATATCTTCGCCAGGGCGATAACCCGCTTTTTCTATAGCTTCCAATACTATTTTAATAGCTTCTTCATTAGATTGAATGTTAGGAGCAAATCCCCCTTCATCACCTACATTGGTAGCAAACCCTTTGTCTTGCAACACTTTTTTGAGGTGATGAAATACCTCAGTACCCATTTGCAATGCCCTGGAGAATGTGGGTGCATTGGTAGGCATAATCATAAATTCTTGAAAATCAATGGCATTGTCGGCGTGAGAGCCCCCATTCAAAATGTTCATCATAGGTACCGGAAGCGTAGTAGCATTTACTCCTCCTATGTATTTGTAAAGTGGTTGATCGAGCAGATTGGCGGCAGCCTTTGCTGCTGCCAGTGACACTCCCAAAATAGCATTTGCACCTAGCTGCCCTTTATTGTGAGTATCATCAAGCTCAAGCATGATTTTGTCGATCAAGGGTTGATCAAATACCTCTATACCAGTAAGTTCGCGGGCAATGGTTTCGTTTACATTATGAATAGCCTTCTGTACTCCTTTACCTAAAAAGTAATTAGCGTTACCGTCACGAAGCTCTACTGCTTCGTGTTTTCCGGTAGACGCGCCAGAGGGAACAGCAGCACGCCCCAATACACCTTCTTCTGTAATTATGTCTACTTCTACTGTTGGATTGCCTCGTGAATCCAAAATTTGTCTTGCGTGAATAGCATCTATTACACTCATTATCTTTTTTAGTTTATAAGTCAATCAACTTTGCTTGAGTATTTTCAAACTTGAATGACCTTGTGGGAAATACAGATTTTTAAAGGCGCAAATTTAATTGTTTTTTTTATTTTGAAAATACTTAAGAGAGGCAAGGCGTGGAAAAAACAAAATAGTATAATTAATTAATACTATAGTGAATTTAAGTAGCTACTTTTTATCCATGCTACTCAACTTTATTGTTTTTCGGGGAACTCTTAGGAGAAAATTATTTTTTGATAAAGCAATTACGCGTGTTGAGTTGAAGCAGGGCTAGTGTTTTTGTACTGAGGCAAACTCTTTTGACATAAAAAAAGAGCGGATGGTACCATATCCGCTCTTTTATAATTACAATAATTTATGCGTTAATCTAACGAGGCATTGCATAATGTACTTTCCCTTGTTTGTTAAAATACAACTCAGTACCATATAGGTATTTAGTAAAAGTACCATCCTGGTTTTCCAATGTATGACTTCCGCCTAATACACCATTCCACAAACCTAGGTAAGCAGGGTTGGTAGAGTAAGTAACATAAGAGTTCCCTTTAAGTTTTATGTTTACACCAGGGTTACCCTGTGGGTGCACATCATCGCTCGAAACAATGAAACCTCCTACTACTCCTACTACTTTCTCACTAAAGTATACACGTGTCCCCCCTTTGAACTTAGCAAAGTGATTACCAGCAGTAGCCACTTTGATGTCGGTATCATAGGCTATTGTTCCTTTTAGAACTCTGCCGTGACCGTCTAATACTAGGCCATTGGTAAAGAAATGAATGTATTGATTGAGTCCCACTGGGCGGTACTTTTCAATTGCCGATTTTGAAACTCTATTAGTTTGAGTGGTGAGAGGTTTTTGAGGATCAACTGTTTCCTCTTTTTGACATGAAAATGTCATCATTGCCAACATTAATAGGGCAAATAGTTTGATCTGATTAGTCATTGTATTAATTAAATTAAGTTTGATAAAAAATATGAATAATTTATGAGATGTTTAATTAGCATGCTTATGTTTGATCTCATATTTTTTAATTGTGTGATGCAAATGTATGTAATATTTTATAAATAAAAAAATCGTAAATATCTACTTTTAAAGAAGTTTAAAGTTGTATTAGTTTGTATTAAAGTGTAATATTCTAAAGAATGTTTGTTTTTTATTTGTTAATATTATGAGCAAGTATTTTTGTAGAATAATATTTTAAATTGTATTATAGGGTGTGTAATAAATAAGTTATTGATTGCTAAGCATATATAATGCGAATATTTTTTTTAGTATTTCTAATGTTTACCCGAATACTCGTAAAGAGTAGAGATTAAATCAAGATATTTAGCTCCATGTAATCTTAAGTAGCAGGTTGTATATTCAATACTCCTCAGTGATTTTAGTCAAAGTTGATTATTGATTACCTTCGGTGAGCACCGATATACATCGGTATCTAAGGACTCGCCAGAGGCTCGGTTATCAAATGTTTATAAGTTTAAAAACTATTTAATTACGTGTTTAGACTTAAAACTGAAACCCTTTGAAAAATAAAGCAAGTACACAAATTTAATATACGCCATTGGTTTACAATGATTCATAGGGTAAACATTTACTTGAATCCGCTATGGACTACGGACTAAATGCTTCTAACTACGCTTTTTGTAAATAACTGAAAATCAGTGTGATACAAAAGCGTGATTACTTGTGGACAGGGTGTAGCACCGATATTCATCGGTATCTAAGGACTTGCGACTTGTCGCACCGATATGCATCGGTATCCAAGGACTTGAAGCTTGCCTCTGTCGGGGCTATGGACTATTGATATTAGTTCAAACAGTTTATTTGCCATTGTTTCTACTTGTCTGTTTGGTAGGCTGAGTACAGCATAAACTAAATTATGAGGTTAGGAGAAGAAAATACGAATCTCTTTATCTGCTGCAGGAGTTGAGTTTCTCTGTTTTTATATCAATCATTGTTTTCTTTATACATTTCGTGAGGTTTTCGGTCATACATCAAAAATACCCATCAGTTTAGGCTTCATATTTCTAAAGATGTAATTACTTTTGTGGGTACATTCTATTTTAACAGAATTTGTATAAAGCCTATGAGCCTCGACATTATTGAACTCACCCGCGCCCGTGAATCACGCGCTGCCATTGAAAAACTATACATAGAAATGCGCCATATTTTCAACAGTGGCTCTTATAGCCCCTCTACCATTTCGGGCAGAGTATTGTTGGAAGCATTGCATACGTTACGCCCCGAAATTTATGGATCTATTGACGACATGGAGAAGGTAGAGCTCAACGGATTGGTGTATGTGATGGAGCGTCTGCCCAAAGGCATCGAACAATGTCGTTTTTTGCGTCTTATATCCGATGAGGGCTACAGCCACTCTGGTTTCGAAGTAATTATTCCGGCCAAACGCCGTCGTAACTGTTACAAAGTAGACAATGACCTCATGTTGGTAGAAGTAACCAGAGGGCGTAGCGAAATTTATGATATTTTGACCCACCTTACTTTTATGTACAATGAGGCAGAAAAGATAAAATCGCACGCGTTTGATAAGAATGGGAACAAAACCAAAGAATGGGAACAATTGGAGAAAATCGTGGAAGGCAACGTAAAGCTTACCGAACATAACCGTGATTTGGCTTTTAGTCATTTAAGCACGCTATTGGGGCGCACCTTTGAACAAACCAAACAAGCTTTTTTCCGTTTCGAAGACACTGCCCCTCAAAATAGTGGTTTGTTCCGTATTGTATACTGGCTCGGCAAGGTGGCGCACGCTGCCGAGTTTGAAAACCAACCCATTCAAATTACTTTTACACCTACGCTTCGCGATCGCATCGGACACCATATTCATGGTGAACAATGGGCAACCAATATCAAAAAACATTTAATTGAGCATAAATTGCTTGATCGCCCCATTCATATCATTAGTGCCAATATGCACAGTGTTATGAATTCGTTGTGTGCTTTGAGTGCTCTCAAGGAAGATTTTCCTGACCATAAACGAGCCGAAGACCTTGCCCAGGAGTTGAGCAAACCCAACAACCAATCGCTTAATAACCGTGTACGCCAATATGCCGAACAGTGTGGTATGTTGTATTTAAATGATAATTCGGGTACAAATATTTCAGTACAGGTTTTTGATACAACTTTGCTCGATCTTAGCAACCTACCTGCAGAGTTGAAGGTAAACAAGGAACACATCAAAAAAGAAAAGCCTGTCATTATAGTAATGGATTATGCTTTTGGCGAGCAAGCCTACGAAACAATGGATGAGTTGCTTAAACCTTACAAAAACGCCAACTTGTTGGTAAAATCTATCTCTGTGATGGGTAAGGCGGGTATTTTGCACGGAGGCAAAGGCGACCTGATGATTCCTTCGGCGCATGTATTTGAAGGAACTGCTGACAACTATCCGCTTAAAAACGAGTTTACCAAAGATGATTTTAAAGGTTCTGGATTGAACGTGTACGAAGGAGCCATGATTTCGGTGTTGGGCACTTCGTTGCAAAACCGTGACGTATTGGCTTACTTCAGAAACTCATCGTGGCGCGCAGTAGGGCTCGAAATGGAAGGAGCGCATTACCAAAAAGCTATCCAGGCAGGGTCTCTGATTCGCAAAAATGTATCGTCAGACATTACCTTGCGTTATGCTTACTATGCGTCTGATAACCCTTTGCTTACTGGTGGAACTTTATCTTCGGGTAGCTTAGGAACAGTAGGAGTAAAGCCTACTTACTTGATTACTACCAAAATTTTGAATAAGATTCTGAATCCAAAATAGTAAGAACAGCCCTTGAATGCTTTCTTAAGTATTACATAAACAAAACCCCCTGTTTGCTCAATGGCGAACAGGGGGTTTATTATTTTCAGTAAAGTCGGTAGAACTCAGTATTACTTTTTAGACTCAGAAGAATCTTTTTTACTTTCGTCTTTTTTGTCTTCGTCTTTACTTTTTTTCTTGTCGTCTGTAATCTCTCCGGTTTTACCGTCTGCATATTCTTTATTCAAACCTGTTACCACTGCATCGGTTACGTCAAGTTTGGCGTTGCCATACAATACAGAAGTAGATACCGCGCGTTGTGGCAATACTAAGTCATAGCCATTTTTCTCGCAAAACCTTTTAAGAAAGCTTTCTACGTTTTCTCTTAGTTTTTTCATCATTTTGGATTGCTCATCTGCCAACTCTTTACCACGAACCTGGCTATAACCCTGCAAGTTGCGTTGCTTTGCTGCCAGGCGTTGTTCGGTAGCTTTGGCCACATTCATAGTCATTGTTCCGGCAGTACGCTGATAAGACGCTACCTCATTCTTGAAGTTTTGCTCTCTTGACGCCAGGTCAGCCTGAATTTCTTTCCCTTTAGTAGTCAAGTCTTTTTGGATTCTTTTGGCAAACTCATATTTAGTAAGCAAAGAGTCCTCGTTGATATACACAATCTTAGAAGCAGCTACAGCATTGTCGTTGGCAGTGTCCATAGATGTCTTAGCTGTTTCGGTAGTATTATTGTCTTGGTTATTAGTCGAATTTTGGTTTCCACACCCATACAACACAGTTGCTACAAGGGCAACTACTAGTAATCGTCTCATCATTGAATATCTGTTTACGCTAAAAATCATTTTTTCAAAAAATTTCGGGCAAATATACAAAAATTAGCCTACGATGGTACTTTAGCCCCTTAGTATATAGTATATTTGTTTTGATACTCACCTGCAATAGTCCACCACATTCAGGCGGTAATTCATAGCCATTGCGTAAAAGTCAAGACCTATGATTATACTGAATATCAATAGTTTATACACTTTCTTTGAAAACATTTTATTGTACCCTTATTGCGCTGGGCTATTTTGTCATTTTTATGACATTGTCCTACATTTAAAAATCATAAATTGCAGTTTTTCATCTATCAATGCCAACTTTGCCAATGGCAAACTGGTTGAACGTTTCCAGTGATTGGCGTGTTAAGTGGGTGAAAAATTGAAAAGATTCATTCCCATTCACTAAAGTTTATGATGGCGTTCATTATCCTGTCTATATATGGTTTAGCCATGTTACTTATATTTTGCTACAATGCCATACAACTTCAGTTGGCATATAGTTATTGGAAGTTTAAGCGCAAAGCGAAACACACTGTAGTACAAGTACCCACTTCAACCTCTGACTGGCCGATAGTGACTGTGCAATTGCCCATATACAATGAAAAGTATGTGGTACAGCGGCTCATCGATGCAGTAGCAACACTTGATTACCCTCAGGATAAGCTAGAAATACAGGTACTGGACGACTCTACTGACGAAACAATAGACCTCATTGCCGACAGGGTAGCGTACTGGCAACAACAGGGGGTATGGATAAGCCACGTGAGGCGTCCAAACCGCGAAGGCTTTAAAGCGGGAGCATTGGCTTATGGACTTACCCATAACAAAGGCGAATTGATCGCTATTTTTGATGCCGATTTTGTGCCGCCTACCCACTTTCTTAAAGCTACAGTGGGGGCTTTTGCCAATGCTGACATAGGTATGGTACAAACCCGTTGGGAACACCTCAACGAAGATTATTCTTTGATGACCCAACTTCAGGCTTTTGGGCTCAATGCGCATTTTACTGTAGAACAGGTAGGGAGAAATGTACAAGGACACTTGATTAACTTTAATGGTACTGCTGGAGTGTGGCGCAAGCAATGCATTGAAGATGCGGGAGGCTGGCAGTCTGATACCCTTACCGAAGACCTCGACCTCAGCTATAGGGCGCAGCTTAAGGGGTGGAAGTTTAAGTACCTCGAAGAAGTAGGCACGCCTGCCGAATTGCCTGTGGCAATGAATGCCCTCAAAACGCAACAATTTCGCTGGACCAAAGGAGCAGCTGAGTGCGCCCGCAAAAACCTCTGGAAAGTTTTAGGTGCTGCTGACTTGAACTTGAGTACCAAAATGCATGCTTTGTTTCATCTACTCAATAGTTCTATGTTTGTGTTGGTAGTATTGGTGTCAGTGCTTAGCTTGCCTTTATTGTTTATCAAAAATGCTTTTGTCGAGTAT
Organism: uncultured Microscilla sp.; assembly: GCF_947493425.1. Classification (GTDB taxonomy): domain Bacteria; phylum Bacteroidota; class Bacteroidia; order Cytophagales; family Microscillaceae; genus Microscilla. Next base: position 17,119 of record NZ_CANLRP010000027.1, on the reverse strand, counting down.
ACCCAAGTGTTTATATACTTTAGCTTTTTTCTAACAGGCACCGTCTTTCTGGGGGTGTTTTATTGGGTATCTACTTCGGTCAAAGGTTTGAGCAAACAACGTAGGCAAAAATACTTTTTTATGCGCTTTCCCTTATTCTTGGCAATGTATACCGGGTTGTCGCTCCACAATGCCCTGGCAGTGGTTGAGGGACTCTTAGGCAAAAAAACCCCTTTTATCCGTACCCCTAAGTTTAACATTACCAAGCAGCAAGACCAACCCTGGAAAAGCAACCAATACTTGAAAAATAACATTAGCTTGCTTACCGTGCTTGAGGGAGTGTTTATGGTGTATTTTCTGGTAGGAGTTGGGGTGGGTATTTACCTGCACGACTATGGTTTGTTGCCTTTTCATTTGATGCTGGCATTTGGTTTTGGTTATATCTGTTTTTATTCTGTATGGCACTCATTGGTCAACCCCGCGTAGCGCTCAACCTGCGGTTAGTAATTTTTGTGTTAGGCTCGGCTGTGGGTTACGTTTGGATAAACTATTTTACCCATCGGGTATGGTTTTACCAGTTTATTGCATTATACGTGGGCTTGTTTGGCGTGTATGGCTGGTTTGTACATTGGGTGCTTAAGCCTGGCAATGTGGTAAGTGTGCGCCAAATCCAATGGCTGGGAATATTGCTTAGGCTTATACCTTTGTGGATGATTCCTAATTTGTCGGATGATTTTTTTCGGTTTTACTGGGATGGTAAGCTCCTCGTCAATGGTTATAATCCTTATTTGTGGTTGCCAAAAGATTTTATACTAACTCCAGAAGCGGCGAAGTTGGGGTTTAGTCAGGCGCTTTATGAAGCAATGAATTCGCCTACTCATTATACTATCTATCCACCTTTTAACCAAGCCTTGTTTGCTACTGCCCCCTGGTTGTATCCGCATAGTTTGTTGGGGGGGGCTGTGGTCATGCGTTGTTGGATCATACTAGGTGAAATAGGCTTGTTGTGGCTACTGCCAAAACTGTTGCAAATGTTGGGCAAACCACCCAAAGCAATGGTGTGGTATGTGCTTAATCCTTACATTGTGCTAGAGCTTACTGCCAATTTGCATTTCGAGGGAGTCATGATTTTTATGCTATTGCTGGCCGTTTACTGGTTGGTCAAAGGTGGATATTTGCACGTTGCTCCCAACCCCCAAAAAAACAGACAGCCAAACCCCGTTTACTTTATTTTATCGGTAGTGGCTTTTACCCTGGCGGTTAATACCAAACTTATTCCCTTGATATTTTTACCCGCGTTGTTTTGGTTTCTAGGTTTCAAGCGTAGTTTACTTTACTATAGCCTGGTAGGTTTACTCACGGCTCTATTATTTATATTTTTTATTACCCCCGATTTTATTGCCAAGTTTCAGGACAGTTTTAACCTCTACTTTCAAAAGTTTGAGTTCAACGCCAGTGTCTATTATGTGCTTCGCTGGATAGGTTACCAAACCCATGGCTATAACCGCATTGCATTTTTTGGCTTTGTGCTATCTATTATATCTGGTTTGGGAGCCTTGGCTATAGCACTTTACCCGGTACGCAAGGCTGTAGTGCATCAGTTGCTTCACAAAATGTTGTTTATACTTACCTTTTACTACCTGATGGCTACAATAGTGCACCCCTGGTACATTAGTGTGATTGTAGGTTTGGCGGTATTTACTCCCTATCGTTTTCCTATGGTGTGGTCGGCTATGCTAGGGCTTACCTATTATGCTTACAGCTCTATGCCTTACCAAGAAAACCTCTGGCTGGTAGCTGTTGAATATGCCGTAGTATTGGGGTGGTTGGCAGTAGAGCTGGTAAGGCATTGGTCAGCAAGAGATTCTTTACATAAGTTGTAGGCTTGTTTTGTGTTTGTTTGGGATCAAAAGCCTGTAAAACAACTACTTGTATTTTATGAGTGCTTTAAAAAAATAATGACTTATAGTCATCATCTGTATCAGATAGGATAAGCCAAAATTTAGAAATATATTTACTGATATGCATGTTCAATTTTTATTTGTAAGAGATGGACACTACCACATCATTTCGCTCCACTACCAATAAAGCAGGGACTTATTCAATGCGATTGTTACAACTACACGAACTTTCGCAACTTTATGACCTAAATCAATCTATAGCTCAAGACCCAGCAACACAGGCTTTTTTAAACCCCCGATCTGAAGCCTACCTTGGTCAGTTTATACACACTGCTACAGGGTTTACTATAGGTGCTTATGACCAGGAACAACTGATAGGCTATCGGGCAGTACACTACACCAGTCAACACCTAGAGCACGTGCCTTGTCCGTTGGTGGCACCCAAATATTATCCCAAAACTGCTCATTTTGCTGGAGTAGGGGTTGCCCCAAATTATAGAAGGCAAGGCATAGCCCAACAAATGATTTCTATTGCTTTGTACAGGTTATGTCATCAAGGGTTTCGTTATGTTACGGTACGTGTGCGTCCTATCCATGAGCAAAGCATCGACTTGTTTACTTCGTTTGGTTTTCAAATAGTTTATTTGAAAAAAGATATGGAGCCGGTAAAAGAATGTTTTTTCTTGTTAAAAGAACTCACTCCTGACCAGCCTAAATCATTCATAGGGCAAGCTCACTTCCATCTATCGGTTTTGTAACTCTCTAAAAACTAAACTATTACAAATATACATTGGTATCCACGCGCTTGTGCCTGTTGGTCTTGGCGGATAGCCTACAGTATTGCTTTAAAACATCTTTTAAATAAGAGGTATGGCATTTACTTTGTAATAATAGCATAGAGCATATTTAGGCAAATTATTATCAATGTATATTAACGGTTGTTTATAAAATGGAGAAAATCATACACCCTCATAAAGAAGATTGGTCAAAACTTCAGGAACGAACTTTTGAAACCTATGAAGCCCTCGAAAAAGCGGTAAGACCTATTTTGCGTCGGGTACAACGCGAAGGGGACAAAGCGTTGCGTAGTTTTGTATTCAAGTATGACAGGGTTCGTATTAAGCGGTTTCAGCTTACCCCCGAAGAGCTTGCCGAAGCCAGTAACCATGTAAGCGACGAACTTAAGGAAGCCATCAATACAGCAAAGTATAACATCGCTACTTTTCACCTGACTCAAACCAAGGCAGTTAAAAAAATAGAAACGACTGAAGGAGTCTTTAGCTGGCAAAAAAATGTACCTATTGCCAAGGTAGGGCTTTATGTACCCAGCACAGGCGATGCTCCTTTGTATTCTCATATTTTGATGATGGGTATTCTGGCCAACATTGCCGGGTGCAAAGAGATTATACTATGCTCAGCCGCTAATCATGAAGGTAGAATTCACCCTATTATATTGTATACAGCACATTTGCTCAATATCAAAAAAGTATATCGAGTAGGGGGGGTACAGGCCATTGCCGCAATGGCGTATGGTACCGAGACTATTCCCAAAGTAGACAAGATATTTGGTCCCAGCAACGAATACGTGTCTACCGCCAAACAATTGGTAAGCAAAAACGATGTAGCAATAGACATGCCCGTGGGTCCCTCGGAGCTTTGTTATGTAGCAGACCAATCAACCAACCCTGTATATGCGGCAGCCGATATTTTGGCGCATGCCGAGCAAAGTAATCACAACCAATTGGTAGTGTTGACGAACGCCGAAGAGGTGGCAGACAAAATACAAACAGAGGTGAACAAACAACTCAGTGAGTTGCCCTTAAAGAAAGAAGTGGCAAAAGAGACATTTAAAAACGCAAAAATCATTGTATTTAAGAGCAATGTAGAGTCTATAGCCTTTGCTAATGAGTATGCTCCCGAAAACCTGGTACTTGCCATCGACAATGCCGAGGCAGTAGGCGACCGTATTACCAATGCCAGTTCTATTCACTTGGGGCACCTTACACCACCTGCTGTGGGTTATTATGCCGCAGGCCCTAATCATATTTTGCCCTCCAATGGTTTTGCCCGTTCTTATAGTGGCTTGTCGGTAGACAGTTTTGTCAAAAAAATCAACTTCCAACAGGTTACCTCATCAGGTTTACAAAACATAGGTAGTACTGTAGCTATTATGTCAGAGGCAGAAGAGTTGCTTGGGCGAAAAAACTCTATCATTAAACGGTTGGAGTTGTTGGACTGAGGGCTTTTAGTTTTAGAAAAAAATTGTATCTTGACCACTGAAAGGAATGAAGGCGCTTCATTCCTTATTTTTTATTTATACAGGCAATTTGTGTACAATTGATTGGTTATAAATACACAGATACCAACTACATGCCTCATAAATGAATAGGTGTAACTATTTTATTATGAACAACTTAAGTATACTTGTAGCGTCAATGTTTATCAGTCTCTAAAGGCTTAGGAATGGTACCAAAATAAATACACATTCTTAACCTCATCTTTTGAGGCTATACTTTGTTAAAAAATAGCCGAATAGTGATGCTATTAGCCGATTTTTTGCCTCGTCTAGCAACAAAATATTTTAGCGTTACTATAGAAATTTATTTTTACACCATTCCTTATGCTAATTGTACTGATATTTACCCAGTGATTAGTAGCTACTTATATACATCAAACATAACACAAGTAAAACTTTACAAATATGAAATTTCGCCATTTTTTTATTTTTTCTTTAGTGGCTGTTTTTTTTAGCAGTTGCACTATTCAGCAGCATATACAGTTTAATAAAAACCTCTCAGGTACAGTTACCTCTACTATAGACATGTCCATGCTGATGGCTTTGATGCCTAAAACTACTCCAGGAGACTCAAGCACAACAAAGCCAAAAAGTAGTATGCCTGATATGTCGATGTTGATGGATTCATTGAAGAAGGGACCTCAAATGGACAAGTTAAAAGACATTAAAGGCATCAGTAATTTTACATACAATATGGACAAAGAAACTAAGAAAATGACTTTTTCTTATGATTTCAAAAACCTGGATGCGCTCAATAAAGCTTTGGCACAAGGAGGGACAAGCAACCCAGGAGCGCTGATGGGTAAAAACATGCCGGGAAGTAAACCTACACCTGCCAAAAACAAAGATTTTAAGTATTTTGTAAAGAAGGGGCGTTACATTACTTACAAAATGCCCAAAAATGATATGCCTGATGATATGGGTAAAAACATGCAAGAAAACCCCATGATGAGTGGAGACATGGTAAAATTTGAGTTCAAAATATCGTTTGCTCGTAAGATAAAAAAGGTGAAAACTAAAAGTGCGATATTTAAGAGCGATAACTATATTGAGTACAAAACCAATATTCAAGAGATGATGAAGCAAAAAGATCCGGTAGAAATCAAAATCAAATACCGTTAGATTTTCAGTGTTTCGAGATAAAAACTACAAACGACAAGCATAAACAAATGCTTGTCGTTTGTGCCTTAAGACTGGCTGTACAGCACTAAAGCATCTTTATCATCAGTTCTTTGAGCAGTTTAGCTGCTACCACTGCAGTCATACCGTCGCGATCGCGTTCGGGGTTGAGTTCTACAATATCAGCACCTACAATGTTGGCTTTTAGGTTTTGCAAAATGCTGATTACCTCTCGTGTAGAGAACCCTCCTGGCTCGTGATGCGATACTCCAGGAGCAAAAGCGGGGTCAAGCACGTCAAGGTCTAACGATAGATATACTGGATTATTAAAACGCTTGTTAAGCTTACCCTGCCAGTCTTTCATAGCTACTACTTCTACATCGAACCTGCGCGCTTGTTCGCGTTGGTGAGGATTCATTGCCCGCACTCCTACCTGTACCAACCTTTCGGCAAGTTTTGCTTCCATAATGCGGGCAAAGGGACTGGCGTGCGAGTAAGGGTTATCATCAAAATCATCGTATAAGTCAGAGTGGGCATCCAGGTGTAGAATCGTGAGCTTAGGGTAACGCTGGGCATAGGCTTTTACAATAGGATAAGTAATAGAATGATCGCCTCCTAATGATAAAATCTTTACATCTTTTTCAAGCAACAGGGCTATATCTTGAGTAATCTCTCTGATGGCTTTTTCTCCACTGGTAAGCTCTAGATTGCCCACGTCAAGCCATGATATATGTTTAGATAAATCTACTTCGCTTTCGGTGCTCATGTTAGACTCGCCTGAGTGCAAAGCTGCTCTGAGGCTGTCAGGACCTAGTCGGGCACCATCCATGTAAGACGAGTTTTCGTCGAGCGGTATACCTACAACAGCAAGGCGTGTAGTAGAAAATCCCTGAAAAGATAGTTCTTGTAAAAAAGGCATACTTAATGTTTTGTTTAAACAAAAAAGGTCAGGAGCGAATCTCCTGACCTAATTTAAGTATTTATTTTATTTTGAAAAGATTATTTCTTGATATTCACAAACAAAGCAAAAAAGGCATATTTCTCTCCAAGGTTTTTTATCTTCACTTCCAGGTTGTCAGAAGTAAGCGCTACTTGTACCAAGCCAATGCCTGCTCCTCTACTTTCGCCTTCCGATGGGGCATCTCGCAGTTTTCGTTTGTATTCACGCAGTTCATCACGGTCAAGCGAATTTACTGTTTTACATTTTTCTAACAATAAGGGTACAGCTTCTTTCATTACCTGATTTCCGGTAATCACTTTATAGTGATCTTCAAGCTGAAGAATAACTATGGTTCCTACCTTGTCCTGATCACCAAAGTGGTTTACTTCTTTTGAATAGTAAAGCACATTTTGCGTAAGCTCCATAAATACAGAGAATACTTTTTTACCTACCCTGCGATTGTCTTGTAGCTTGGCTCTGATATCGCGGCTAAACTCTGAAAGCAACACATCTGTTAATGGACCTTTGTATGACAAAATGATATTGTCATTGTTGAGTTGTGCGTAATAGTCAAAGAAGTCAAAATTTTCGTTCTCTTCAGTTGTAGTTTCTTCTAAACTCATAATGCTTATAAGTTAATAATACAAAGTAACCCAAAACTATCTTTAATATAAGTGGATTATATATTATTCCGTAATTAATTCTGGTTTGGTTGTAAACAATGTTGAAGTAACATTTAGTAATCTTGTCAAAACAACCCCATTCACTTGTTTGTATGTTTGTGGTGCTACTTTAACCCTGTAATGTAGTATGCAGTAACCGCAAAATACCTGGATGAATTGAAGTCTTCTTATTTGTATAAGATTATGCCATAATTGTTACTCAACCATTAGTTGAGTTTTTTGTAAATCAGTTTCGTTATTTACAAAAATGATTCCAACTGTAAAATAATTCTAAGTAACGTGTTCAAAATAAGTCTCCAGGTTTTGGGGACATTCCAAAGTCAGGCAAAGCAAAAAAATGGCTGGTAGTGCTGGCATCTGCACTTGACTTGGGGCATGATAACTGAGCCTCTTTCTAAATCCGACTCATCGGGGCAGCTTTGCTGTGGAGTGTTCACGAAGGCCTGATTTTTCAAATATACAAGTGAATTTCGATGTTTTTTAACGGAGTATAGCAAAAAAACCTGAAGCCAAACCTTCCACTTATTGCTCAGGTTTGCCGCAGTTCCATTCAGGGAGCAGACGATTTATTAAGCCCTCGTTCCAAACCAAATGTATCAAAACAAAAAGGTTTTTCAAAAAATAGAAGGGTATTCAAACTGCTGAAAAAATGAAGGTAAGGTAATAAGACAATGGTTGGGATAGGTATAATAAAACCCCGTGTATAAGGCAACTACACGGGGAGAATGAATGTTTAATTTAAACTATTTCTTCTTCTACTACCTTGATCGTGTTTTCTGCACCTCGGTAAATGGGGTATTCGTCTTCGAAGAAAAACTTAGATTCACCAAAAGCGGGGTATAGGTCGTCTAACCAAATGGCTTTTGGGTCATACTTGGCAAAAAACGGACGGCATACCCAATCAGGGTTACGCCCTTGCAAAAACTGTAGAGCAAATACCTTTTCGCCGTGTATTTCGGTTATACCCAATACTTGTACTTTGCCTGGTCCAGCCGACATACTTGGTCCTCTTACAGTGCGACAAACTCCACTTACTTGTTGGTAAGATTGTTGGAATATTTGCCATGCTCGGTCAAGTTCTATCGCAAAATAGTCTTGAGCTCCAGTATCGCGCGCCAAAAACATATAATAAGGAACACAACCAAGGTCTACTTGTTTGCGCCACATATAAGCCCAGGCTTCTGCCGAGTCGTTGATGTTTTTCATTATCGGCGACTGGGTACGTATGGCAGTACCAGTGTTGAGAATGCGCCCTATGGCTTTTTGTACTTCTTCGGTTTCCAGTTCTCTGCCATGGTTAAAATGCGACATAAAGGCCAAGTGCTTGCCTGCTTTGTTCACTCGCTCAAATAACCTTAATAAGTCGTCAGCATCGGTATCGCTTGTAAAGCGTTGTGGCCAATAACCCAAGGCTTTGGTACCTATACGAATGGTTTTGAGGTTGGGTAGGTCGGCTTCTAACAATGCGTCTACATAAGAGGCTAAAATTTTTGTTTTCATAATGAGCGGGTCGCCACCTGTAAACAAAATATCGGTAATGTGTGGGTTAGCCTTGATATATTTTACCAATAATTCGGTTTCGCGCATGGCAAATTTCAACTCATTCATCCCCACAAATTGTGGCCAGCGAAAGCAGAAAGTACAGTAAGCATGGCAAGTTTGTCCCTGGCTAGGAAAGAACAGCATCGTTTCACGGTATTTATGCTGCACTCCTGTCAGTTTTACTCCGTCTACCTCTGGCACATTGTCTTTCATCTGTCCGGCAGGGTGGGGGTTGAGCTGCAAACGTATTTTGTTTACTTCTGTTTTCAGGTCGGCTCTGCTCACCCCTGATTTTAGCAAATGAGCTACATGGGCAAAATGCTCAGGCTTGAGCATGTCTTTTTGCGGAAAAGTTAAAATAAAGATGGGGTCATTGGCGTAGTTGTCCCAATCTATGAGCTCCTCTACCACGTAATTGTTTGCTTTAAAAGGCAATACATTGCCCACTACTTCTATGGCAAACTTTTCGTCTTCGCTAAGTTTGTCTTCAACATAAGGTATATTTCTAAAGTTTTTAAGGGTATAATTTTGGTATTTTGGCATTTATTTTTTGTAAAAAGTTGTTAAATGTTTTGAAAGGAGTACCTACTAATATAGTGTAAAAATAGTAAAAAAGTTGCCGTATATAGGTATTGTTATATAATGCATGTTAATAGTTATGTTTCGAGGTGGTTTTCGACTTATTCTCCTTTGATTGGGCAAACCACGGAGGGATACTTTTTATGAAAAGCTTGGTGCAAAAACTCCTGTGGAGACTCTCGCTCAGACAGTTTAAACTTTTTGCTGAATTGTTTTTTTACCATGTGCTTGGCATTGCTTGATGCCTCTTAAAAGTTGAACAACTTCTTTAGAAAAACACTTTAGTTGGATGAGGATACAATGCTTTGCTTCATTTTTTGATCAGCCAGGGAGTTAATTACAATTATTTGTGTGGAGATTTTAAATGAAGAGAAGGACAGAAGATAGGCAAATGTTTTAGAGGGTTGATGAAAGTGTATGGTATAAATACTTCAGGGTTTATTAGAGAGGCAATTGCTTAGAGGCTTAGTTGAAACCCCCATACCAATACATCATCTACCAGTTCAAGTTCTTGTTGGGGGGCAGCTTCAGACTTGCCTACCCACTCGTGTAGTTTTGCTTTCAATATATGGTGTTGTTTGTCAGCAGGTAACGAGTGAAGCTCAAACAGTAATTGCCGGAAACGGCTTCCCATAAGTTTTTTGTCATTTTTACCCCCAAACTGGTTCTGAAAACCATCGCTGTACATATATACCCAGGTAGGCACGCTTACATCTATGATGTGTTTGGTAAACAAAGTACGGTTTTGAGATTTACGTTGCTCTCCTCCAATAGACATAGAATCACCTTTGATAAAAAATAGCTCGTTGTTTTGAATGTATACTAAGTGGTGTCGGGCACCGGCAAATTTAAGTACCTTTTCTTTTTTGTCTACCATACATAGCGACAAATCCATGCCATCACGGTTGTTATTTTGTCCTTGGTTTAGTTTTGCCCATACACCAGCATCCATTTCTGTCAAAATCTGATCAGGTTCGTGCAGCTCCAGATTGTGTACCGCATGATTAAGCAAAGAGTCACCAATCATACTCATAAATGCTCCAGGAACTCCATGTCCGGTACAATCAACAGCGGCCAATATAAGTTTGTGGTAATAGTCAGAGAGTTGTTTTCGGGCAAACCAGTAAAAATCACCTGATACTATATCACAGGCACGAAATAACACAAAAGATTCGGGCAACGATGCCTTGATACTATTCATAGAAGGCAACATGGCTTCTTGTATTCTTTTGGCGTAAGTAATGCTTTCGGTAATGTCTTCGTTTGCCTGAGCAATGGTAGTTTTTTGTTCGGTGAGTACTTCTTCCTGAAGCTGTAATTCTTCCATTCGTAGCTCCAGCAAAGCGTTTTGATAATCTATTTCTTTGAGGTGTTCTTGTTGCTTAAGTATCGACATCACCCTGGTTTGTAACTCTAGTGGGTGTACTGGCCTGGTAACAAAGTCGTGAGCGCCCATTTCTAAAAAACGAGCCAGATAATCATCACTTTGCTCGCCTATAATCACAATAATGCCTACTCTCTTATACGCAGGATTATTTTTAATTTTGAGCAACGTTTCCACTTCATCTCCCTGAGGCAGGGTGGCATCCATCAATATCAGAGCTAACTCATTCTGACTGGCTTCCAATAAGTACAAAACATCAGAATTTATCTCAAAAGACAGCCCCATTTGGCTAATCACTTGACCTATGTGTATACTTTCTGGTGTTTCGCTATTCAGTATTAAAACTTTGCTCATGATATTTACATTAGGATAATTATGTATCACATATTTTGTGCTAAAATTAGTCAACTCATTCACTTTTAGTAAAACAGCAAAGATTACTTTTGTAGCCTTACTTGGCTACCAACCTAAAGCCTATTAATAAAATATCGTCTATTTGTTGCTCAATTTGTGGGTGCAGGTTTTCTTGCTTCATCCATTGCAAAATAGTATTGTCCAATATTTGTTTTTGTTCATCCATCGGTTTCAGGTGTATGTCAAGCAACAACCGTTTCAGGCGTTTCTTCATAAACTTTTTACCCCTACTTCCTCCAAACTGATCCTGGTACCCATCAGAAAACATATAAAAAGTGGTGGGCTCATTACTCAGTACGATAGTATGGTGGGTAAACTTCCTTTCGTTTTTATTCCATTCTCCTCCTATAGGCATAATGTCGCCCTTTATTTCGTGTAATGTATGGTTTTGGATGTACACTAAAGGTCGTTTGGCACCAGTAAACTCCACTACGTTTGTTGATAGGTTGATGGCACACAATGCAGCGTCCATGCCATCACGGTTATTGGTTTCGTCTTGTTGCAAAGCTTTTTTTACTCCTAAGTGCAACTGGTTCAAAATTTCCTGGGGCTGAGTGGTTCCTTGTGTTTCTACAATGTCGTTGAGCAAATTATTGCCTGTCATCGACATCAGTGCGCCCGGTACACCATGTCCGGTACAGTCTATAGCTGCGATAAAAACCTTGTTTTGAACTGTTTTAAACCAGTAAAAATCTCCACTTACAACATTGCGAGGCTTAAGAAACACAAAAGACTGAGGAAGATGGGCTCGTATGCGAGGCAATGGAGGTAACATTGCTTGTTGAATATGTTGTGCATAGGCAATGCTTTCGGTCAGGTCATTATTAATGCACTCTATTTTGATATTTTTAGCTTCCAGCAAGTCACGTTGTGCGGCTATTTCTTCATTAAACTTTAATAATTTTCCGTTTTTTTCTTCTATTTCATGGTTTTGTCGTTTTACTTTTTTGTAATAAAAAATTATCCAGTAAGATACTGGCCACGTAACCACTACTGGAACCACTGTTGACATGGTCAAGCCAAAAGTAAAATCTACTTTTCCTACAGCTGCAGCGATTACTAAAAACAGGCCTAGAGAAACCAACGTAGAAAAAGCTGTAATTACCCAAGGGCTATATATTTTATCTTTGAATGAGTCTGTAAACACTACCAGGTTGTTATATTAAGTTTGAAAAAATATGACCAATGCCAAATTGATTTGTCGGATAAAATATAGCAGGCAATGATTGTAGGCAGAGACTGGAAAAGTCAATTGAAATTTTGGTATTTATTGTAGTGATATTTAAGCCATTATCCATCCACGTTTTAGCAATTGATCGTATTAGAGCTATTACACAGCTGAGGCAGGACAAGGGCTGAGCAATGAGTAAACGAGTGTTTGGAAGGCACCTATGCTTTCTCCTCCACTCTAAAACCCACTACCAAAATATCGTCTAGTTGAGGTTCTTCTTTAGTACGGGCATTTTGGCGTTCCATCCATTGTATAATGGTTGTTTCCAGTATTTGCTTTTGTTCTTTCATGGGTTTTTGATGAATTTCAAGCAGTAGCTTTTTCAAGTGCCCCTTCATAAACTTTTTACCTTCAGGGCCGCCAAACTGATCCTGATACCCATCAGAAAACATATAAAAAGTTGTCACATCATTATTGAGTGGCAGGCAATGTTTAGTAAACAACCTTTCGCCTTCTTTTTTACCCCACTCGCCCCCTATGGGTGTTTTATCTCCTTTTATTTCGTGTAGTTTACCATTGTTAATATAAATAAGGGGATTTTTGGCGCCAGCAAAGTTTACTTCTTTTTTTTGCCTGTCTATTACACACAACGCCATATCCATGCCGTCGCGGTTATTAGTTTCATCTTGTTTCAAGGCTTTTTTTACCCCCTTGTGTAATAGCCTCAATATTTCGCTGGGGCAATCAGCCCCCCGCATCTCTACTATTTCATTGAGCAGGTTATTGCCTGTCATCGACATGAGGGCACCTGGCACCCCGTGTCCGGTACAATCTACAGCAGCAAACACCAGCTTGTCGTGGGTCATATCTTGTGGTGCGGCTTCGTGGTTGGTTGGCTTTATGTTAGAAAACCAGTAAAAGTCTCCACTAACAATATCACGTGGTTTAAACAAGACAAAAGATTGGGGCAAATAGGTCTGAATGCGATTTAAAGAAGGCAGCATAGCTTCTTGAATGCGTTGGGCATATACAATGCTTGACGTAATATCTTGGTTGATATTTTCTATTTCCACATTTTTAGTTTCCAACAAATCACGTTGCGCGGCAATTTCTTCGTTTACCTGAAACAATTCGGTGTTCTTTTCTTCTATTTCATTTTTTTGTTTTGACAATTGTTTGTTTGCTCTTCTGGTAATGATTAAGCCAATAAGAATAAGTACCAACACCAAAAAACCTAAAGCAGTAATACCCATAAAATACTTTCGCATTTTGCTTTGTTGAGCTATTTGGCGATTTTTTTTCTGTAAATCCAATTCCCTTATCTTTTTGTCCTTTTCTAAAATCTGGATTTGCTTCTGCTTTTCCTTTTCAGCCAACGCCTGAAGTTTCAAGTCTTGTTCTTTTTGTTGTTTTTCTGCCTGTAATTGTACAATCTCCTTGTCTTTTTGAGCCGCTGTCGCTTTTTGTCTTAATAGTTGTAGCTTTTGTAGGGCTTGTTGTTTAGCAAGTGCTTCTTGTCTTAGTTGAGCATCCTGTATCTTTTTTTCTTTTTCCAGCAGCTCAAATTCTTTATTCTTTTTCTCTATTTCCAACTGCTGCTGTTTTAAGGCAAGATCTTTTATTTCTTCTCCTGCCATAATGAGCTTTATTTGTTTTTCTGCCCTTTCTACCACAAATTTTTGCTGAGCCAGGGCTTGTTTTTTAAGGCTTTCTTCCAGCACCAACGAATCTTTGATAGACAAATGTTTACGAAAGCTGTTCAGGGCTTTTTCATAATCATCCCTTTTTTGGTGAATCAATGACGAGGTTTTATATACCGCCTGCAAAATATCCCGATCATTGAGCAGTTTTGCGATTTCTATAGATTGCTCATTGTATTGTAAGGCATTGTAGTAATCTTTTTGATAGTAATACACCAGTGCCAGCAAGTCGTATAATTGGGCTTTTTCGGCATTTTTCCCCGCTTTTTCGGCAACTTTGATTGCCTGTAGCAACTTATCTATAGACTCATTGTACCTGCCTTGGTTTTGGTAAGTAATGGCAATATTTACCTGAGTGGGCAACTGTTCAGTGGCAGGGGTTCCCAACACCCGTTGTGCCTCCAGCGATTGTTTAAAATGTTTTAGTGCGTTGGGGTAGTCGTTAAGGTATTTATAAGCAAACCCTATATTGTTGAGCGTAGCTATTTCGGCAGTTTTGTTTGGCTGTTGTTGTACCAGAGTCAAAATTTTCTTGTTGTATTCCAGTACCTGCGGATATTGTTTGAGCCTTTGGTGACAAACCACCATTTGGCGGTAAGCCTGTATCATTTGTTGGGGCTGTTTGCGTTGTTTGTACCATTTTACTTGTGCCGCAAAATAGTTCAATGCCTTGGTATAGTAGGTAAGTTGTTGGTAAGTGCCTCCAATCAAACCCAGCAACATTGGTTTGTCTTGATCATTTTTTTGCGCTGTATTGAGCGAGTCGGCACGCAGAAAATACTTAAGTGCTTTTTGATGCAAACGCCCCGATTGGTACACCTTGCCTATTTCTATGTAAATGTTTGAAAGCAGTTGAGAGTTGCGGGTATTTTCTACAATATTGACCGCCTTTAGGTAATGTCTGAGCGATTGTATAAGTTTTTGCTTTTGGGCGTCTTGGCGGGCAAGCGTTAGCAAACTGTCTGTAGTAGACTGTGCCTGTAAAGTAGCGTGCATCTGTCCCCATAATAAACACAATAATAATATAATATGTCTCAAACAGTTTATCATTAATTCTTTTTTCAGGTACTCAAACAGCAAAAATTCGTGGTGATACCCTGAAAGTTATGTACTTACGCTTTACGATTTTGCTAAGGTATTGTTATTGTAAAATCTATGATCTTTACTTAGCAGGTTAGGTTAATTATCCAGTCAAAATATATGCCTATTCCAAATACTATACTATGGTTTTTGTTTGTTCGTCTCGTTCTGTTTGTTTTATAACAGCGCCCAAAACAGGTGTATATATATTAACCTCCCTGTTGTGCCAAAAACCTCTGCGATTTGTTGTATAAGTCGATAGCTCTTCTTCTTACAGCTTCTAACTCCTGGATAGCTTCATCATAAGCATGGTCTTCTGTATCGGGCATTTCGAGCAGGCAAATGGCCGTTTTCAGTTCCTCACTTACCCTGTTGTGTAGCAACCGAGCGCGTTCGATGGCTTGGTGACAAGTGGTTTGAAGGTATGTTAAGTGTTTTTGTTCCTCTTCTTGATTTATAAAGTCTTTTTTTATTTGTAGCTGCACCCGATCAATTTGCTGGCATGCCTGGTCAAGTGCGGGTATGAGTTGCTCAAATACTAACCCGCGAATAGGGGGCACACTCAACTCATCAATCAGGGCACGGTGCTTACTTGTAATCATAGGGTGTTGCAGCAATTCCTGTACTGTGGCCAATGCTTCATTGGCTTTGTCAGCAAATTGATAAATTACTTGTTGTTTCTCTCTCAAATCTTGCGCATAAGCCTTAAGTAATTTTACCAGTGTGGTGGCTGTTATTGCTTTTTCAAACCAATCCTGCGCCTTGCTCAACTCTACCTGCGCTTGGTCTATACCAGGCAACATTTCGTGTGTTTTTAGGCGTACTTCTAGTTCTAGTTGCGCTACGTTGCTGTGTATATGTTGAATTTCGGTGGTTAGTTGCATAAATTTTTCGTGGGCAGCTTTATAGTTTTCAAACTCTATTATCAAACCTTTTTGGTGTGTAATAAGTTCCTGAGCTGTTTCCTCTGCCATCAACCAATCTACCGCTGGTTTTTTTGCCAGCAGAGAATCCAACCCACCCTTTGTACCCTTTATGTATTGGTTGTATTTGTTAAAGTTTGGCAAGTGGGTATAGGTAGGTTTTTGTTGCCATTGGTGTATAGCCGTATCAAGCGAATGAATGGTGTGTTCGAGCTTGTGTTCATAGTTGATACGGGCTTGATCAAAACCTATGAAATAATCTTTGACCTGTTGTAGTATTTGCAAGGCTAGGGTTATATGGTGCATCAAACTTTTCCAGTCTTTCTTTTCGGTTGCGGCCAATTTTTTCACTTGTTGTTCGTGGTCTTTTACTTGCTTTAATTCACGACTTTTGTTGATATAAGCATATCTCTTCTGCCACTGGGCAATTTCTTCGTTTAGGTGCTGTATTTGTTGAGGAGCTTGAGCCAATCGGGTTTGGTATGCTCCAATTGTTTTTTTCAACTGTGCAGCTTCATACACCATTTGTTCAAAACTAACCCATACTTCATTCAATTCCTGATTAATAGCTCGAATGCCTTGGGCTTCACTTTTGGTCGATCCGCTTTTTTTAAGAAATTCCCACCCTTTGACAATACCTTGGTCAATCTCAGTATATAAGTGCCTGAAGTCGTCAAACCGGGTAAAACTGGTTTGTTCATGCCACCAATCAGTATTGGTGCTTATGAGGGCACTTATCTGTTGTTCTATTTGAGGTAATTGTTTTGCGAACGCATTTTTTTTCTCCTGTAGTACATCCAGTGTTTTAATCCCTTCTACCAGCAATACATTGTTGCTTGCCATAGGAGCAACTATAGCCAGGTTGTTTTTTACCCGATCGATAAACTCCTGTGCCTCTTTTTGGCTCATAGGTGCTTTATCGATGCTGGAGTCACCCAAAATATTGGCTTCGGTAAAGTGGAGGTACTCCGATATAAGCTGTGAAATATCGGAGGCGTGTATGTTATCTTCTATATTGATTATTTCAGGGTATTTGTTTAGGTAGATGAGAGCTTCATTCAAACCCGCAAGCTTTTGTTGCAAGTGCTGTAAGGTTTTTACGGCTTGTTGGCGAGTGGTTTTGAGTTGGTTTTGTCGCACAAAATACCAAATGGTTGCCCCTGTTATAAGGGCGACTATAGCGATGATAATCCCAGTAAGTGCAGGCGAAATAGCCAATAATACAATAGAAAAGTTTGAGCTAATGTTTACCAAAGGGTAAGGCATATCATTCATAGTTTGTAGTGTCCGATGCTGCTGTTTATCCATTGAACATAGCATATCCAATGCTTAGAAAGTGTTTTAAAATTCCTGGAGCCTTGCCAACATGAGGCTAATCATACCCAAATATATAAAAGATTCAGCACTT
>NZ_CANLRP010000026.1 GCF_947493425.1 uncultured Microscilla sp. | reverse complement strand
CCATAAAGGATTGCCCCTACAAAAGGCATTTGAATGGAATTTAACACTTTAGAACCAACACTTACGCCGTTGCTTGTGTCTTCACAAGCAACCAGTAGCAAAACCTCTCAAAATATTACGGAGCCCCAAGCGATGAAATTTACTAGGCTAGGGCAACCATAAAGGATTGCCCCTACAAAAGGCATTTGAATGGAATTTAACACTTTAGAACCAACACTTACGCCGTTGCTTGTATCTTCACAAGCAACCAGACGGTAACTTTTATACGAAAGTCTTATTTGGCAGATAAAATACGGCGGTGGTAGTTGACTTGCCCCAAATGATAGGCAAGGTGAGATAAAAGGTGAATGAGCATAAAATCTACCGATACTTCTTTGTCTCGCCACGGCAGTGGGTAGGCTTTGGTAAGGCGCGCCAGAGGTAAGTTGGTCAATACTTCGCCTACTATTTGTTTTATTTCATCAATATCATCCACTATTTTTTTGCGTGGCACATTGCGTAGGGCAAACTCTGCTTCTCGGTCGCGCACATAGCCCGTGTTGCCCAGAGTGGCTCCAATAAAATGATTGAGGTTTCCTATAAGGTGTAAGGCAAGGGTGCCGCCAGAGTTGCTAATGCCGTTAGCGGTTTTCCAAATGTCTTGTTCGTGGGGGTAGGCGAGAATTTCTTCTTTGAGTTTGTCTAAATCGCGCTGATAAATTGATATGAGGGTTTCGAGAGTCATGATTATTTGTGTTATTTTGTGTTTGAAGTTTGATAAAAACTGTTTACACAAAATAACACAAAATAATTGAATTATCGCCAAAAGAACATGACGGCGACACAATAAAACAGGGCAATGTAAAAAAGAATAAGCCCCATGTTTTCAATGGTTTTGCTGACAAGGGCATACACAAAACCAAAACTTCTGAATACTTTTTCCATAACGTTGCGTGGTTTAAAAATTGTTGAATCAAATCTTCCTCATCTGTTGACAGAAACGCACTGTACCACATGGGCAAGATATAATCGGGATCTACCCTTTGTTTGCTCATAGTGTAGTAACATTACATCTAGGTATTATGCTAATTATGTGCCAAAAGTGGGGTGACTAGATTGGTCTTTTAATTTTTCTGGGTGCTTCAATTGTTCTTAGGCTTTTAGTCTTGGGTTGTTTTACTGGGGCATTGCTTTTAGTATACCTTAAGACAAAACACTACCAATAAATTTCTAAACCGATGATAGAACTTTAAAAACTACAAATTATATTCAAGTCGGAGGTAAAAATAAAACCTAAGCCTCCTTTTGTTTATTACCATTCTTTGGTGGCTTGTGCCAAAAATAGTACCTTTCAAATGCTTGTTTTTGGTGTAAATATTGTGTATGTTTTCCGCAAAAAACACATTGACAACGAATTAACAACCGCTACTCTATGTTATTGAGAAAAATGATTCGCCTGATGGCTTTACTGGGCTGTTGGTCAGCAGGTTACGCACAAGAAGGAGCCGTGCATTTACAAAACTACCCTCCATCAAATACCGGGGTACAAACCAATGCATTGGTGCAAACCAAACATAAAACTATTTTGTTGGCAAATGCCAGAGGGGCAACTCAATACAATGGGCAACAATGGCAACCTGTGCAGGCACAATCTACCTTGTATGCGCTTCTCGACGACTCTACGGTAGTATATACTGGAGGCCGCTCCAGTTTTGGTTTTTTACAACTATTGCCCTCACGCCAATACCGTTTTCAGAGTTTGAGTCGCTCATCTAAAAAAATACCCAAAGAAATAGGCGACTTTCATTTTGTAAAAGGCAATACAAAATTCGTGTACTTTTTGAGCAATAAAGTATTAATAGAGGTAGATCGTGCCCAACGCAAAGTAACAAGAGTATGGCAAAACCAGGCATTTCAGAGCTTAATGGTGTTCAAAGAAAAGGTGTTGGTAAACATTTATAACAAAGGGCTACACCAAGTGCCTGCCCCGCCCAAAGATGAAAACAATGAAGACAAAAAACCAAGCCCATTAGTAAAAGTAAACACTCAGGTAGATTTTGGTAAAATAAAAATTCTATCCGCTTTTACTTCTACCCAGTTTCTTTATGTGACTGCCCAAAACAAAGTTTATAGGTTTGATGGGGCTCAGTGGAGTATACTCCCGCTTGCTGCCCAAAAATACTTAGAAGAACACACCCTCACTCAAGGCACCTTACTTAGTTCGGGGCAATTGGCCTTGGGAACGCTCAACGGTGGGGTGTTGATAGTAGCGCCTACATCGGGCAAAACCTTGTATATGATTAACCACCAAACGGGCTTGCCCGACGACGAGGTGCAAACCTTGGCGGCCGATCATCGCCAGGGCTTATGGATTGTACATACCCAGGGTATTTCGCGGGCAGTATTGCGGGCACCTGTGACTAACTTTACCCATTATCCGGGCTTGGTGGGCACCCCTACTTCGGTTACCTACTGGCAAAAACAATTGTATGTAGCCACCAGTGAGGGATTATTTCAGTTGAAAAAGACGCGTAATTTTCAAGACCTGGTAACCCCCATTAAACGCCAGCAACAAAAGGGCATTGTGGTGAGTAAACAAGCAATAGCAAGCACAGGAGGGGTTACGTTACAGTCGCAAAAGGTAGGAGGAACAGTAGTGGGTAATCTTATCAACAATGTGTTTGGCAAGAAAAAAGTAGTGGTGACAGTAAAACCCCGTCAACAGCCTAAAGCCCCAACCAAAGCCCAACCAAAATTACCATTACGACAACGCAACATATTGCAAAGAGAATTGTATGCATTAAGTTCTTTTCCTTATTTTTATCATAAAATTCCTGGATTTTCGGCAAGGGTAAAGCAAATAGCCGCCACTGCCAATGAATTGTTGTTGGGGAGCAATCAGGGCTTGTATGTATACCAAAACGGAAAGGTAGCACCAGTACTGAAGGAGGTGTATATACACCAGGTCAAAAAATCGCCTAACAACGAGCAACTGGCTTATGTAGCCACCAGTGAAGGGGTAAAAAGTGTAACAAAGCAAGGGGAAAAGTGGAAGCTAAAAGATGACTTTGCCGCTATCAAAGCAGCGGTCTATTCTATGGCCTTTATAGGTAGTAGCTTGTGGTTGGGGGGCGACAATCAGGCAATTAAAGTGCAAACCACTGCAGAGGGACAGTACCAAAGCCATCAAGTGTATCAATTGCCCCGTTATTATGTAGAAAATGTACAGGTGGTGGGCATTGGACAAGCTCCCGTATTGTTTTTGTCTAATGGCTTGTATCGTTTAGATACTAAAAAACAGCAGTTTTACCGTGACTCATTGCTCAAAGACGTGCGCTTGCCCTACCAGATGGTACAACGCCAAGGGGCCAACGTATGGACCAACTTACAGCAAAAATGGCTCAATCTGGCCGACAGCAGTCAGGTAGCACATTTGGCATTGTGTAGCCAGGTAAATGACATTTACCACGATGAAGCAAAAAATATATGGGTAGTTGACAAAAACCAGGTACTCCGCATTGCCCCAGCATCGACCAAAGACAGCCCAGGGTTTGAGGTGTTGGTTGCCAAGGTGTTTGATCACCAGCAGCAAAACCTCAAGCTCGACAATATTCGTTTGTACCAAGGAGCAAAAGCCTATAGTCTTACTTTTGAACTGGGTGCTACACATTATTTAAACGAAGCCTCTACCCAATACCAGTACCGTATCAAAGGACTCACCAAAGGCTGGAGCGAGTGGAAAAACAACGCTGAAATTAAGTTTACATTTTTGCCCAGTGGTAAGCACACCTTGGAACTGAGGGCAAAAAATGCGATTGGCGAAATAAGTCCAATCAAAAAAATACGCTTTAGGGTGGTTCCTCCTTTCTGGAAAAGGTGGTGGTTTTATTTGTTAGAAGTGTTGGTATTGGCAGGTTTAGTTGTTGCCTCGGCAGTGTCCAGTCGTTTCGAACGATTTGAACGTTACTCAAGCATCATTACTTTTGTCACTATTATTACCGTTTTTGAGTTTTTTATGATTACCCTTGAGCCTTCAGTAGACGATATTTCGGGAGGAGTGCCTGTGTTTAAGTTATTTATGAATATTTTGCTGGCAATGTCGCTCAATCCACTTGAGCGTAGGTTCTCTGCCTGGCTCAGTGAAAACAAGCATCGGTTTCAACAAAAGTAATAAAAGGTAAAAAGACCTGAACAATGCCTAATGATTTTGTGAAGCAAAGTAATTGTGTTACATTTGCAACAACATTGCATATATACGCATTTATGAGAAATAACTTATTCAAAAAAGCTGATACATTAGGCATTATCAGCTCATTGCTTTGTCTGATTCATTGTATTTCTTTGCCCATTTTGGTCAGCATAAAACCTGTGGCAGCCCAGTTTATTGATGAAAAACTCCATTTTCTCGAATATGTATTTGTGGGGCTTAGCTTAATTGCAGTATATTTTGCTACACGCTCTTCTCATGTAACACTTCGCATGAAGTGGGCATTTTATATAATATTTGTTTTATTTACGCTGGGTATCTTTCTCGAAGATGCCTTTGTTTGGCTTACTTACCTGGCTTACGCTGGTTCTGTTGGGTTAATTGTGATGCACATCATCAATATTCGACACAGCATGCGTTGTTCAGTGCCTGAGCATGCCCATTGAAAATTCATTCAAAAAATATACTTAAAACAAGCCCCAAAAGAGGTGACAATCACACTCTTTTGGGGCTTTTGATTGGTTTTACTACCCACCACCCCATTTTTATACTGCATCCATTTTGCCTCCTGCATTTGTATGTTCGCAAGTGACCAACCACCGCCAACAATTGCTTACCTACCAAGGATTCCCCTTTCCATTCAACTACATTCGCTTTATGAACCGTACCACAAGCCAGCCTGAGGGTTTAGTTAACCTAACTAAAAAAACGTATCTTACCCGCGCAAACACCTTATAAAAAAAATACATTAATATCTGCCAATGGCTTTACCTGTATCTGAAAATGATATGCAATCACGGGCAGTCAACCTATTGCTTCATGAACTGGGATATGACGAATACCTTGACTGCCAATCAATTGAACTCCACAATACCCCCTGGCAAGTGGCTCAAGATCCACTCAGACGTGGTTCTCCGCAAGAAGTGGTCAGCCTCGAACACCTACCACAAGCAATGCACCGGCTAAACGATCACCTGCCCAAGGCAAGCAAAGCTAAGTTGATAGATGCTGCCGTCCATGCACTCACCACCAACCGTACCCACCTACCTATGCTGTCAGCAAACAAGCAAGTCCATCAGTTGATCGTACAAGGCTATTGGGCGACAGCCAAAAACGAGCGGGGCAACGAGCAAACTTATCAAGTACACTACATTCGTTTTGATCGGCCTGGCTTAAATTATTTTATGGCAGTGGCAGGGCTTCCGGTGGTAGTCAATGACCTGTGCTGCCCCGGCTTACTGTTGTATGTCAATGGCATTCCTTTAGTACTGTTGGTGCTTGACACCAAGCCAGAAGCTCTATTTGCCTATGACCGTTTGCAACGCTACAAACGCGACATTCCCACCTTGTTTAGCTTCAATGCCTGGGTGATATTGGCGGGCGCACAAGACACCAAAGTAGGGAGTTTTGATACCAAGTGGAATGGCTACCACCAGTGGCAACAAGCAGACTATGGTCACCAGTCTTTAACGGCTGAAAATGGCCTGACAAAAACCCTCTACAGTATTTGTGAAAAAACCCGATTACTCGATATGGTCCATCACTTTGTCTTTTTTGCAGAAGAAAAAACCAAAGTACTAGCCCAAAACCACCAATACCTGAGTGTAAACAAAAGTTTTGACGCATGGCAACAACGCTATAAACTGGCGGGTAAACTGGGCGTGCTTTCGCATACTCAAGGGGATAACAAACACTTGCCTGAACTCTTTTTTATACTAAAAGTACTGCACCGTGCTACAACAAACTATAGTTTTGTGGTGGTGCACGATCATCAAACACTGGAGGAACAAGTTTGGGATGTTTTTGAAAAAGGGCTGGAGGCTCAGCGGGTGGGCATACACAAAGCAAACAGCCCGGATGACTTGAGAACTATATTGACCAAAGAAAGTAATCAGGTGGTTTTTACGCTTATTCAGCATTTTAGTACACCCAAAGAAGCGTCTTTTGGCTGGTTGAGCAACCGGAAAAACCTGGTGGTGCTCATAGACGAAACACTCACTAAGCAGCACAAAGCGTATCAGGATAATATACAGCAAGCACTGCCTCAGGCAAGTTATTTGGCATTGGCAACCACCCAAGCTTCAACGACAGTAGCCCCTGAGTTTACCCAGCCTTTGCCCGAAATGCTCCAACAGGCTATAGAAGCAAGCCGTCAGTTTTTGAGCCAACACGGAGGCAATATGGAACTTATACTAAGCAATGATGCTCTTCCGACTAAAATACCACATTTGATGGGTGTAGCCAATCAATTGGCCAAAAGTGAGCAACTAAGTACCGCGTTGAGACTCAAAGCCGACCATATTTACCATCTTTACCATGCTGCCCAATCTCTGGAAAATATGCCCGCATTTTTTGAAAAAATAAGGGAAGTGTATCAGTATTTGCAGGCGCAGCTGTTTAGACAAAATAAAGGAGGAATTTATGAAGTAGCGTCGCTTGCTCATAGCGAATTGTTTAAAGGGACTTTGCCCAAACAGAGTGCTGCCACCGAGTTGGCTAAAGTGGCCGAACACAGCCTTCCACAGGCGCAAAGGTTAGATTTACTAACGATTGACTTTGAAAAAGTGGCGACAAATTTTCATCAAACGCCGTATCAATACCTGGCATTGAGAGACCTGCAGGCATTTTTACAACAGGAGCTCAGGCGTATGTTGGCGCTTAACTCTACTCGAATTGGCTTTGCTCAGAGGTGGCAAGCCATTGTGGGCGAATATGATGGTAGCCCAACGCCGGCTCACTTTTTTGCCACCCTCAAAGCATACGGAGAACAACTAAGCCTGGAAGGGAAACGCGCCGAACACGAGGGGCTGACCGAAGCTGAGCTTCAAGTGTTTGACTTGTTGTGGGACGAAAGCCTGCTACCCGACCAAAAGCCAAGCATAAAACAAGCCGCTCAAACACTGTTGGGCAACTTAAAACAAGTCCAACACCAACTATTGAACGATCATTGGTCTAGAGACTTGACCCAGTCTATAGAAGTAAAGCATTTTATCAAAACCCAACTGCGTGCATTACTTGATAAAGTATACCCTCCCACAGCAATTGACCAAAAAACGGCTATGGTATACCATTTTATGCGTTATTTGCCCAATAGTGGGCGTTTGTTTTTGAGTTAATTAATTGAAGTTGCGAGGTACAAGCGACCAGCTTCAAGTACCAGTTATATTCGCACTCACAACACATAAACACCTGTATATCAAAATTTTATATTTTACATATGGCAACTTGGGTTAATTATACTTTGTCTAAAGTGTGAGGAGGAGGATGTTTGAAACACCTTGCCGCCTCATATTTCAACGGCTGGCGCACGCATCCCCGCGTATGTTGTTGAAAAAACTTAAGCCAGTGGCGTTTGAAACACCTTGCCACCTCATATTTCTTACTTGCAACACTTGTGCACCGATATTTTATTTACCTTTGCTGGCAGATGAAATACACCGCTTTCATATTGTCCCTGTTGATACTTACCATGTCAATGCTCACCTGCACCGACGGGGTTACGTGTGAAAATGGTTTGGTGGTAGAACAATCAACCCATGATGACACACATGATGAGGTGGAGGCTAATCACGACCACTCAGAAGACAGCCAGGATGCTTGTTCACCATTTTGTACTTGCCAATGCTGTGGCTTGTCTATTTCATTGACTGTTTTTGTAGCTGTGTTACAAAAACATCGCATACCTGCCTTGGTTTACCAAGACCACTACGCCCCCAGTTATTCTCAAGAGTATTTGAGAAGCGTTTGGCACCCCCCACTCTATAGTTGAAAATTAAGCATTTACACTTTTAGGGCTTTCTTATAAAAAGTGAGAAACCTCTCTGAAGCTGGCAAAGCACAAGGTTTCGATCGGGCGTGGAGACACTGCCCGAGGCGAAAATATGGTTTTTCGGGGGTATATTCTCCTAAAGATTCTTTTATAAGAAAACCCTGTTTACACTTTATCTAATTTGCAAGTATGACAATAGCCTCAGGCAATTAGTTTTACTCGCTTGAACCTTCTTCCGAGTCAAGGGAGTTTGGCTATGCCATACGATTTGGAGGGGTCGTATACCTGCCAGGTTTTTTAGTGCAGTCGGTAGACTTTTAATAAAACAGCTTTTTACACCTGCCAGGTTTTCAAAACCTGGCAGGTGTGGGTAGACTTCTCTTTATTATAGGTTTGCAAATATTAAATTTCAACTGCCTATACTATAAAACCTGGCAGGTATAAAGAGAACCCTTGCAAAGGAGCTCAACTATAGACAATTTAACCATTGAAATTAAACATTATATGTTCGACAAAATCATTGCTTATTCTGTCCAGAATAAGTTCATTGTAGGGCTGTTGGTAGCAGCCCTGGTGGTGTGGGGGGTATTTTCTCTGCATCAACTGCCCATAGATGCAGTGCCCGACATTACCAACAACCAGGTGCAAATTATGACCCTATCGCCTACCCTTGCCACACAAGAGGTAGAGCAATTTATTACCACCCCTATAGAGCTTTCGCTACAAAACCTGCAGCAAGTCAAAGAAATACGTTCGGTTTCGCGCTTTGGGCTCTCGGTGGTCACGGTAGTATTTGCCGAAAACTACAATATTTACCTGGCGCGCCAATTGGTAGACGAACGTTTGAAAGAAGCGCGCGAGGCTATCCCAACGGGCTTGGGTACGCCCAAAATGGCGCCTATTTCTACGGGGTTGGGTGAGATATATCAGTATGTAGTACGCCCAAAAAAAGGCTACGAAAAACAATACTCGCTCACCGATTTGCGCACCATACAAGACTGGATAGTAAAACGACAATTGGCGGGTATAGAGGGAGTAGCCGAAGTAAATACGATGGGGGGCTACCTCAAGCAATACGAAGTGGCGGTGAATCCAGCTTTGCTTAAGTCTATGGGCTTGAGCATCAACGATGTATACCGTGCCCTTGCCAACAGCAACGAAAATACTGGGGGGGCTTATATCGAGAAAACACCCTATACCTATTATATCCGTTCAGAGGGAGTGGCAAAGTCGCGCCGCGACCTGGAGCAAATAGTTGTGAGCAACAAAAATGATGTACCTGTATTGGTTAGGGACATTGCCAAGGTACAGTTTGGCAAGGCTCCCCGCTATGGGGCGCTGGTGCGCAATGGCGAAGAAGCCGTAGGCGGCAAAGTAATGATGTTTAAAGGCGCCAACTCAGCACAAGTTACGCAAAGGGTGAAAGACAGAGTGGCGCAAATTCAGAAATCGTTGCCCAAAGGCATAGTCATAGATGCTTACTTGGTTCGCGATAAGCTCATTAGCACCGCTATAGGTACGGTACAGAAAAACCTGATAGAAGGTGGGCTCATTGTGGTTTTTATTTTGGTGTTGATGCTGGGCAACTGGCGCGCCGGAGTTATTGTGGCTTCGGTTATTCCATTGGCTATGCTGTTTGCGGTGTCTATGATGAACCTGTGGGGTATATCGGCAAACCTTATGAGCCTGGGCGCTATAGATTTTGGGCTCATCATCGATGGTGCCATCATTATAGTAGAAGCTATAGTGCATCGTTTTCAGACAAATTTTGCCGGGCAAAAGCTCAGTCAAAGCCAGGTAGACGAAGCGGTAATTGATTCGGCACAAGAAATAAGAAGCTCTGCTGCTTTTGGCGAAATAATTATCCTGATTGTATACATTCCTATCATAGCCTTGGTGGGCATAGAGGGCAAAATGTTTAAGCCTATGGCGCAAACCGTGATGTTGGCCATTGCTGGGGCACTGGTGCTCTCGCTTACTTATGTGCCTGCCATGGCTGCCTTATTTTTACGCAAACAAATAGTACGCAAAGTAACCGTTGCCGATCGTATTATTTTGCTTTGCCAACGGGCCTATTTGCCTTTGTTGGAGCTTGCCTTACGGCTAAAAGTGTGGTTTGTGGCGGCAACTATAGGCTTGTTTGGACTCAGTGTGTGGGGCTTCAGCCAAATGGGGGGCGAGTTTATTCCTACACTGGAAGAAGGCGACCTTGCCATGCAGCATATTTTGCCTCCAGGCAGTTCGCTCAGCCAAAGTGTGGTCACTGCCCAAATGATTCAACGTCGTTTGTTGGCAAAGTTTCCCGAAATTACCGATGCTATAGTAAACATAGGCGCTGCCGAGATTCCTACTGACCCTATGCCTGTAGAAATTGGTGATTATATCTTGGTTATGCGCCCCAAAGAAGCCTGGACATCGGCGCAAAGCCGCCCGGAAATGTTTGAAAAAATAGCCGCCGAACTCCAGCATATTCCAGGCATTGGCTATGAGTTTTCACAACCCATTCAGCTCCGTTTCAACGAATTGATGACGGGCACCAAAGCCGATATTGCCATTAAGCTTTATGGAGACAATATCGATCAACTTTTTGCGAGCGCCAAGGCTGCCGAACAGGTCATTGGTAAGGTGCCCGGAGTGGGTACGGTCAATGTAGAACAAGTGACTGGAATGCCTCAGGTAATTGTACGCTATGACTACGCAAAAATGGCGCAATATGGGTTGCACATCAAAGAGGTAAATCGTGTAATCAGGACGGCTTTTGCCGGAGAAAAAGCGGGGATTATTTATGAGGGTGAGCGACGGTTTGACCTGGTAATCAGGCTTGACCAGGCGCACCGTAGGGGCATACAAGATGTCAAAGATTTGTACATCAGCTTGCCCAATCAAGCGCAAATTCCGCTGAGCTCAGTGGCACGCATTGAGTTGGTAAAGGCGCCTATGCAAATTTCGCGGGAAAACACCCACCGACGCATTGTGATTGGGGTAAATGTGGGCGACTCGGACGTAGAAACGTTGGTACAGCATATTCGGCGAAAGCTGGAGGCTGAAGTAAAGCTACCAGCGGGGTATTATTTTGAATACGGGGGGCAGTTCGAAAACCTCAAGGCTGCCAAAGCACGATTGTCGGTAGCATTGCCCATAGCTTTGGCGCTTATTTTTATCTTGTTGTATTTTACCTTTGGCTCGGTGGCTCAGGCGGCACTTATTTTTACAGCCATTCCCCTTTCGGCAATTGGGGGCGTGTGGGCGCTCCAGTGGCGCGGCTTGCCCTTTAGTATATCGGCGGGCATTGGATTTATTGCTTTGTTTGGGGTGGCAGTGCTCAATGGCATTGTGTTGATTGGATATTTTAACCAACTAAAACACGAAGGAATGACTGACATCAGACAACGCATCATACAGGGCACCAAGGTACGCTTACGCCCAGTGCTCATGACTGCTGCAGTGGCTTCTTTGGGATTTTTTCCTATGGCAATTTCTACTTCGGGCGGTGCCGAGGTGCAACGCCCACTTGCTACAGTAGTAATAGGGGGCTTGCTCACTGCCACTTTTCTTACTTTGGTGGTATTGCCCATTTTGTATAGTTGGCTGGCAAGCTGGCAAGAAAAACAAGGAGGCAAAAACCTGCGTGTACCCAAGGCGTCATGGCTGTTGCCATTGTTGGCAGTGGGTTGGAGCACGGCACAGGCACAAACCCCGGCTATGTCGTTGGACAGTGCGATTACAGTTGCTTTGCAAAACCACCCCGATATGCAAGTGGCAAAACTCGCCATTAAGCAAACCACCATATTACAGCGCCAACGCTACAACCCTGGCACTACCAATATCACTTATCAGGGCGATGGTTTGTATAGGCCTAATAATCAGCGGGTGAGCCAGCTCAATATTACCCAAAACTTTGTAGGAACAGGCGCCACCAAAGCCCGTAATGCTTTGCAAAAACAATGGTTGGCGCAAAACAACCTGGCCAAAAATGTAGCAGCCACTAAACTTAAATGGCAGGTACAGCGATTGTATTTGAACATTCAATACAAAAAAAAGATGGTGGGGTTGTATACCCGCCTGACTGCTACCTATGGTCGGTTTTTGAAAAAAGCTAAAGCCCGGCAAGCTTCTGGCGAAACCAATGCTATAGAAAGCTTAAGCATTCGGTCACAACTTAATAAGTATCAGCTGCTTAAGCGGCAAACCGAGATGGAACAAAGCAGCCTGGAGCAACAATTTGCCCTCTTGCTTGGTTTGAGCCAACCCCTGACTACGCAAGACAGTTTGCGGGTATTGCCTTACACACCTGCCAGTTCCACCAATAACTTTAGTTTGCAACAAGCCAAGCAGCGTATTGCTATAGAAAACGCCAAAGTAAGGGTAATTAAGGCGAGTGTGCAGCCCAGTTTTAGCCTGGGCTATGCTGCCCAAAGGTTTGACGAAGGGGGTTGGTTAAACGGAGTTCAGGCAGGGGTACAAATTCCCTTGTTTAAGAGTCAAAACCGTCGCAAAGTAGCAGCACAAAAAATACAAGCCGCACTTGCCGAAACCCAATACCAAAGTACCCAATTACGTCTGAAGCAAGGCATCAGTGCTGCCCAAAATGCGGTGCAGCTTTACCGCGAAGGGGTGCGGTTTTATCAGCAACAGCTCGCTGGGGTAAACCCTGAACTGGAGCGCATTGCCCGACTGAGTTATCAAACGGGGGGGGTATCGTACCTGGAATTGCTCAACACGCTTAATCTTTCAGCTCAAAACCAGCAAAACTATTGGGCTCAAGTACTTGCCTACAACCAGGCAGTGGTGTATTATGAGTATTTGGTCAAGGCGGGGGGGGAGATAAGCGGCAAGCAATAAGCGACAAGCTTTAAGCGATAAGCATCAAGTGATAAGCAGCAAGTGTAAATACAGCAATAAGTGGCAAGCTACAAATGTAAATACAAGGACAACTTGTAGCTTGTCGCTCGTACCTTGAGACTATAGTAGCTGCTTGTCGCTCGTACCACCGATATGCATCGGCATCTAAGGACTTGAGACTATTAAATAACCAAACAAAAAATGAAACATATCAATTTATATATCATCATCAGTGTAATATTGGCTTTTGCCAATGCCTGTAAAAATCCTGAAAACAAAGGAATGGCCAATAAAAAGGCGGTGCAGGAAGCAAAAACAGGTGTCAAAGAACACGACCATCAACACCCACATACACACGAAGAAAAAGAAACTGGGGAAATACACCTAAGCAAAACCCAGGCAAGCACTGTGGGGCTGGAGTTTGGGGGGCTTAGCAAGGTGAAAATCAATGATTTTATCACGGCTACCGGTACATTGGGGCTTCCACCCAATGCTTACTCATCGGTGAGCGCCAAGGCGGAGGGGTTTATCAAAGGTAGCCAAAAATATATAGAAGGGGCGTATATCAAACAAGGGACGGTGATTGCTTATCTCGAAAACCCTGAGTTTATTCTCAAACAACAAAAATACCTGGAGATCAAAGCCGAACTTGTTTATATAAAGCAAGAAATGGCCCGGCAACAAACTTTGCTAAAGGCCAATGCCGGGGTACAAAAAAATGTGCAAAAACTACGCTCAGAGGTGGCTATCAAACAAGCCCAACTCGAAGGAATGGCCAAGTTTCTCAACTACTTGGGCATCAACACTGCCCAACTCACCATCCAAAATATAAGGCGGCAAGTAGCCATTACTGCGCCTATGTCGGGTTACATTACCTCTATCAACATGCACAATGGGGTGTATGTAGCACCCTCGCGTGAGCTCATGGAGATTGTAGATGAGGGGCACCTGCACCTAGAGCTTGAGGTGTTCGAAAAGGACGTTGCTTTGGTAGCAGAGGAGCAAAAGATTACTTATAGTGTGCCTGCTTTGGGCAAAAAACAGTACAGAGGAACGGTACACGTGATAGGCAAAGAGTTTGACAAAGCCAACAAAACGGTACGTGTGCATGGGCATTTGCAAAAGATACGCCCCCGGTTTATCAAAGACTTGTTTGTAACGGCAAAAATATGGCTCAACAATCAATCGGTGGATGCCCTGCCCGATGAGGCCATTGTAAGAGATGGTACGGCTACTTTTGTATTTGCTGGCAAGGCACACGAAAAAGATGCGCTGGAGTTTATCCCCATTAAGGTAATAACAGGGACTAGCGATAACGGCTATACTTCGATAAAGTTGATGGATAAAATACCTGCTGGAATGCAGTTAGTGACCAAAGGGGCTTATTATGTATATGCCCAGTCGAAGGCGGGCGAAGTGGGACATGAGCATTAGTGATTAGTCTAGAGCTAATTAGTCCGGAGTCGGTAGTCCCTCCTACAGCAGGGTTTTCTTATAAAACTTATACATACTCATTATCAATAACTTATGAATGTTTTTATTCAGGTACTCATCCGCAGGTGGAGACACCAGCGGAGGCGGTGACGCAACTTTTTAGGAGCTTATGCCCAAAAAACCACTCACGCTGTTTTAAGTGTTCCTTAAGGACACTTGAAGCTTATAAATAGAAGTCTCCAATCTTTACAAGACAGGCTTTCTAGCCGAATGGCTAAAAAAACTTGGACTATTAACTAGCAGTGATTAGTCTAGAGCTAATTAGTCCGGAGTCAGTAGTCCCTCCTACAGGCACCCATAAGATCAAAGTATAACTACCCTAAAAATGAACGCTTGATAATTTCGTAACCTCTGGACATTTTTTTTAACTTTGCGCTGCATAAAAATATCAAGCGAAATTAATCCAATCACATTTTAAACACGATAAGACATACAATGCATACCCCAAAAACTAGTGTATACTTTGCATTTATTTTTTTATTATTTAGTCACCTTGCCTTTGGACAAGGTTCAAAAAGAAAAACTGCCAACCTTAACACACCTTATCATGCGGTATCTACCCATATAGACAACCTTCAAACCAACAACTACCACCCTGAAATAGCCGCACAAGCCCTTTTTCGGGGGGGCAAGTATGCTTCTATAGAAAAGCGAGAAGAGTTGGCAAAACGATTGCTCAAAATTCTGGATGCCCGTGGCTTACGCGTTGACTATAGCAAGCTACCCAAAGATCCTAAATATGTAGACACGACGGCGTCAGAGGCAAACAAAAAAGTGTACATCCTCTTTCCCAAAGAACTACCTGAGGTATATGTAGAAAAAGTGGGCTCACAATGGTTGTACTCTGAATACACGCTTGACCGTATTCCTAGCTTGTATCGAAGCATAGGAATGATGGAGAAGGTTATCCATAAATTCCCCGATTGGGTGACCAACAAAGTATTGGGAATGACCTTGTTTCATTACTTATCGCTGTTAGTGTTGCTCATTTTCTCCTTCTTTTTGCACAAAATTTTTTCTTATATTTTTCGTAACCTCATTACCCGGCTTATTGTAAAACTGGGCAAAGGACAACGCGGTACCAATGTCAAAAAACTGATCCAGTCTATAGCACGCCCGGCAAGTTTGTTCTTAATTGTGAGAATCTGGATTTGGATTTTGCCCGTGTTCCAGTTTCCACTGTCTTTTACCGAGTATGTGGTCTTGTTTTTAAAAGTAGTACTGCCTGTGTTTGGTATGATGATAGGAAACCACCTGGTAGACTTTGTTGCCTTGTATATGGGCAAACTTGCCGAAAAAACCGAAGGAACTCTAGACGATCAACTCATTCCTTTGATCAAAAAAGCGCTCATTACCCTTGTGTATATCATTGGGTTTATATTTATGCTCAATGCGCTCAGCTTCGACGTTACTACCATACTTGCTGGTTTGTCTATTGGTGGTCTTGCCTTTGCTTTTGCCGCTCAAGACACGATCAAAAATCTGTTTGGCTCTTTTACTATTTTTATGGACCGTCCCTTTCAGGTGGGCGATTGGATAGTGGCAGACAATATTAATGGTACAGTAGAGGAAGTAGGCTTTAGATCTACCCGCATCCGAACTTTTAGCAACTCGGTGATGTATGTCTCTAACGGTAAGCTTGCCAACATGGTGATAGACAACATGGGGGTACGCGCCTACCGTCGTTACTCTACTACCCTGGGGCTTACGTATGACACCCCTCCCCAACTGATTGATGCTTTTGTAAAGGGCTTACGCCAAATAATTTTGGAACACCCCGATACCCGCAAAGATTATTTTCAGGTATACCTGAATGATTTTGCCGGGTCGTCGCTCAACATTTTGTTTTACTCATTTTTTACGGTCAACGACTGGGGACTGGAGCTGAGGGCACGCCATGAACTTATGATGAATATTTTGAGGCTGGCTTATGAGCTGGGGGTTCGTTTTGCTTTCCCTACACAAACTGTTCATGTAGAAGATTTACCCGGACAAAAAGGGCTAACTCCTGCCTACAGCGATTCAGACCTCAACGAAGAAAACCTGAACAAGAAAATAAAGCAGTTTATTGCAGCTCAGTTTGACGAGAAAACATTCCACGCCAAACGCAATCAAAGTAACTCTTCGGTAGGTGGAGACTCTAGCGGAGATAGTTAAGAGGTGTTCCTTCCAGATATAAAAAAACGTGCTTGTATAAAACAAGCACGTTTTTTTTGTTTTCAACCATAATTGAGATGCAGTTCAACTAGAGCGGTTGTTTAATAGAAAATGTTTTACACCATTGTGGTTAGCTCAAGACTCACCCCCTTCTTTCTCATTTTTAGGGGGTTCTATAGCTTCTACATTTAGCTTAAATTCAGCATCAAAATTGGCGTAAAACAAAAACTTAAGCTCCGCATCCGTCAAATCTTCATAATTGATAATGCCCGTGCGCAAGTCGGTGATGGACCCCTTGCGCTGTAGCAAATCTGAGAAAGCATACAAACGGATGATATGCGCTACCTTTTTTAAGCTTTTGATTCCCTCTTCGGTCTTCACCATATCCTGCCAACGGCGGTTGTCCAGATTATTGACAAAAGTCTCAGGTGTTTCGTCGTCACCCAGGCGGTGAATGCTTACCTCTACTGGCAAGGGTGTTTCGTGGGGGGTAAAAAACATGTGGAAGCCTACTTCGCAGCTAAACAAGTCGAACAAACCAGGGCCATTGAGGTATAAGTGCCACTCGTTGTCTTTGGCTTCTATTACTTGCTCTACCGGGTGTATCCGTTCATACAGTTTTTTCAAGTACTTTACTTCGTCTTGTCCTGCCTTTTCTACCCGCGATATAACACAAATCATTACTCGGTCGAGCCCGTTTTTTTCGTAATGGTGATAATAAAACCTAATCCAAGCCCAAGCTTGTGACACCTCAAAAAACATCGCGTCCGACTCTCGCACAATTCTGTCGGTTGCCTGGGCTACCTCTTCCAGGTATTCATAAATCTCTAGCTCGCTATATAGCTCTTTAAAATATTTTTTCTCTACTTTAGAACCCGAATTATCATTTTTGATCAGTTTTTCCTGCGCTACATAGCGTATTTGTACATTCGATTGCGACAGGTCAAAGTTGTTTTGGGTTTGGTACTCATAAATAATATTGCGTACCTTTTGCTCAATGTTCAGCACGTCCTCTTTCATGTGAATGAGGCTATAGTCGGTAATGGTAGAGGGGTCAATAATGGCATTGTCTTCATCGTCTGCCAACTGAAACATTTCAGCCTTGAGCTGCTCAATTTCGGTGAGTAAATACTCAAAGTGTTGAATGCCTACCTCAAAATCGCCAATTTTAGGAATTGCCGATTCATCAAAAGCCTCTATATGCTCTAGCCTAGTGAGCAAGGGTTTGAGCTGGTGGTCTTGAATAAACAAGTTAAATATAACGGGTGTGTCGGGCAACGTTTCTACCAATTGGTCGGCAATGAGTACGGTCAACTCTTTCTCTATTTGGCGCTTCAATGCCCTCCCTCCCATTTCGGGGTCAAAGCCATTCTCAGCAAGTTTTTGCAGTACCTCTTCCGATACATTTAGAATGGTATGACG
Source organism: uncultured Microscilla sp. (assembly GCF_947493425.1). Lineage (GTDB taxonomy): Bacteria > Bacteroidota > Bacteroidia > Cytophagales > Microscillaceae > Microscilla. Next base: position 49,116 of record NZ_CANLRP010000026.1, on the reverse strand, counting down.
ACGCATAAAGCCGTGGCGTTTGAGCAATTCTTTGATCTGTAGCCACGCAATTTGCCCAATATGCTCCAGGTTTAATTTGTTGAAAATAATCACATTGTCAATGCGGTTGATAAACTCAGGCCGGAAAAAATCACGTACTGACTTTTCGTAGGTGCTGGAGGCCAAATCGGCGCGTCGCTGAATGTTAATTTCTTTGCCTACCCGCTCTGCCCCCAGATTGGAAGTCATGATAATTACAGTATTGCAAAAACTAATGGTGCGCCCCAAGGCATCGGTCAGGCGTCCTTCGCCCAATACCTGTAGCAACAAATTGTGTACATCGGGGTGGGCTTTTTCTATCTCGTCAAACAAGAGCACACAGTAGGGATTATAGCGTATTTTGGTGGTGAGTTGCCCTTCGGGGTAATCCAGGTCACCCACCAAACGGCTCACTGCTCCTCCATCGATAAACTCGTTCATATCAAACCGTACCAGGCTGTCTTCGTGGTTAAAGAGGTATTTTGCTACTACTTTGGCGGCTTGGGTTTTTCCCACCCCAGTGGGGCCAATAAACAGGTAAGAACCAAACGGGCGCTCAGGGTTGTTGAGTTGCGCCTTGATTACATGCAACACGTCGGTCAGGCAATCTACAGCGTCTTGTTGCCCCACCAGGCGGCGCGAGATATACTGCTGAAACTCATCTTTGGTAATTTTCACCTCTGGGTCGGCCAGGCGCTCGTTGAGGTGAGTCTTAGAGCTAAACTCTTCTACGATGGTTTGGGGGGTTACTTCTTCTTCAGAGTATTTAGACGACAACTGGTGCAGGTTTTCGGCGATGGCACCAATGAGCACCATATTTTGATTAAAACGTTTTTGCAGCTCAATCAAACGCAACAAACCAGTGTTACTAATCTTAAAATCGTGTTCGCTTTCCAGCCTTACCCTCACTTTGTTGATAATGCGCAAAGACTTGGTTTCGGTAGGTTCATACAAACGCACTACTTTAAACAAATCGGTAAAACCCCGGTCGAGTTCGCTTGCAATGTCCCACTCTTCAGGGGTGGCTTCTAGCACTACTTGTATCTCTCGCTTTTGCAAATAAGGTTTCAAAACATCGCTCAATGTCATGTCGTTTTGAGCCGATTTGCCTATCCTGAAAAGGGCAATAATATTGTTAAAATATAATTTATCGCGGCGGGGGTATTCGGTAATTGGGTTCATGGCAAACCTAATGATAGACTCAAACCTGCGTTGCCACATGCCTACAATGCTCATACCCGCAATCAAACGCGAGGGGTCTACATTCCAGATGTTGTCCAGGTGGTACAATTCTTTTTCAGTGTTGCGCTCCAGGTAACGGTGCACTACCTCATGCAACAGCGTGCTTTTGCCCACCCTACGGGGCCCCAGAATGACCATTGGCACATTTTCGCGGTTGTAGATCAACCGATCGAGTTGCGTTACCAGTTCGTCTTGATAAAAAGCCCGGTTTAGTTCCGACGGATACAAATCGTTGAGTTCAAAGCCTACTTTTTCTATTTCGTCGCGCCCCTCGAAGGTGGCATTGGGGCGGAAAAACTGCTGAAACATGTCATCGTCTACATAGCCCAGGGTTATTTTTTCTCCGGCAGTGTGCATATACATGTCTACCGCCGTGCAAAACTCTTTACCATTTGCCTGGTAAGGCTCCATTAAAAACTCTTCATCATATTCTTTTTTATACCTCCGGCCAAAACGCTGAATCTGCTCTTCTACCTCGCGCACCACATCGGCTTTTTTAGGATCACGGGTTTCCATAATAAACCAGAGGTTGTCAAAAGCAGGCATAGTTACTACAGTATAGCCGTTGTGCTCAAACCAGGCAGTGGCTACTTGCCCATGAAAGTAGCGTTGCCCGTAAGAAAACTCAAGCTTTAGGTTTAGATATTTAAAATCGGGATTGAATAAATACCATAAGAAATAGTCGAGGTTGGCGCGATTGGTTTTATAGTTTTTAAATTCGTTTCGCACCGATTTTATCAGGCCTTTCATTGCCCTTTCGTAGCGATCGTTTGCTACGCTTTGGTTGGCAACAAACAACGGGCGAATGATGTATTGTTTGTTTTTGTACTGAACCCATACCGGGAACTCAAAGTGAATCGAAGCCATAAAAGTTTGATAAGTGAGTGTTAGTAGTTGGGAGTTTCTACAGCCTCAAGCTATTAGCCTTTAGCTTGGCGCAGATCGCTTGCGTGTTTGTTTTTTTTAATGTTCAACCTTTAAGGAGCAGAACATAGTGAGCTCAATGTAGTTACGCCAGCATTTGGGCAACCATCCATAGCCCCTCTAGACAACCGAATCTCTAAGTTAAGCATAATCGTAAAAAACACAAGGGGTTTTTAGTAGTTGGCTTTTCTTTGTAACCCTGAAACTACACAAGGGGTGGGCGTAAAACCGGGCATTTAACCAAAGTGACTGATATTCTTTTATTCAAAGGTGAAAGAACTTAAGCCAGAGAGATTACCTTTGACACAAAAAACTCTCAAGCTCTTAACCATTAAACGCAAATACATGCAAAAAAACGCTTTTTATATTCATATCAAAGAAGCTATCGAGATTAACCAACGACGTAAAAAAATATACGCTCAACAAACCCAACGCCAATCGGTAGGGGTTTCTAATTGGTTGATTATGTCAGAAAAAACATCATTGCCTATTGCCCATTATTTCGACTGGCGGGCGCGTAAGTTCAACCAGGCAGGCATTGGCGTGGTTGCCAGCGATTTTGTGCCAATGGACGCTATTTTACCCCCCGAAACTCCGCCCTTGTATTTGCAACAGGCAAGCCCTGCCTACCTGCACGAAGTAACCCGGCTTACTCAGGCATTTGCCCAAAAGCTGAAGGCAACCCTTAAAACATACAACTTTGAGGCAGCATGTGCGGCTACTGAGGATGCCTTGCAGCAACTAGCCCAAATAGAACACCATGCCCAGGCTCATTTTGCTATGCTCAAGCACTTGCTAGAGTCCATAGGGTACGCCTCGGTCAATGCTCCACAGTATGCTCAACTAAGCAACGGAGCTACCAGCAAGCTTTCTTGCCAATTGATTAGGATACAGGCAAAAGGACTCAGTCTGGCATTGCGCATAGATAGCCGCGCCCAAAAAATTCATCAATTAGGTACAGGTATCATCGTAAATGATGTGCCTCCTATTCCTTTTATGGAACGCTGGAGGGAGTAGCTTTGAGGATGGTTTGGTGGTTTGCAAAGTACCTATAAGTTGGGCGTTTTTTTATTCAAAAAAATAGATGCTTAAGTTGAACCAAAACAGCCTCAAGCTTACGACTTATCGTTCATACTACCAACAATATGCTTGAGGCTATTATAGCATAATAGGAAACACTTGTAGCTTATCGCTCACACCTTGAAGCTTTTTTAACTACCTACTTCCTTCTTTAGGTTTTACCCCAGCAAGGAACCACACCCACACTTCTTTTTTGTTTTTCCAGCGGGTGAGCGGATATTTAAAGTCGGCAGGAATAAGCCCCACTTTTTTGAAGTCATAACGCACAAAACCAATGTCTAAGTTATGTTTCTCTTTTTGCTCATCGCGGCTGAGTTGTTTGCGGTAGGTGCGGATAGACTCTACAATAACCAACCTTCCGCCTGGCTTGAGGGCTTTCTTTAGTTTTTTGAGGTACTTAAGCGGTTTTTCCAATATATGATGATACGTATCAATCATAATGATGGCATCGAGCTGTCCTTTGGGCAACAAAGGGTCGTTTTCTTCGCCTTTGATGGTTACAATGTTGTTGTACCCTTGCTCGGTGGCTTCTTCTTTGAGCGCCTCTAGCCTATATGTGTTCAAGTCTACCCCGTATACCTTGCCTGTTTTGCCTACAGCTTTTGCCAGGTGCATGGTCATATAACCTTGGTGACAGCCCACATCGGCTACTTTGGCACCTGGGCGAATGTTCATTGCCTTGAGCAATTGAGGCACTTTTTGCCATTTGTCACGGTCTTTCCAATCGTCCGATTTATACTGAGCGCTTGCATAGGTAGTGCCCATAAGACATAGTACAATGGTGAAAGTAAAAGTTTTGAGATTTTTCATTAGATATATGGTTTGTTTAATTACGAATTTTTCAATTACGAATTACGAATGGGCGCGAGGCGAGGCTAAAAACTATGGTCTACCGACTCCCGACTCTGGACTAAATTACGAATGGGCGCAAGGCGAGGCTAAAAACTATGGTCTACGGACTCCCGACTCTGGACTATTTATCTAACTTATCATATATGCAAAATTGACAAAAACAACATTACACTATTGACCATCGACCATTGAACCATTGACTATCGCCTAAAGATTCAACCAATAGCTCAATTTAATAACCAACGCCCGGTTTTTAACCTTAAAAGCCTCGGCAAAATAGTTGTCGGTATATACAATAAATAAGTCGGACATGGGACGGAAACGCCATTGAAAGCGACTGTTAATATTGAAATTATCGGCTTGGGTATTGTACTGCAAAAAGGTTGTCCAAAACATTGTATTAGAAAAAGAGATTTCTACAGTAGGGCTTACCAGGGTAAGGTTTGCTGTACCATAGTCACCGGGCAACTCTACGTAGTTTTGGCTCACATTTACTCTAAAATTGCCCCAAGGCTGCGCCCTAAAGTTAATTCCTCCTCCATAAGACAAACGGGTACCATTATAAAAAGTACCATATTGTACAAAAGTACTCACCGAAAATGGCTGTCGGTTGTCTGAGTTATATTCTGCTCTGCCCCAGCTAAAGGCGTAGAACGTGGCAGGTAAATATTCATCTCCACCGATTAGGTCAAGGGCAAAGGGCAGTTGCACCTCGTTGTAACGTGCGCTGAGGTTCAAGTTGCTGCTATTGGTAAAGTTGAGACGATAATTAAACCCCATATTACGCTCCTGGAACTGCCCTGTTACATCGTGGTTATATAGCACATGCCAATGGTTAAAACGATGATTGTTGATGATCCCACCCTTAGAAAAGATCGTATAACTTCCCCACACTGCCCAGCGGTCAAAGCCAATATTTACGGTTCGGTCGTTTATTACATCGTAGTTTTGCAAACGAGGTGTAAAACCTAACTCGGCAATGAAGTTTTCTTGCTGTTGTTCATAAGCCACCCCTATATTGAACTTGCGGTTACGATATTCGCCAAAGCCTCCATAACTGAGGCTTCGATCCAACTGATCGGGTGTAAAAGATTTAAAGCCCCTGAGGGCTCCACGCAGATCGCCATTATTAGACAAATACCTGAACTCCATTCCGGCTACCCGATTAAAATCATTGCCAAGCATCTGGGTACCATCAAATGCCTGTCGGTTTACCAAGATGGCGTTGATGCTTGAGCGCCCCCATACACGTTGTTGTACAGTGGCCACAAACTGGTTTTGCCCCAACGAGTCGGCTTCATGGTTGCCTTGAGTCTGCACGTCCAAGATGCCCACCCGCATAGATTTGGTAATGTTGCCCGATAAGCGTGCCCCTGCCAAAATGGGCACAGGTGTACCATCTTTGAGACCTACCCTGCGCGAAAAAAACGGTTGCGTCCGCCCTGTACCAAAGTCAGCAAACAGGTCTCTATTTTCTAAAAAGAAGTTGCGTCTTTCGGGAAAAAACAGCGAAAAACGGCTCAAATTGGTTACTTGCTGATCTACATCTACCTGCGAAAAATCAGGATTAATGGTAAGGTCAAGGTTGAGGTTAGAAGTAATGGCTATTTTGGCGTCCAGCCCGGCATTGCCTCTTCTTTCCAATCCACTGGTTTCTTCAAAGTCTTCCGACATACCCCCAATAATGTAAGGAATCAACACTACATTGCCCTTCACTTTTTTGGGTGGCGAGTCCCAACGCAAAGCACCTGTATAGCCCAAGTCGGTACCATCGTAAGGAATAGGCACGTGCGCCCAGGTAGAGTAAGCGTTGCGCTGCATGTCGTTTCTTATAAAGTTGATCCCCCACTTATCAATGGTTTCGCTATAGCGCAATGACTTAAAAGGAATGGCCATTTCTACCACCCAACGGTCGTGGTGCAGTTTTACCCTAGAGTACCACTTGGCATCCCATTCCATAGAGTTTTGCCCACCCACGGTCAATCCCTCCATTTGGGCACCTCCGGCGTTTACCCCAAACAAAAAACCGTTGCTGTGCTGATTCATAGGGTCCATCAATAGAGCAAAGCCATCGCTGTTCCAATGTCCCACGTCTCGTCTAAGCGTCTGAATCACTGGTTTTTTGTCAATAAAACATACTGCACTGATATACAAAAAATGATCGTCGTATAATAGTCGTACTTCGGTTTGGGCTTCAGCCTGCCCTTTGTCGGTAGGCCATTTGCGGAGAAAGTTGCGGGCGGCATTGGTAGATTTCCAGGCTTCTTCGTTGATGTTGCCGTCGATTTTTATCTTGGCAGCAGTTTTTACAATGTTTACCTTGTAAGTTTGTTGGTTTCGGGTAGGGTTGGGTTTGGCATAAGAGGTGAGAGTACAGGCAAAAAGCCAACAGACCAGCAGGCAAAGCCTCTGATAGTTTGATAGTTGTTTTTTCATGGGTATTGGTTTATGGTACCTTTATCATGTAGTTATTACTAGATGATAAATAACGGGATAGCAGTTTAGACAAGACGTTAATAAGTTGTTAATAACCTGGTTTGCAGACAGACAACCAGTTGTGTCCGATGAAAAACCACTTGAACAATGACTGGATGCTTTGGTAGGTAAAATAGCTACTTTGGAGGATGTAAAAGGGGCATTGGTCGAGGATTACGAATTTTTCAATTACGAATGGGCGCAAGGCTTATTAATTACGAATTGGTCAATTACGAATTACGAATGGGCGCAAGGCTTATTAATTACGAATGGGTCAATTATGAATTACGAATGGGCGCAAAGCTTATTAATTACGAATTTTTCAATTACGAATTACGAATGGGCGCAAGGCTTATTAATTACGAATTAGTCAATTACGAATTACGAATGGGCGCAAGGCTTATTAATTACGAATTGGTCAATTACAAATTACGAATGGGCGCAAGGCTTATTAATTACGAATTTTTCAATTACGAATTACGAATGGGCGCAAGGCTTATTAATTACGAATTACGAATGGGCGCAAGGCGTTACTGACTAAATGACGAATGGGGTTGAAGTAACTATGGTCTACCGACTCCCGACTCTGGACTAAAGTACGAATGGGGTTGAAGTAACTATGGTCTACCGACTCCCGACTCTGGACTAAAGTACGAATAGGTTTGAAGTGACTATGGTCTACCAACTAAATTACGAATTTTTCAATTACGAATTACGAATGGGCGCAAGGCGAGGCTAAAAACTATGGTCTACCGACTATGGACTAAAAAAAAACAAACGCGTGAGCCATCTGAGACAGGCTAAAGCTAATGGCTAAAGGCTTTGTTAAGGAAACAGCATTGGACTACTAACTATCGAGTACGAAAAAAGTTGGTGACCCATACCTGTAACTGTTGGTCGAAGTTGTGCTCTGTGTGGTCGCTGATAAACTTTTTGCGAAAAGCAGCTACCTGATAATCTTCTATACCCAAATCATCTATTTTGGCAAAGAAACCCGCCAGATTACCTTGGTCAATCAACCGCTGAAACTCTTTGATGTGCTGGCGGTTAACGTCCAAAATACCTTCGAGCAAGCGTTTGATAGACACTACAGAGTCGTGATCGCACACCAGTTTGGGTATGCCCGCCTTGAGGTTTTTTTCCAGCGATTTTTTTCTAAAAGTATGCGCAGGCTGGTCGGGCTGTTGGCATTCCTCACAATAACAAGGAATCTTCTCGTCGAGCGGTGGGTGGTTGAGCTCGCCATGAATGTGCTCGAAATGACTGCGAATGGTATACAGCAATTTATCGGCATCTACCCCCCACACCTCCAGGGCAATTTGTTTGGTGGCAAGGGCATCGTTGAGGGTGACTATAGCGCTGCTTTGCTCTATCTGTAGCACCACACCATCGCGCCAAAACAAGTGTTCGATAATGTAGGGGTGAATACGGCAAATAAACCGACTCATAATGCCTTTGGGCATAAATTTATAATGATACTCGAAGCGCAGCAAACGGGGTGCAGTTGCCTGCAAGACGGTATAATCGGGCAAGTTGAGCGGTTGCTGGGCGGGGAGTAGCTCAGGTACTATATAGTTGCCCTGATTGTCGAGGTTAAAAATAAGTTCAAAACGCTCCATAATCCGTAATAGAAACGCGTGTTTATCGTCAAAGCGTTCATCTTGCCAAATATCATCTAGTTGTGCCTCGTGAAACTTGCCTTCGGCTACTACCTGGCTGTCTAGCAGGCGGTAAGCGGCTTCGGTTGCCCATTCAGGTTTGAGCACCACGGTATTTTTGAGCGAAAGATCGTCGCCAAAATGCAAAATGACCCCAATATCGTGCAGTTGCTCGGCAAGAAAGCCCGCCGCCTCCCGACTCAACCCATGTTTTTCGCTTATGCGCAAATATTGTCGGTGTGAAATATAATCCTCCGTCATCGCCTCCAGCGCTTGACGCACCGCAAAACGATCTTTGTTCCATATTTCGCGGGTATTGGGTAGCTTAAGCAGCTCTTTGGTTGCCATTTCGCGCAAAGCATCCATGCCCTCGCCCGTTTTACACGAAGTTTCATGAAAATCGACAATGTTAGGAAAAGCCTTTTGCCAGTTTTGTTGGTTGATCTGTCCCTTGTACACATCTACCTTGTTTTGTACCACCAGCACTGGGGCATTGTCAGAGAGCAAGCTCACAATGTTGAGCCAATAGTTAAATTCTGATTTGTCTTCACCCTTGCGGGTTTCCCACACAAACACGTACACCGAATTTTTGGTCAAAAAGAACTGGTGAGTACCATAGTTGATTTCCTGCCCGGCAAAGTCCCAAATATTTGCCGTAAAATCTATAGGTTTGCCTTCCCGGATACAGCCTTCTGGTTTCCATTGCTTTATTTGAATACCCTTGGTAGTAGCACGCCCACCCACAAACCTATAGCCCGGAGTACTCATTGCCTCGGCAAGTTCGGTTTTGCCTACTTCGCCTACCCCCACAAATATCAACTTGGCTTCGTTCAACTCCCTTTGGTCGTCTTGGCGGGCAATAGAGTGTAGATAGTCTTTGAGTTTTTGGATGCCTATATTATAGGTTTCAAAAAGTTCTTGGGGGATATTTTGGATAGGGTTGTTTTCAAGCTCAAGTACTAGCAACTTATGTAATTTATCGAAAAAGTGAACCGGAAGTTCGGTGATTTGGTTGTTTGCCAACACCAATATTTTTAGCTTAATCAAACCAGCCAAAGGACGAATATTTTGAATTTGATTTACCCCCAACACTAAGCCGGTAAGCTTCGTCAAGTTGTGCAAGGGATTTACATCCATGATTTGGTTTTGTGACAAATCTAATCTATCTAACTGAAGCAGAGAATGAAGGGCTCGTACATTTTGAATTTGGTTATCTGCCACACCAAGTATTGTTAACTTTGGCAACTTTGCCAAAGGATCAAGGCTTGTGATTTTATTTTCGTTCAGATAAAGCTTTCTTAATGTGACTAAACCCGCCAAGGGTGCAAGGTCTTCTATCCTGTTCTTATTTAGAAACAAAGCCTCTAGTGCTTGTAGGCTTGCCAAAGGACTCAAATCTTCTATATGATTCTCATCTAAACGTAAATGCACCAATGCCCTTAAGCCAGCCAAAGGGCTAAGATTGGTCAGTTGATTGGAACGTAAGTAAATACTCTTTATTTTTTTATACTGCTTTAAGGCTTGAATATTGGTTAATCGACAAGAGTTAAGGTATAAAGTAGTTAAATTGGGTAAGCTTGGCAAAGTATCCAAATCTAAAGCCTGATTCCAGTTCAGGTTCAATGTTTTAAGGTCTTCTAGCCCTGCTAAATGGCTGAGGTCAGCAATGGTATTTTGGCTAAGGTTCAGTTTTTCTATTGTAGGAAAGTTTGCCAATACTTTAATATCACTAATATGATTCGAGCTTAGATTTAAAGCTTGCAATTGGGTTAAACCAGTCAAAGTTTGCAAATCATCAATGCCCCACAAGTCACCATAACCTCCAGCCACCAATTCTTTTAAGTAGGCAGGCAAAAATTTTGGAAGCTGTTTTAAGTCATTGGCTTTTTGCTGGTTATTGCTTTTTTGGGGAGTGTGACCAAAACCCACCCACTCATTACTCAAAATCAACGTTTCCAGATGATCACATTCGGCAAGGCGCTTCAACACTGGCTCGGTGCCATCCAATCCACAGTTGCCCAGGTCGAGGACAGGGTTTTTAGTGGCTAAATTTTCGTTAATCAGTTGCTTTGCCAAATCACTCATGGGCGTATGCTTGTCGTTTGATGGTTTTTAGAAGATTGAATATAAAAAAGATTTGATTCTTGGGTAGGGCTGGGAGTGTTTTTTTATTGCCTGAAGGGTAATTTGTTGGTTGCCCAAAGGAGTGCAGGTTATCTGAAAAAAACAAAAAAGCCAACTACTTACAAAAAACGATAAGTAATTGGCTTGGCTATTCAGTACAATTTAAATGTGCCGCTTAAACCCTGTGACTAAGTACTTGCCTGAAAATCCTGTTCTATGATTTCAAAAGGAACTTTCAGCACAGCCTGATAGTCTTCTCCAGCTTCTATCATGCGGTATTCTTCGGGTAAACTGTACCAATTTATTTTTACTTGCCCCTTTCCAGAGTTATGGTATTGATCTAACATTTGCATGATCTCTAGCAACCTTTGCGAGCTACCTGTATTGTAATACAATAACTTAAAATTAAAGGTAATGGGGCCTTCGTATTGTTTGGTGTAGGTATCTATCCATTGAATAATGGGTAAATAAAAATCCATTGAATATTCACTGAATGACTCTCCGCTAATTTCGAAAACCTTGGTGTTGGCATCGAAAGAAACCTGGGGGGTGTCATATTTTTCGGCGATAAAAAAATTTCTCACTTTATGTTATTTACTTTGATAATGTGTCTATAGAATAAATGTATTTATCTTTTACTTCGAGGCAAATACATTGACAACAAGCAAAACCTTATTTTTCTGGCAATGCTTTGTTGATGAAACAAGACGTTTTTTTTTCTGCAAAGGAAATCAAAAAAATAATAATTTATCGAGTACCAAATGCAAGAAATATTACACTGTAACATCTTTTTTATGCCATTTACTACATTTTCTTTGTTTTGTCCTTTTTTATATACCTTGGGTACAAACCCAGTTGGGTGCAATGGAGTGGGCTTCTTAGCAAACAGGGGGGAGTAATAAAAAAATGGTCAAGCGGAAGCTTTTTTTATCAACAGTACCTCATATTTTCGATGAATGTCCTGTTTTTTTAGCTGAATTTTGTTCTTTGACGCACTTTAAAATTTATCCGGTAGGGCTGATATATTCATAGTTACGTAAGTTTTTTGAGTAAAATCAGGGGAATAACGTCATTGAGCTAACTACAGCTTTACTTTGTCAGGCATTTAGTACTCTAGCTAAAAAAGTAAAGCCATTGGCCGATAGACCAATGGCTTTTAATTATATTATAAATGAATAGAAGACTAGATAAAAAATCAAGCGACCGTTACCTCATCTTGCAATACTATTTCGAAAGGTATTTGGATACTTGCCTGAAAGTCTTCACCTGCCTCTATGATACTGCTTTCGTCAGAGGTGGTATACCAATTTATTTTTACTTGCCCACGCCCCGACTGGTGATAGCGTTCCAGTAACTTCATCATTTCATAAAACCTTTGTGAACTGCCTGTATTGTAGTACAACAGCTTAAAGTTGAAAGTAAGAGTGCCTTGGTGTTGTTTGGTGTAGGCATCTAACCACTGGATAATAGGCAAGTAGAAGTCCATTGAGCACAGACCAAAAGACTCTCCTTTGATTTCAAAAACTTGAGTCGCAACGTCAAACGATACTTGTGGAGTATCCTGATTTTCGGGAATAAAGAAATTTTTCATTAATGTATATAATATTGTTTTTATAAATAGGTTTGACCCAAATACAAAATAAGCATGATGTTTTGTGGTACAAGTACAATATTTTGTAAGTGAAGCCGGTTGTATTATGCAAAAGAAACAAAAAAAAGTATAATTTACCGACAACAGTTGTAAAAAATATTACCTTGTAACATCTTCCCTCAAATAAAACATATAGATTGAGGGCTTGCTGTACATGCTACCCCTCCTGTAAACATCGAAGCACGCTGAGTCACTTTCTTTGTAGTCGCATTTTGTGTAGTTGGGCATAGTGCCCCCGCAATGCCAGTAATTCGGCATGGGTGCCTTGCTCCTGTATGCTGCCTTTGTCCAGTACTATAATTTTGTCTGCTTTTTGGATAGTAGACAGGCGATGAGCAATGATGATAGCAGTACGACCTTTCATCAGTTTTTTGGTGGCATTTTGTATCAATCTTTCAGTTTCTGAGTCTACCGATGAGGTTGCTTCATCCAACACAATAATTTGTGGGTCGTATACCATAGCCCTTATAAAAGCAATCATTTGGCGTTGTCCTACCGATAACGTAGCGCCACGTTCCATCACATTGTAGTTGAGCCCTTCCGGAAAACGGGAAATAAATGTTTGTGCGCCTACCATCTCTATAGCTTCCCATAATTTTTGTTCGCTGATGTGGGTAGCGCCCAGCAAAATATTGTCTCTGAGCGATTGAGCAAACAAGAATACGTCCTGCAAAACAATGCCTATTTGCGACCGCAAAAAGCCAAGGCGGTAAGCCTCTATAGGGATGTTGTCAAGCGTGATTGTTCCCCGGCTTTTTTCATAAAATCTGCCCAACGCATTAATCACCGATGATTTGCCCGCCCCGGTAACACCTACCAGTGCAAGGGTTTCACCTGCTTTTACCTCAAATGAGATGTCCTTTAGTACAGGTTCTTCCTGGTGGTAGGCAAACCATACCTTGTCAAATCTAATGTGCCCTTGCACCTGTAGAGGAGTGTAAGTGCCGTTATTGGGAATTTTCTCTTGCACGTCTATCATCCCCAAAATATGGTGCAGGCTTACCAACCCCGCTTGTAACACATTGAGACGTTGGGCAAGGTTACGCACCGGACCAAACACCATGCGGATATACATGATAAAAGCGACCAATACTCCCAGCGATATCTCGTCCTTCAATACGCTACGTGCCCCATACCACACCAGCAAGCCAGTGCCTCCTGCGGTGAGCGCTTCGGTAACGGGCATATATACTGACTCGTACCAAACTGATTTGAGGTATATTTTTTTGAAACGGTGGCTTACTTCCCGAAACTTTGCTTGTTCGCTTTGTTGTGCGCCAAACAGTTGAATAATGCGCATGCCGCTTATTCGTTCCTGAACAAAAGCATTGAGCTCGGCTACAATGTCTCGTACTTCAGTCACCACTACTTTCATTTTCTCTTTAAACACAAACGAGCTCCACATAAACAAAGGCAACAGTGAGATGCTTACCAGGGTAAGTTGCCAATGAGTATAAAGCATAATGCTAAAAATAGTAATGGTAAAAAAAATATCGGCAATGAGTGCCGCAATGCCTGCCGAAAGAATGCCCGATAGTGTTTGTACATCGGTAATGTTGCGGGTCATAAGTTCGCCAATGGGGGTTTGGTCATAATACCTCAAGCGTAGGCTTAATAAGTGTCGGTATACGTGCATTCTGATGTCTCTGACCACGGTTTGCCCCAACCAGGCAGCCAAGTAGGTGTGGGCATACGTGAGCAATACTTGCACCATTACTACAGCCACCATCCACCACGATAGGGTAACCAAACCTGCATAGTTATTTTTGAGTATGTAATTGTCTACCGCCAGTTGTACTAAAATGGCCTGTGAAGGACGCAAGACAGCAGTGATGATGGCCAGGAAAAGCAAAAGGTAAAAATACGCTTGATAAGGGATTACAAACTCAACCAAACGATGGTAAATTTTCCAGTGGAGTTTTTTTCTTTGCGAGGTAGCTTTTTCTTTTACTGGCATTTTTATGTGAATATGATTTAATTTGGCAACGGGCACTTTTTGACATGCGTGCACCATTAGAGCTTGTTTAAATTTTCATTTATAGGAGATTTTATGATGAGTTTTCAGATTAGATGCGTCAAATTTTGAAGTAATAGCAGCGCTATTGCTGATAAATTTGACAATATATAATCAGGAAAGGCACGTAAAAGACCTAATTAATGATTTTTAAACAAGCTCTTATCCAATGTCTGTAAAAAACACCAGTTTTTATACTTTAAATAAAAAAAGAAACACTTTTATGAAATACCTTAATCTATTACTTCTGCTTTGCTTTGGGCAACTATTGGCACATGCACAGCTACCTACTCCCCAAAAGGAGCAGCCCTCTCAAAAGTATGGGTTTATCAATCGCGCTGGCAAAGTGGTGGTTTCTCTTAAATATAGCAATGCCCGCGATTGTTCGGAGGGGCTCATAGCAGTACAAAAAAGAAAAAAGTGGGGGTTTATTAATAAAAAGGGCAAAGTAGTGATCAGATTTAGGTACGAAGATGCCCGCCCTTTTTCTAATGGATTGGCAAGAGTAAAGAAAGAAGGCAAGTGGGGGTTTATTAATAAAAAAGGTAAAGCAGTGATTGAGTTTCAGTATGAAGAGGCTGGCTGGTTTTTGCGGGGACGTGCCAAGGTAAAAGAAGAGGGAAAGTGGGGATTTATTGATCAAGCAGGCAAAGCCGTTATTGAATCAAAATATGACCATATAGACAGCTACGCCAAAGAGGGTTTTTACCGGGTAAAAATAAACAACAAGTGGGGACTCATTGGGCAAGATGGCAAAGTGATAGTACCCATAGAGTTTGACAAGGTCACAGACTTTTACCAAGGAGTAGCAAGAGTAAAAAAGGGGGATTACTGGGGCTTGGTGAACCAACAGGGAAAAGTGGTGATTGATCCCGTTTTCGACAAGGTAAGGAGCACCGCCAAGCGTGGATATATCAAGGTAAAGAAAAACGGTCGGTGGGGAATGGTGGATAGTACTGGTAAAATAATGATTCCTCTGGAATTTACCTACTTGTACTATTATGCCAACAGCGATTTTATTTTGGTAAAGCAAGGGCTGAAGTGGGGAGCATTTACCGCAAAAGGTGGGTTATTGGTGCCTGTCGGGGTCGACCGGGTAAGTGTGTTGAACAAGCATTTGATCATAGTAAGAACAGGTAAGTTGTGGAAGTTGGTCAATCAGCAGGGCAAACAGTTGCTTCCGCTCAGGTACCAAAGCATCCAGTTAGCCAGTAAGACTTTGCTCATTGTAAAACAAGGTGGCAAGAAGGGCATCGTAGATACAGCAGGAAAGGTAATGCTACCTATAGTGTATGATAGAGTCAGTGTTTTTCATAAAGGGCTTGCGTCGGTAAAAAAACAAGGTAAATGGGGGTTTATCAACACCAACTGCCAATTGGTCATTCCGCTGGAGTACGATTACCTGGGGTATTTTCAAAGAGGATTGGCATTGGTAGAAAAAAATCAAAAATACGGATTTATGGATACTACTGGCAAAGTGGTGATTCCTTTGGCATACGACAAAGCCAATCGGTTCAACTATTCACTATCGGTTGTAAAAAAAGGAGGCAAGTGGGGCTTGATTGACTCTACAGGAAAAGTGGTGTTGCCTATTGCTATAGAAGCTGATGATGTAACGATGAGAGACAGCCTGCTGCTGTCTATAGAAAAAAAGGGTAAAAAGGGTTTGCTAGATCTGCAAGGCAAAACAGTGGTTCCGATAAAATATCTGCGTATATACCGTTTTTATGAAAGCGAAGAGAAGGTATTTTGGCAGGCAGAAACCAAAAACGCTACAAGTATGTACAATGCTCAAGGGCAGCTATTATTTACAATGAAACTACAACACCTCAATTGGTTTCTAAACGAGTTTTTTATGTTGTACAACAATGGTAAAATAGCCTTGGTAAACGAGCAGGGCAAAGTGATATTTCCGTGGGGCAAGTATAGGTTCAGGGGTTTTTCGGAGAGCCTAGAAGATGAGTTCTTTTGTGTTGTAACTACCAACATCAACCAACACAAACAGGTAATGGTATATAACCGCAACGGTAAACCAATGTTGGCTACTAAGCTAGACTTGATCAAGCCGTTTCGAGAAGGGCTTGCCCAAATAAAAAAAGGCAAGCGGTGGGGGTTGATCAACAAAAAGACCCAAATAGTAGTTGCACCAAAATATGGTAGTATAGGCAGGTTTCGAGAAGGGCTGGCAAAAGTGGGGGATTAAAGACTGAGGCAATTAATGTGTGCATAAACCCCTTCAGGGTGGCGTAGGGCTACTTTGGAGGGGTTTGTTCATGAAAAGAAAAGTCTGAGTACTTTTACATCAGGTACTTTTCTTTTCAAATTTATATCTACCTTACTATAAAGTGTGTTTTAAATGTATTGATATTGATTTAGTGCTATTTTTTGATTTTATAAAATGCTTTTAAAGCAAGTTTATAGCCTATTTATAGTGCCTCAAGGCAGGCAAAACAGCCTACACAGGAAATTCATCTTTATAGGAGGATTTTCTCTAAGTAAACCAAGTGATAGTGATCAATCGTATATTTGTTGAAAATAAGTCAAATGTTTATTAATCAATTGATTGTGGCATTAGTTTCGGTGATTAAAAGAATATTGTTTTGCTTTTTTGTATACTTGCAAAAGTCATTTTTGTTTTACAAACACCTTAAAATATTCTCCAGGAAAAGCAATTTTATTAGAGATTTTCCTGGAGTGCTAAGCGAGTAGTAGTCAAAGAGATGTTCTTTGAAAAATTATATAATTACTTGTTATTCAAATAAGTTGAGATCAAAAAAAGCTGCAAACCAAATATTATTCTTTCTCTTTTTGGAGAATAATCTCAAAACATAGAGATTGCACACAAATAAAAAAAGCGAGCATGCGCATGCCTTGACTTTTAATATCACACATACAAGTACTTATTATTCAACTAATTACAACATAATAAATCTCATGAAAAAGAACGTTAAAAAACCATTTTTCGCCAAATTTTTAGAAAACCAGGTAAAAGAAGAAAGCTTGACTAACGCAAAAGGCGGAACTTGTATTCAGACCAGAAAGTACCCTTCTGACAGTGACGAGTATGTTACTATGAAGTACCCTTCTGACAATGATGAGTTTTAGACAGTAAGCCATCATAAGAGAGCACTCAGTCAATAGTGTATTACTTAATAAAATACTTTGTTGAATTGTGTGTTCTCTAAAAGAGCGTATGTCCAATGTTTGTACAGCGAGCAAAAAATAGCCGCTTTGTGGGGCAACCCAACAGCATAAGCGAACGTTTGCTGCTCAAATATAAACCCTTGGACATACGCTTATAGCAAACCCAACCCTTTATAAACTCATCCTCCCTGTTGATGGTTAAAAACTTACCGTTGGTAAATTAGGACGATTTGTTTTATACAAAGTGCTTAACTTTGTAGCAATGAGTAGGAAATGCTCGCTTTGGGCGAGTTACTACATCAGGTACCTAATTTTTTAATTATTACAAAACATTATTCATCTTATGAAAAAGGTAAAAAAACCATTTTTTGCTCAATTTTTAGAAAATCAAATTGCCGACGAAAAACTAACCAACACTAAAGGAGGATTAAGTGCTGCTACTTTTGCCACCGCCACTGCTGCTTCTGACAAAAAGAAGAAGATTAAAATAGAACAAACTATGAAGTATCCTTCTGATGCTGACGAAGATTATACAATGAAGTATCCTTCTGACAGCGACGAATGGTAGACACAGCCATTGTTCATTATACAGACTTTTGGTTTTTAACCTGTTGGCTTAAAAGCTAAAAGCCTAACGACTTACAAACTACTTGTTTATATTTTAGACAAGTAGTTTGTTCAACATTTGTTTTGTTCCCTAACCCATCCGGTTTTTCTCATAAAGCAACCCCCCGAATGAAGATATTGTTATTGACCCACAGTGGTGACTTTTTTACCATAGACCGGGTACAGCAAGCTTTAGAAGCAATAGGTACCCACCCCATCAGAATCAATACTGATTTATATCCCGAAGAAATCAAGGTGAACTTTCACCTAGAGGCAGGCACTCCCAAGGTTTTTATTGAAACCCCCCAGGGTACTATAGACACTGACGAGGTAGAAGGGGTGTGGATGCGCCGAATATGGAAGCCACGACTGGACAAAGAAATTCAAGGCGACTTTAGGAATATTTGCCTAGGTGAATCTCAAACTGTTTTACGCAATTCGCTTTTGTTACTCGATCACGCGATATGGTTAGACCCATTAGAGCATATCTCGCGGGCAGCCAATAAGTTGTACCAACTAAAGCTTGCCGTAAAACACGGATTACAGGTGCCTGCTACATTGATTACCAATGAGGCAGCACAAGCATTGAGCTTTTATAAGAATAAGCAAGACATTATTACTAAAATGCACGACCAAACCGATTATGGTATGGGGCGTTCGGCTATGCAAATGAACACCTACAAGGTAACCCCCGAACACGTAGAGGAGTTTGAGTCGTTGCAATACTGTCCAATGACTTTTCAGAAAGAAATCAAAAAAGCCTGTGAGTTAAGGGTAGTATATGTAGGAGGGGAGTTTTTTACCGGAGCCATTGATACCAGCCAATCTGCCCAGGGGGGCACCGATTGGCGCCGGAGCGAAATTAACGAAGCTGAGTGGACTCATTTTAGCCTGCCAGCAGATGTACGGGCAAAACTGGTCAGTTTTATGGACGAACTCCACTTGTCGTTTGGGGCTTTAGACCTTATTCATACTCCCAATGATGAGTATGTATTTTTGGAGGTAAACCCGTTGGGTGAATGGGGAATGCTGGAACGTGACCTTGATTTGCCTATTTCTAAAGCAATAGCCAACACACTATATAAACAGATAAAAACTAAACAACACACTACTACCGCATGAATGTATTAATTATTAGCTGGAGCGGCGACAATGAGAGCGTGGCACTGGTAACCAAAGCTATAGAAGCTAAAGGAGGAAAAGCCTACCGATTTGACACTGACCTGTACCCTACCCAACTGATGATGTCGGCTGGATACGAAGGCAACAAGAGAACTTTGCGCCTCAAGGGTGCACAGATGGATCTTGACCTTGCCAAAGACATCGACGCGATTTGGTATCGCAGGCTTAGAATAGGGCAAGAGATTCCACAAGAGATCAACAAGCAATTGTACATGGCTTCGGTAGAAGAGTCTAAAAAGACTTTTGCCGGAATGTTGGGCAGCATGAAAAAATTTACGTTGGACCCTTACCACAAGGTAAGACACACCGAAAACAAACAGCTACAGCTACAAATAGCTGCTGAACTGGGGCTTGATATTCCCCGTACCTTGTTTACCAACGATGCCGAAGCGGTCAAAGAGTTTTACCATAGTGTAAAGGCTCCCCTGATTACCAAAATGCAACACTCGTTTGCCGTGTATGACAAGGAAGGGCGTGAAAATGTGGTATTTACCAACGAAATTACTGAGGAACATCTCGAAGACCTGGAGGGGTTGGAGGTGTGTCCGATGACTTTTCAGGAAAAAGTTGACAAAAAGGTCGAGCTTCGTATCACCATTGTAGGCAACAAAGTGTTTGCCGCAGCGGTAGATTCCAGTGTGTCGGAACTTTCGAAAACCGACTGGAGACGCGATGGAGTGGGGCTGGAAAATGCCTGGAAACCTTACAATCTACCGCAAGAGGTAGAAGCAAAACTACTAAAGCTCATGGATGAGCTAGGGCTCAACTATGGGGCTGCCGACGTGATTGTTACCCACGATGAGCGTTATGTTTTTCTGGAGGTAAACCCCGCAGGTGAGTTTTTCTGGTTAGACAAGTTGTTTAATGGGCAAATTTCGGAAGCTCTAGCCGATGTTTTGCTAGACAAAGCTCCACGACGCACCAATAATATACAAGTATTGGCAGAGGCTTAAACTGCTATAAACGATCAGCAACAAGCGACAAGTCACAAGTGATAAAACATTTGGTGGTTTGTCGTTTTTTTTATGTGTCTCGTTAGGGATTACGAATAGGGCAATTAGTCCAGAGTCGGGAGTCCGTAGACCATAGTTACTTCAAACCGATTCGTACTTTAGTCCAGAGTCGGGAGTCCGTAGACCATAGTTACTTCAACCCCATTCGTCATTTAGTCAGTAACGCCTTGCGCCCATTCGTAATTCGTAATTAATAAGCCTTGCGCCCATTCGTAATTCGTAATTGACCCATTCGTAATTAACTTCGAAGAGCTCCGTTTGGAGAAAACTCCATTATATTGTATTATTAACGATAAGAACTCATCTGGAAAAGTTGTCAGGTATCATGTTTTATGTTTAAATCAAAGAAAGTATGTTTTACGCAAAACAACTATATCAATTCCTCTTGCTTTTATTGGTAGTGAGTGCCTGTGATACACGCTGTTTGAAACCAGCAGGAAAAACCATTACAACGACGCGCACGGTCGCCAATTTTGAACATATCAATATAGGTTTGCAATGCCATGTACACAGCATTTTGCAACAAGCCGACACACCTACGCCAAACAACAGCCAGGAACTGACTATTACCGCCAGTAAAAACATTATCCCCTATATACAAATTACCGATAAAGACAAGCTCTTAAACATCAGCACCGCCATTCCGCAATGCGATAGACTTACCAAAAGGAAGGCTTATCTGAAAATACCTTATTCGCAACTTCGGAGCATTAGTCACAATGGTTATGATGTGTTTGAATCGATGGACACTTTAAAATCGGAAAGGCTCGATGTTAGTGCAAATTACCAAGGGGATTTACGTTTATTGGTGCATACTGACCAACTCCATGCAAGCCTTAAGCACATAGGGCATATCAGCTTGGCAGGTATCACCCGCTATGCGTTTATTCAGACAAGTAGCGATTGGTCGCCGCCTGTTGGTTTCGGACATTTTAAGGGCAAACATTTACAAACCAAAACTTGTACGGTTTTGCACCAGGCAGAGGGCAATGTAGAGGTTTTGGTAAGCGATACCCTGAACGCTACAATCAACGGTGTGGGTAATATTATTTATTATGGAAACCCAAAAATTATCAATCAACAGGGTTCAGGAAGTGGCAAGTTGATTAATGGAGAACTATGACAAACAAGACACTGTATTTTATATGCCTGCTGTTCGGTCAGATGGCTAACTTACATGCACAAACCAACCGACAGCTATTGAGTTACGATATGTATCTGCACAAAGCTTCTGTCATTAGAGGTGGACAACATTTGGGGCGAGGCAACCCTTATGCCTTTGAATTTCGCGTATTGCAACAAACCGATGGGCGCAAATGGTGGCACAAACCTTTCAATTATCCGCGTGTTGGGCTATCGTTCAATTACTTGGATTTTGACGACCCGATGCTTGGCAAAGCGTATAGCGTGCAATTAACTGCCGAAAAACGCCTCCTGACTTTTGGCAAAAACCGACGAGACCCGGCATCCCCTCCCCGATTGACGCTTAACTTTATAGCCGGAATGGGGGTAGGTTATGTAACAAACCCTTTTGACAGGTTGCATAACCCAAAAAATATTATGATAGGAAGCCATCTTAATACATCTTGGATAGGGCATTTATCATTGAGTTATGCCATTACCAGGCAATTCCGTTTGCAAGCCCAAACAGGCATTATCCATTTTTCGAATGCGGCTTTTACTTTGCCCAACCAAGGGGTAAATCTTTCGAGTGTCAATATCGGGCTTAGTTATCAGCCGACTATAACCCTCAAACCCGATAGCTTAGCCTCGCGAGCTACTGCGCCTAAACGTTCGGCTTACGGGCTACTGCGATTCTCGTTAGGTGTCACAGAAAAATACCCTACTGGCGGAAAAAAATACGGTATTATGGCTTTGCACGCACACTTACTAAAAATGTGGGGGAAGGTGAGTTTTTGGCAGGTTGGTGTAGAAGGCTTTCATAATCCGCGACTGGTCGAACTTGCCCAAGCCGACGAACACCCGCACAATAAACGCTTTGCCCTTACTGCCGGAGTGGGTTGGATTGCCGGGCGTTTGCTTGGTGATGTGGGCATTGGATATTATTTTTACAAGCCACAACGCATGGACACTCGAGTGTATGAACGTTATGGTCTTCGATACTTTTTACACAAAAAAATGTTTATCGCTTTCCATGTAAAAAGTCAACGTGGAAGTGTTGACAACTTGGAGTTTGGTATTGGTGGAAGGTTTGGAAATTGAAGGAATAACATTCATCTTAGGAATGGTGAGAAATTAAATTACCATTCTTGAGGTAGAGGTTTTGTTTTGAGACGAGGCTATTTTTTGCGCCCATAGCAGCGTTACGGGCAATAAAAATAACGAAGTATCAAGGCGAAAAATCACCCCTCAGAGTGTAAATTTATTTTTGAACAATTCCTAAGTATAAATAGTTTTTAAATTCATCAATCGCTGATCACCAGCAAACAACTTTGACTAAAATCACTGCGGAGTATTGTATGATTGAAAGACTCTTTTAAAGCTTAGATTGACACTTATGTGCACTTGATTTGGGGCGCTGCCAACGGCTAATTTTAGACAAGCTTCTAAAACTTACAACCTACTCAAAATAAGCATACTATGGATTTATTAGCTACCGATATAATACCAAGTCTGATTGAAAACTCATACAAACTCACTTGTAGTCGTCTTAAGGCTTTTGGCAAGTTCTTCACTGTCGTTACCCGCTCTCTTGGTCAGCTGCGCTTAAGACCAAGAGGAGGGGACAAGCTTGGGGATGGCTTTTAGATCTAGACATACAATAGCGTACGGGTAATGGCAACGATTTGATATAACAGGGTGTACCTAGTGGAGGCTACGCCGACACCCCTCTTGCGGGGCACTGGTATTGCGACTTGTCGCACCGATATGCATCGGTATCCAAGGACTTGAAGCACCGATATGCATCGGCATCTAAGGACTTGCCCCTGTCGGGGTTTTTAACTACGCTTTTTGTAAGTCACTTAAAATCAACGTTATACAAAAAGTGTAGATACTTGTGGAACAGGGTATACCTAGAACCTTGTCAGGGCTTTTAACTAAAAACCCTTCATTAAAAAACTACTCCTGTTTCTTACTTCTCCATTTTCTCACCATGCCCATCACCAGCAAAGCCGGCAAACTAAAAAAGTCGACCTGAAGCCCCAAGTTTCCGGCAATTGCCATTCCTATTTCATTGCCTAGCGGGTTGTCGTTTACCACATAAGTCCAGGTAGAAGACGGCTTTTTGATATGCCACTCTTTTTCTTCCAACAAGTTTTTGCGGGCTTGCTCGGTGAGTGTATCCAAGGCGTATTGTAATTGATCGAAGGCTTGCCCCGCTTGTTGCCAAAACGAATGTAGAGGCATTTTGCCTGCCATTCTTGCCCAATAAATACCTTCTTTGATTTGGGCAATATCATTCAAATAATTAGACCATTGTCGATCGTATTGGTTCAGCAAATACTCTTTCAATACTCCCGTAAAACTTGCCCCCTGTAAGAGCAATTGGCGTTCTTGATGCAGTATTTGACGCTGTTTTTCTACAAAAGCCGAATATTCATACAAAGTTTTACGCATATAGTGCATTTGCCCCTCGATTACCCTTTGTGCCTGGGCAATGCCTTTGACAATGCCTGTTTGAGTGAGTGGAGCAGTTTGCTTGAGGTCACGGTATTTTTTAGGCAATAAGGTTTTCAAGGCATACTTTTGCATCAAGTGATCTTCAAAACTGATCATAAAATGGGTGCTGCCTGGATCGCCCTGACGCCCGGCGCGCCCTTTGAGTTGATCATCAATCCGGCGGCTCTCGTGACGATTGGTGCCTATCACGTGTAAGCCCCCCAAAGCACGCACTTGCTCTTGAGTCTCCTCGTGTTTGCCTCCCAACACAATATCGGTGCCCCTGCCCGCCATATTGGTGGCTATAGTGATGGCACCTAATGCTCCCGCATTGGCTACTACCTCGGCTTCATGGGCATCTTGTTTAGCATTGAGCACTGTGCACCGAATGCCTTCTTGTGCCAATAATCCAGCTATTTCTTCCGATTCGCTCACCGATAACGTCCCTACCAATACCGGACGTTGGATTTGGTGCACTGTTTTTATTTCTGTCACCAAGGCATCAAGCTTGGCTGCTTTGTGGGTAAAAATTGAATCAGGATGATCGATTCTTTGTGAAGTAATATTAGGAGGAATCACTACAGTTTTTAAGCCATAAAAATCAGCAAATTCATCGGCAGAAAGTTGTGCTGTAGCCGTCATTCCGGCAAGGTGTGGGTATTGATGGATCAAATGCGGCAGGGTGATAGAGTTGAGCACTTGCCCCTCTATTTGTATGGGTACCCCCTCTTTGGCTTCTACTGCCGCCTGCAGTCCATTTTGCCACTTACGATCTTCTACCATTCTCCCCGTAAATTCATCTATCAGCATTATTTGCTCCCCTTTTACCACATAGTCAAGGTCTTTGTGTAACAATGCCTTTGCCTGTAGAGCAAGGTTTAGGGCAGTCAATAAAGTTTTGTTTTTTGGATCATACAAGTTGTTTGCCTTGAAACGTTTTTCTGCTTTTTGGCTGCCCAAAGCCGACAAAAACACATTTCGTTCATATTCTCCTTTTTGATAGTCAACTTCAGGCTCTAGTTTTGCCACAAACCGCGCAATAGCAGGCAGGTTATGGGGCTGTTGTCGAATATTACCCGCCAACACCAATGGGTTACGGGCTTCATCAATCAACAAAGCATCAGCTTCGTCGACAATGGCAAAATGAAAGGGACGCAGTATAAGTTCATCAGGCGAATAAGCAATAAAAGAACGCAAATAATCAAAGCCTACCTCTTTTGCTGTGGCATAAGTCACATCACAACTGTAGGCGTTTTTCTTGTCTCTGGCCAGCATATCTTGTTGGATATACCCCACCGAAAGCCCCAAAAATTCATACACAGGCGCCATCCACTCTGCATCGCGTTTTGCCAGATAATCGTTAAAAGTAAGCACGTGTACTCCTTTGCCACTCAGTGCTTGCAAATAAGCAGGTAGCACCGCCGCCAACGTTTTACCTTCTCCAGTTTTCATTTCGGCAAGTTTGCCGTGGTACATCGCCAACCCCGCTAGTAATTGTACATCGTAAGGGCGCATACCCAACACTCGGTGGCATACCTCACGACAAAGAGCAAACGCTTCTACCAAAATACTGTCTGGTGAAGCCTTGCCCGACAGCTGTACTTTGAGCTGTAAGGCTTCGTCTTGCAATGCCTGGTCTGGCAGGTGTTCAAACTTTGCACCTAACCCATTGATTTCTTGCAAAATAGCCTCATAAGGTTTTAAGTCATACTCGATGGGTGAACCATTCGATTCGGCAATTTTTCTGGATATATTTTGATATACTTTCTGGAAATTCATTGATATAATCGTTTGTATACCCCGACCAGCATTGGTATAAACAAGGGATGTGGGGTATGTATTGGCGTACCTGTGTGGGCACAAAAAAAACAGGAATAGTGCTACAGATGAGACGAAAAGTTGACTTGAACAAATTTATCAACCAACGGGATTTGTAGCTTAAAGATTAGATCAATAAAGTAGGGGTATCGGCAGGGCTGTTGTAGGTATTTTGAGAAAGTTTAATATGAGCCAACAAAGGTTGGATAATGAAAGCTTCGCGTTGGTTTTGCCGTTTGGCGGTATTAATCAAACGTTGATAGTGCTGGTATACTGCCCTAAAGCAGGTTTTGGGCAAAGGTAAGTCAACCAAGTGAAAAACAAAACCAAAAGTGCATTGGCTTGTATTTGTATTGCTTTTGCCATTGTTTTGCTGCCCTTTTTTATACGTATTTTGGGCAAATAGTGGTCCCTTGTACCCATTGGCGTACAAATCGCCTTCTACTGCGACCAATAAGCCCAACAGAAAGAACACAGATTGAAACTTTTTGATATGTTGGAAACAGTTTGCCAATGGATATTTCTAATTTTTGACAAAGTTAAACATTTTATGCCAAAGATGGGCCCTTGGTACAAATAAAAAATCCCGCATTTGCCTAAAGCAAACTACGGGAAACACATTAGATTGAGAGAACAGTTGCCCTTGAACGGGCTAATTCAATCATACAGTTATTTTTCAACAAAAAACCTACCCCATCCATTCCCAAGCAGAACGATAAGCCCCAATGCTGTCAATATAGTCGAGAAAATGTTGGTAAAAAGCATTTTGCCCAAGCGTGCCACTATCGCCAATCACCACCAGTTTTTTGCGGGCACGGGTCAGCGCCACATTCATCCGTCGGGTATCCTCCAAAAATCCAATCTTGCCCTTGTCGTTGCTGCGCACCATAGAGATATACACCACGTCGCGCTCTTGCCCCTGAAAACCATCAATAGAATTAATATCGGTCCAGGGAGCCACCTCGGTCAAGTCAGGATGCTCAGCAAAGAGCTCTTTCAAATGTTTGACCTGTGCTTGATAGGGCGAAATAATGCCCGCCGAAAACCAACCCTCTTTGAGCATGTCAGGCTCGGCCAGCTGTAGTTGGGTGGCCAGTTGTACCCAATGTTTGAGCAATATGCCTGCCTCGTCAGGGTTGTACTTACTGCCGGTTTCTGCCATCGACTTTTCCTCAAACCCACAGCCTGCCGTATCAATAAACTCTACTGGTTGATTGATCACCTCCCCCTGCAAGTCAGCATGGGCAAATAAACGGTGATTCACCACCGTATCAGCAGCCAATAGTTCGCCCTGATAAAATTCCTGGTTCGAGAACTGCATAATGTGCTCATGCATACGGTATTGGGTTTTGAGCATCACATCTACTGCCTGTTTTTTAATCACTTGCTCAAACAAAGTCTCAGTAAGCCCTCCTTTTGCTGCATCAAACGATTTGATGGTAGGGGGCAACTGACAATGGTCTCCGGCAAATACTACCCGCTCAGACTTAAGCAGAGGAATCCAACAAGCAGGCTCCAATGCTTGCCCAGCTTCGTCTATAAATACCGTAGAAAAACGTCTATAACGAATAAATTTATTGACACTGCCCACCAAAGTAGCCGTAATCACTTGGGTATTGTTAAGTAAACTGTCTACAATGTATTTTTCCAGGGCATAAGCTTCGTGCTTTAGTTTCGACGCCTCCGCAAACATCAACTTGCGCTGTTCGCGCTCTTCTTTGCCAAAGTTGCGTTTATACTTTGCCGCCATTTTTTTGTATTCGTCGGCATCACGGCGTATTTTTTTCAACAATTTATAGTCGGGGTGTTGGGCTATTTGCGACTCCAGGCTAAAAGGAATCAAATCTTCATTGACCCTTGCCGGGTTGCCTACCCTTATCACGCTTACCCCTTTGGCAAGCAAGCGTTTAGTGAGCAGGTCTACCGCCGTATTACTGGGGGCAGTTACCAACACTTGTTTTTCTTGTTGCAAGGTCAGTTTTACGGCAGCCACCATGGTGGTAGTTTTGCCAGTGCCCGGAGGTCCGTGAATGATTGCCACGTCTTGCGCCCGCAAGATATTTTGTACGGCTTCGTTTTGCGACTCGTTCAGTGTAGCCACCTTATAGTAGTCGGGCAACTCGCTTTTGTCCAAAAAGCGGGCTTTCTTCTTACCAATCAATATGTCGCGTAGCTCTATCACTCTTGGTTCCTCACTGTTCACTACCTTGCGCACTGCAGCATCCATTTCTTTGTAAGTAACGGCATCAAACAAGAGGTCTATACCCAAGGTGCCATACTCTACCCATTCAGGCAACTCGTCTACCGAAAAAGCCACCCGCATGGCATCCCTTTTCACGTAAGTGATTACCCCCGAAATGCTCGATTTTTTGCCTTGTTTGCTACTATTGTTAAACAACGACACCATATCACCCACCTGAAAGCTGTGGTTTTGTCTAAGTTCGGTCACTCGCTCAAAACTAATGTAGTAATTTTCACCGGTGCCTATCTCCGTACTTTTTACGGTTACCGGATACCAACTCACTCCCTTTTTTTTACGTTCGCTTAACGGAGTCAACACCATTTGGTTTTGGTATTGTCGCTGGTCTTCGTCCTTTTCTATTTTGAGTAATTCTAATAATTTATCGAAATGTTGCATTTATGAAGTTTTTTAGGGCGTAGGGCGTATCCTGTCCCATATTTTGATACATGTTTGTATTTCATTAAAAAGCATAAGTGGCAGTTTTGAGCACTTTGCTTTTCTTGTTTGCCAAAGTCCACGCCAATATGGCGCGTTTGCCTTGCACTATTATCTGTGGAAAACCACTAGATCGTGCACTACTGGTTTGACTCACAATGTATACTTTGCCTGCTTTACCCTGAGTGCTTACTCTGCGTAGCTTTATAAAGGTTTTTGTCTCGTTGGTTTCCAACCAAACCACCAAAGCGTCGCCATTGGGCAAAGCCGCACAAGCCACCCTGCCTACGGTGCTACCTTCGTTTACCTGAGTAGGCAAACTAAAGGACTCACCACCATTGTCAGAAAAAGCCACTTGTACTTTAGCCTTTTTGTTTGCCTTGGTATACCAGGCTACGGTCACTTGGTTGCCATTTGCCGAAACACTAGGGCCATTTACCGGACAACCACTAATTACCCAACCATCAGAATGAATAATATAAGGGGAAGTCCATCGACCATTTTTATAGGTTTGGCAGGCAATGTCGCGCACCTCGCCTTTTGAGCGACCTCGATACACTACTACATAACCTTGTTTGGTTGGTGCAACCGATGTTTGGCAACAATCGCACACCCAATCGTTGAGCAAAGTAGGCGCCTGTTTGTTGCCCTTGCCATCGAAAAAGGCTGCCCTTAGAGTCATTGCCTTTTTACTTGCCCCATGTCCCTGACTGTGTCCGTGCGATTCTCCCGCTCTTTTGGCTGTTTCGCGTCCATCGAGCCATACTGCCAAAAATCGCCCATTTGGAGCAGGTGCCAAACTCACAAAACCGTGTTCGGTATGGGTTCCGTCCTGATGTGCTACAAAAGGCTTTTGCCAGGTTTTGCCCTTGTTGTGAGAGATACGCAACATTACGTCATAAGCATAAGTAGAAGAAGCACTTTTTTGCAGGTAGTTTACCGCCAACGAGCGTTTGCCAAAGGTGGTAACTGCCGGAAAATCTGCCCAATTGACAAACCATTGTTGGGTTTCGGTAGCGGCTTGTCTGGGCGCAGTCCACTTTTCACCCTTGAGGCTACTTACCCACAAGCTGTGTTTTTGGTTGACATTTTTGGTTTGCCAGCTCAAATATACTTTGCCTTTGGGCGAAAGGTGCAGCTTGGGAGTAAAGCTATTGGTTGCGGCAGGGTTGGGCAATGGTTGTATTTGAGCAATGCTCAGTGAATATATACTCCCCCACAAAACAAGAGTAAGCAAAGCTTGACGAGCTATAATAGAGGTATTCATTTTTTTGTTTTTTTATGTGACTTTTTGGACTACTCCCCGACTATGGGGCGAAAATTAAATGGTTTTACTCAAAAATTTGATATATATGACGACTTTAAATAATAATTTCGCAAAAAACGGGTGCACTTGTGAAAACTGTACTTGTGCTAATTGTAAATGTAGCAACTGCAAAACGGCTGACTGTAGCTGCGAAAAATGTAACTGTACCAACTGTGCGGATAGTTGCTGTGGGTAAGTTTTTTGATTGAAAACACCGCCTTTGGCTATGTTTGGGCTTGATTGGCAGCTTTTTTTACTTTTGTCAAAATTTATATTCGTAAATTTGAAAAAAAAGTAGCAAAGATCAGTATTACTACATAGCCAAGGGCTTACCATTCTTTATAAACCACTAAAGAAAGACGATGGAAAAAACAGCAAAAATATGGAGCGATTTCTCCGATCGTTTGTTGCGTTTTATCAGCAGCAAAATTCCCAATACGGAAGATGCCCATGATATAAGACAAGAAGTTTTTGTAAAAATACACACCCAACTCGATAAGTTAAAAAACGACGAAAAACTGGAAGCCTGGGTATACCAAATTTCAAGGCATGCCATTGCTGACTATTACCGTAGACATTATAAAACTACTCAAGACACCCACCCAGCACTGGAAACAATGGCCGATACTGCGGAGCAAAACCTGGCTTATCAGCAACATGCCTATTGTTGTTTAGAGCCTTTTATCCGAGAATTGCCCGAAAAATACCAGCAAGTGATTTTGCTTACCCACCAGGGACACAAACAAGCTGAGATTGCCCATCAGCTCAATACTTCTTTATCTAATGTAAAAATGCGTTTTCAAAGGGCTAAAGATATGCTCAAAAAAGATTTTATTAGCTGTTGTGGTTATCATTTAGACGCTCACGGCAAACTCACCGGAGAGCAAGACTGCCAGCGGGAATGTAGGCACTGATACACGTATTGAGAACTTGCCACATAAAATTGTTTTATTCTTTGCTTTTCGCGAAAAGCATGCCTCCACAACTCAAAATATCGAGTGCCTGTTCATTTTATTACAAAAACAATCATACTACTACATTTTTCGGTTGTGAAGACACAACTCGAGGCGGACGCGCCGCTGGCAGTGTCTTCACTGCCAGCTTGAGCCAAAATGTCTAGTAGTATGGTTTTGGGCAACACTTTAAATCTATATCTTATCACGGCTTTATTACGTTATAGCCTCAAGCAATAAAAAATGCAGAAAAATAAAGTGTTAGAATTACAAAAAAATATCAAAGTGAACATGCAAATTAAAAAACATTGTCTTTTGTTACTGCTTGCTGCCTGGGTGAGTGCCCCGGTGGTGGCTCAAAAAACCGAACCTGTAAAAACCTATTATGACTCGTTGCATCAGCAACTCAAAGAAGAATACAACCTGGTAGCCCGTGCCGATACCAAACTGATAGAGGGCGCCTATAAAAGCTACCATCAAAATGGACAACTGGCTTCTATGGGTGACTTTGAGGAAGGAAAGAAAAACGGCAGGTTTACTGGATACTATGCCAGTGGAAAAAAACAAATAGAGATTGGCTACGCCGAGGGAAGCAAAGAAGGTAAATTTACCATTTACCACCCCAACGGTGAAATGTCGCAACGAGGGGTATACAAAAACGACTCGCTCACGGGCACTGTAGAGGTGTATGACAACCAAGGAAGAATACTCAAGAAAAGCGACTTTGTACGCGACATAGTACACGGCAAAGTATTTCTTTATTTCTTGTCGGGCAAAATTAAGCAGGAAAGCGACTTTGTACAAGGCAGGGCACACGGCGTTACCAAAACGTTTTATCCCAGTGAAAAACTGCGCAAAGAAGAGGCCTATAAAAAAGGTAAGCCGGATGGTTTTTATAAAACCTATTTTGAAAATGGCCAAGTACAGGTGTCAGGATTCAATGTAAACGGTAAAAAGGAGGGCGCATACATTCAATACGCCGCTGATGGAAAAATATTAACCAAGGCTTTTTATGTAAAAGACCGCCTGGACAAAGAGTTTATTAGAAACTACCGGAATAGCCAGCTTCAACAGCGTTCTTATTACAAGTTAGGGTTCAAAGAAGGGAAAGAAGTGCTGTTTTATAAAGATGGCACCAAAAAACGGGAAAGTGAGTATAAACGCAAAGAGCTTGACCAAACACATACCCAATATTACCCTAATGGCAAGGTAAAAGCCAAAATAGCCTACCAAAAAGGAAAAAAGTATGGTACCTGGAAATATTACCACCCCAATGGCAACATTAAAACAGAAGAGCCTTATGTAGAGGGCAAAGTGAGTGGTATTAAAAAGACATACAACCAAGACGGTAAACTAATACGCGCCGAAACCTATAAAGTAATGCGCATGTATGGTGCGGTGCGCAACAAAAACCGAAGTGTAAAACAAGGTTTGACTAAAATATATGCACCCGATGGACAAGTCCTGGAAGAAATATATTATCGACGTGACAATAAATACGGAAGATACAAGTCGTATTACCCCACGGGCAAAGTAAAAGCACAAGGAGCTTATTTTTATAACAACAAAAATGGGACTTGGTATTTATACAATGTGCACGGCAAACGGGTAAAAATGATTCAGTACAAAGCAGGCAAGGTTGTGTCAGAAAAAGAACTTAAATAGTAAGGCATTACATTTATCAAAAGCGGGTTTTCCAGAAAGCCCGCTTTTGTTGCTTTAGGCTTTGCCAAAACATTGGTTTGCTTAAGGTAGAGGGTATGATATGAACAAAGGCTTATTTTTTTAATATAAAATTGGTAAACTTACCATATAAATATCAAAATAATGTGCGAGCTAAACATTGGGTTTATGTTTTTTTTCCTTATTATGGGGCTAGTAACTCACTGAAAAGCAAATAAATAAAAGAAAATTAGTGGACTCAAATTTAAAAAATGACCCAAACTATGTGTAAATACAATCTTTAAATTAGTGAAAACTTTTTTTCTTGATATTTTCATTATATTTGCCTTTCAACGAAAAATAATATGTCCCTACTTTTAGGTACAATGCAAAACAATACTATCAAAGAAACTAATTTTCATTTCGAAGGGCAACAAAACTTTTACCGGGGAAAGGTAAGAGATGTGTATATGTTTGATAAACATCTGGCTGTTGTAGCCTCTGACCGTATCTCGGCGTTTGATGTGATATTGCCCGAAGCCATCCCTTACAAAGGGCAAGTGCTTAATCAAATATCTTGGTTTTTTATGCAACAAACCCAGGATATTGTGCCCAACTGGATCATCGACTGTCCCGATCCTAACGTGGCGTATGGTTATAAATGTACTCCCTATCCAGTAGAGATGGTAGTAAGGGGCTACCTTGCCGGAAGCGCCTGGAGAGCTTACAAAAAAGGAGTGCGTGAAATGAATGGATACAAGTTGCCAGAAGGTCTCAAAGAAAATGACCCGCTGCCCCAACCCATCATAACCCCCTCTACTAAAGCCGCGCAGGGTGAACACGATGAAGACATTAATTCTGAAGATATTGTAAAAAAAGGGTTGGTTGATAGAAAAACTCTTGATAAATTGGAAGCGTATACTTTAGCTTTGTTTCAACGAGGCAGCGAAATCGCTCAAAAACAAGGGCTTATTCTTGCCGATACCAAGTATGAGTTTGGGCACTTTGAGGGTAAAATCTATTTGATAGACGAAATCCATACCCCCGATTCATCCCGTTATTTCAACATAGAGGGTTATCAGGAGCGCCAACAGCAAAACCAACCACAACCACAACGTTCAAAAGAAATGGTACGCAAATGGTTAATGGAAAACGGATTTAATGGTCAGGAAGGACAAAAAGTACCCGAAATGACTCCCGAATGGATCGCTGCCGTATCTTCTGAGTACATTGCACTTTATGAGCAATTGACAAATAATAAATTTGAAAAATCTGAAGACACCGATCGTTATGCAAATTTGCAACAGCGTATCAGTGCCGTAATATAAACTTGTATTTAAACAAAATAAACCAATATATTGATGAAGTATTCTCTCGACAAACAACCTAAATACACACTAATTCAGTTGCAAAACGAAAAGATGGATGCTACTTTGTCACCTGAGCTTAAAAGTACTTTTGTAACCCTCAACGCAGAAGGTGCCAAGAATTTTGTGATTGATTTGAGCAAAGTGAAATACGTAGACTCTTCTGGATTGGGTGCATTATTGATTGCAAACCGACTTTGCATGGATGCAAAAGGAACAATGGTGTTAACTGGTATTACCGACCATGTAATGAAGCTTATAAAAATCTCTCAACTTGACAAAGTATTGAAGATTTTGCCTACCAACGAAGAAGCCATTCAATTTATACACATGAATGAAGTGGAAAACGACGTTGCCAAAGACGGTGGAGAAGGTTAATACAATCATTGTTGGTTTAAATATAGGGAGTCTGTTTGTGTTTTGTACCTTGGTATAATGCCCAAACAGACTCTTTAATTATTTTTAAAAACCACACCAGTATAGAAACCTTTACCATTAAGCGAAAACAACACCAGCAATCGAAAATTTTTCAGTCAAGCCCTTATCCCTATAAGGTGCATACTATTTTTGTAATACCATCACATGTTTCAAGTAACCATATTAGGTAGTGGTGCTGCCCTTCCTGTTATTGCCCCCGATTTCCGGCGTTATCCAACTTCTCAAATCGTTTCTTTGCCTCACACCCACTTGCTTATAGACTGTGGCGAAGGAACCCAGATGAGACTGCAAGAGCTAAAAATCAGGATTAACCGAATCAAACACATATTTATTAGCCATTTGCACGGCGACCATTACCTCGGATTGGTAGGTTTGCTGTCGTCAATGCACCTCAACAAACGCAATCAAGACTTATATTTATACGGCCCTCCGGGGCTTGCCGAAATCATTAGCGTACAACTTAAGTACAGCCAAACCCGGTTTAACTATAAAATTCATTTCAAAGAGTTAAAAATAGGCGAGTCGGAAGAGATCATGAGCGATGGAATGTTTACCATCCGCACGATTCCTCTGAACCACCGCATACCTTGCAATGGTTTTTTGATTCAGGAAAACCCTAAGAAAAGAAAAATTATCAAAGAAAAAATTCCAGAAGAAATATGGGATTGGCAGTATGCCAAAATCTTACAAAAAGGTGACGACATTCTTGACCCAGAAGGCAAAGTATTGATAAGTGCCAAAGACGTGACGGTACAACCCAAAAGCCGGACGTATGCCTATTGCAGCGATACGGCTTACCACGAACCTATCATAGAGCACATCAAAGGGGTAGACATGTTGTATCATGAGGCGACTTTTACCAACGAAGAAATTGACCGGGCAACAGATACGTTTCACTCTACGGCTCGTCAGGCAGCCACTATAGCCTCCAAAGCCGAGGTAGGCAAATTATTGATTGGGCATTTTTCATCGCGCTACCGCAACCACTTAGATCCTTTGATAAAAGAAGCCCGCGAAGTATTTGGTGAGTCTTACCTGGCGGTAGAAGGCAATACTTTTGTGCTTGAGAAGGAGTTGTTGCCAGTAGAATAAACAAAAACCTCCTTGGCTGGGTTAAATACCAGCCAAGGAGGTTTTTTCGGAGGATATTCTCCCTAACTACTTATTCGTCTTTATTTTACTATGAATAGGCGCTCTGGTATAGCCTGCCATGCCATTGACCACTGTGCCCAGGTAACGCTTGCCATTTTTATAAATCAGCCCAAATATAATTCCTCCATACTCTTGATTTACTTTCTGCCATGACCTGCCATTGAAGCATATTAAATAAGAGTGGGTAACAGAAGATGGTTTAGTATTTTCGTTATAGGGTGTTTCGAAGCCCCCACCTGCATATAATTTGCCCCGATTGCTAAAAAACGTATAAATCATACTCCGATGGTTTCGTTTGATTTTTGGTTCTATGATTTTGTGTACCACCACCCATTTTTTTTGTGAATGCCATTTTACAATCTTGATCACAGGTGCAGCAGAGTCGGCAGGGGTAACCATAGATGTATCTACGGCAGTGTATAGCGTGCCTTGGTACACTGCAAGCGCATTGATGCTGCCATGTGTTTTTCTGAGCGCTTCCCAATTGGGTTTACCTTTGTATTTTTTATACTTTTTGAGTGCTCGTTCCCTTCTGAAAGCAGTTCCCCAGAACATCCGCTGAAACCCAAACATATCTGCCCTATCAAAACGGGTGTCATATATTTTAGTGGCTTGCAATGAGTCAACAAAGCGAGGTCTGCGGTTAACTCCCAGCTTATGAATTTGTTCTAATTTGATCAGGGGGTCATAGCCTGGCTGTATCCAGGCAAGCTCATCTATTGACAATCCACTTTGGGTTTGCCAAACATCAAACTCAGCTGACTTGATCTGACGGATATAAATGAAGTTGCTATTTTTTTGTACTGCTTTACAAAACTTACCTTTACCACTCTTGAGCATCAAATACCCCACTGCACAATAACGCCCCTCGTGGTCGATAAACACTGGATTGCGGTAAGGCAAATAATAATTACGGGGACAATTGCGTAGTTGCCAGTATTTGTTGAGTACTTGCAGATGTTGACGCCTTTGGCGTTGTTGGGCGGGGTTGAGGTGGTCAATGGGGCGTTGCCGAAATATTTGCTCAAGCGTACGAATGTGAAATGAGAGTAAATCTTGTTCATGTTTGAGAGGCTTTGCCTTGACCAAGCCCATTTTTTGGGCTATAGCCCGATGTTTGTACCATTCCTGATTTACTTCACAAAGTTGCTCGTATAAGTTACGGGGGGTGGCTTGCGCCAATAATACCACGCTGACCAACATCAGAATAGATAGTGTTGTTCGTTTCATATTGCTTTTGATATAGTAGTGTTGAGTGTATTAACGCTTCGTGGAACAATAGGTTAAGGAGCAGCCTCCACCAAATAAGCAAAGAAAGGCAACAGCGACAGGCTGTTCACTACCCAAATATACTTTGTTATACAAGATTACGCATCACAAATAATTTTGGAAGCTTTTCAAACCCTTTTGCATACTTTATTAGTATAAACCTCTATATCCCCTAATAATCTTATATTGTATGTAAGTTTTAGCCCCAAAAAAAATGTTATGCACGCATAATACTTTTAGTATTTTGTGTATATTTGCTTCAAGTTTGACCGCTGGTCATATTTTAGAATTAATTCATCACGTGTATATAAGGAATGGTACTAAAATAAATTTACATTCTTAACCTCATCTTTTGA
Organism: uncultured Microscilla sp.; assembly: GCF_947493425.1. Taxonomy (GTDB): domain Bacteria; phylum Bacteroidota; class Bacteroidia; order Cytophagales; family Microscillaceae; genus Microscilla. The sequence continues at coordinate 12,514 of NZ_CANLRP010000026.1, read as the reverse complement.
GGCTATACTTTGTTAAAAAATAGCCGAATAGCGATGCTATTAGCTGACCATCCCTCAAGCTCGCTCAATATCCACTGGATATTGCCGTGCCGCGTATAGCAACAAAATATTTTAGCGTTACTATAGAAATTTATTTTTACACCATTCCTAAGGAACGGTGAGAAATTAAATTACCATTCTTGAGGTAGAGGTTTTGTTTTGAGACGAGGCTATTTTTTGCGCCCATAGCAGCGCTACGGGCAATAAAAATAACGAAGTATCAAGGCGAAAAATCACCCCTCAGAGTGTAAATTTATTTTTGAACAATTCCTAAGTTAAATAACCATAAAAAAATACTGTTACAAAAACACAGAAGTACTATGGCAAAAAAATATATAAGCATAGAAAATCTAAAGTTCTTATTAAATGAAGTTTTTAATATAGAAGAAGTTTTAGAGTCTCCTTACTATGCTGAAACAGATAATGAAGCTGTAAACATGATCTTGGATGCAGCTGTTGACATTTCAGACCGTCACCTCTTTCCTTTCTACACAGAAATAGATCGCGCTGATCATACTTTTGAAGATGGCAAAGTAACCATCCACCCTGAAATAATAAAATACATAAAAGCAATGGGAGAAGCTGGCTTTATTGGAGGCAGTTTTTCTTTTGAGCATGGTGGACAGCAACTTCCACAAATGGTAACAGCTGCTTCGGGTGCTATTATGAGTGCTGCCAACAATGGGGTAGTAATGTTTACTGGTCTGACCGCTGGTTCGGCTCACTTGATTGCCTCTTTTGGGTCAAAAGAACTGAAAGAAAAATATACTGGTAAAATGTTGAGCGGCGAATGGCAGGGAACAATGGCATTGACCGAGCCTCAAGCAGGTAGCTCATTGTCTGATATTGTAAGTTCGGCTACTCCTACCGATCAGGGACACTACAAACTCAAAGGACAAAAGATATTTATCTCTTCGGGCGACTATGAAGGTACAGAAAACGTAGTACACTTGATGTTGGCACGCATTGACGGGGCGCCATTGGGTACTAAAGGCATATCTTTATTTGTGGTACCTAAGCTTCGCGAAGACGAGAATGGCAATCTGATAGACAATGACGTAACTACAGCCGGGGTTTACCATAAAATGGGACAAAAAAGTACCCCAGCTGTTCACTATATTGCCGGTGACAATGATAACTGTCACGGATGGTTGGTAGGCGAGCCTAACAAAGGTTTGAGCTACATGTTCCAAATGATGAACGAAGCCCGTTTAGGGGTTGGTTTGATGGGAGCAGCCATTGCTTCAGCCGCTTATTATGCTTCTTTGGAGTATGCCAACGAGCGCCCACAAGGACGTAAAATCAGTGAGCAAAGCGCTAAAGACAAACCTCAGACTTTTATCATCAACCACGCCGACGTAAAGCGTATGTTGTTATTCCAGAAGTCGGTAGTAGAAGGTGGACTTTCGTTGATTTTTGAGTGTTCGCGTTATGCCGACCTTGAAATGACTACAGAAGACGAAACAGCCAAAAAACGTTACAAAGGCTTACTTGATTTGCTTACTCCAGTGGCCAAAACATTCCCGGCTGAGTATGGTATCAAGTCGGTAAGCGAAGGTATGCAGTGTTTAGGTGGATTTGGTTACACAACCGACTTCCCGCTTGAGCAACACTACCGTGACATTCGTATTACTTCTATTTATGAAGGAACCACTGGTATCCAATCACTTGACTTATTAGCCCGTAAAATTATGGGTACTGGTGGTAAGTCATTGATGTTGTTGGCCGAAGAAGTAAAGAAAGTAACTGACGAAGCAAGCACTTACGATGATTTGAAAAAATACGTCACTGCTTTGCAGGAAAAACTTCAGGACTTGCAGAAAGTAACCCAACAGTTAGGCGGAATGGCAATGCAAGGCAAAATGGAACTTGCTTTGGCCGATGCTACTCTTTATATGGAGTTTTTCAGCCTGATTGTCATTGGTTGGCAATGGCTTAAACAAGCTACCGTGGCTAAAAAAGCAATGGTTACTGGAAATCCCGAAGGCGAAAAGCTTAAATTTTACGAAAGCAAAATACATACTATGCGTTATTTCTTCTCTTATGAGTTGCCAAAAACTTTGGGCTTAATGACTCGTTTGATGGACAAAGACGACACATTGACTGTAGAAGTTGAGAAAGAATTGATTGTGTAAATATTTTAATCCATAATTAATATATCTGAAAAAGTAAAGCTCATTTAGGGCTTTACTTTTTTTATGGAATTTTCTAAAAAAAGGACAATGTTTTGTAACACCTGCCTGAGTATGGTATCCAACCAAAAAAACAATTGGTTATTACTTAATCTATTATACAATGAACAATCCATTATCAGACAAATACTCAGAAGAACAAAACCGGACTTTGGTAGAAAAATCGTTGAATGGTGACCGTAAAGCCATAGAAGCACTTATTCACTTACACCAACCTTTTATATACAATGTTGCCTGGAAAATGGTGCACGACCCTAACGATGCGCTAGACCTTACACAGGAAACTTTGCTGAAGGTAATCACCAAGCTGTCGCAATTTAATTTTAAAAGCGCTTTTCGTACTTGGTTGTACCGCATTGTGGTCAATGAGTTTTTACAAACCAAAAGAAGAAAAGGTGCTCAACGTTTTAGTTCGTTCGAGGACTATGGAGCAAAACTGGACTCAATACCCAACCCTGACCTAAACGAGGAGGAATACATTACTTTTCAAGAGCTTTCGCGTGAGATGCAAATCAAGTGTATGTCAGGTATGCTTATGTGCCTCACTAGAGAGCAACGACTCATCTATATCATTGGCGATACATTTGGGGCAAACCATCATATAGGGGCAGAAATTTTTGACCTTACACCGCCTAACTTTCGGGTAAAGTTGCACCGGGCACGCAAAGAGCTATACAATTTTATGAATAATAAATGCGGTTTGGTCAATCAAAACAATCCATGCCGTTGCCCTAAAAAAACCAAGGCTTTAAAAGAAATGGGGGCACTAGACGAAAACAATTTACAATTTAACATTTCTTATAAAAACAAAATTGCTTTGTATGTAGCACCTCGCTATGAAGAAACTGCCCAGCTTTTTGAAGAAAAATACACTGAATTATACCGTGAACACCCTACCAAAGAAGACTTTAGTACCGAAACAATTGTGTCAGAAATACTGAAAGATGATAACTTGTTGAAATACTTTAAATAATTTATCAAACACTAAAACACTGACTACTAGAATATTAGCAAGTATTTACTTTCTTTTTACTTTATCCTTGGGTGAGTTTTGTAACACCTGCCCAATTGTTACATCCAATGGTAGAACATCAACTATAAGTTCAATCATTTTAATACTCACTAAACTTTTTTGCACCATGGAATTTTACCGAGAAACTGTTATCAATGCTTCTATTAACGATGCCTGGGAAATATTAGGCAACCAATATACTACCGCTTACAAGTGGGCAAGTGGCTTGAAATATTCAGAAGGACAAGGTAGTCCAGTATTTGAAGGAGCCAATTGTAGCAACCGGGCTTGTGACACCACTAGTTTGGGGGCAATTAAAGAGGAAATCAAGGTTTTTGATCCTCAAAATTATATTTTAAGCTACGAGGTAATAGAAGGTTTTCCCTTTTTTGTGAAGTTGGGACAAAACACCTGGCAACTTACCAAAGAAGGGAACCAGACAAAGGTGTCTATGAAGCTAGAAATGCAAACCAAGGGTTGGGTAGGCAAACTCATGTCGCCTATGATGCGAATGCAAATGGGTGGGATTTTGACCAACGCCATTGAAGATTTTAGGCATTATGTAGAAACAGGCAAGCCCAGCCCCCGCAAAGCCAAAGAGATAGCCAAATACGCAAATAAAGCGGCTTAGACTCTCCTGTTTTGAAAGGAGGTCGATTCGTTTTTTTAATGAGTCACTACAGGCTCAAAAAAGTAAGGTTCATTTAGGACTTTACTTTTTTTATGCGCCAAAAAAACCGCATTTTTACAGTTGACTTGTACCTTTTAGACCATACCCTTATGTGCGGAAGATTTGGAATGATCAACAATATAGATGATTTGGCGCAACAACTGCAGGTTTTTCCTCCTGAACAAAGCAATTTTGCCCCTAATTATAATACATCGCCGGGCGACTACTCACCAGTGATTACCAACCAAAAACCTGATGTGTTACAGTTTTTTCAGTTTGGGCTTACCCCACATTGGGCAAAAAAACGCATGTATTTGTTTAATGCCCGCGCTGAGGGTGACCACAATAAAGGCAATGATCCAAATTATACTGGAGCATTGGACATTGGCAACAAGCCTGCCTTCAAAAAAGCCATTCGGTCGCAACGTTGTCTCATTCCTGCCATTTTTTTTGTAGAAGGACCTACCAAAGAAAAGCTCGACAAACCTTATGTGGTATACCTGACTGATCGTAACAAGCAAGCCTTTTGTTTTGCTGGTGTGTGGGACTCGTGGGTAGATCAAGACAAAAACGTGCTAGTCAATTCTTTTGCCATTATTACTACTGTACCCAATGCTTTGCTACAGCAAATACCACATCATCGCTCCCCGGTAATACTGCCCAAAGCCGCCGAAAAACAGTGGTTGGACAATGCCACCCTTGATAACATATTGCCCTTGCTTAAGCCCTACAACGCCCACTGCATGCAGGCTTACCCGATAGATGCCCGCATCAAAAACCCTCAGCTAAACGGAAGAGATTTGGTAAAAAAAATCAATGATACGGTGCTGAGAATTGATTAAGCAAAAAACAGTAACTCATTCATGGCAACCAATGCCATCTGGGTGTGCTGATGCTGGTAACGCTTGCTTGCGTGAAAATGTCCATAAAACCAATGGGTCAATGAGTTAGAAGGTTGGTGGGCAAGCTGTTGATACATTTGAGCAAGTAGAATACGTTCTTCCTGCAAATCTTGGATCAGGTGCGGATCTTGTGCAGCAAATGTATGTACCAAATCGCTGAACTCAAAAGGTGGGGCAAAGTTAGGGGCACTATGCGTTACTACCACATCTATACCCTGCATGGCAGCAATGGCTGCCTCATTGTACACAAACTTTTCGGCTTGCCAGTAACCTTCGCCCTCGTTGTGCCTGTGACGGTCTATAGAGAGCGCCCCTCCTACCAACAAAAATCGTTGTTGATGAAGCTCAAGCACACTATAGTCTGCCACAAGTGTAATGTGAGACTGGTCTAAAGCACGTGGAGCTGGTCCTTGAAAATAAGCTGGGTTGTCGTGGTTGCCCCTGATTACATACATAAAAGTATTGCGTTGTTTTAGTATGGCATTAAGGGTTTCCATTGCCTTAAGTTCCTCTAGAAATGACGCATGCCCTACGCCAAAGTCTCCTACCTGAATAATGACTGAGTCTTGAACCTTTTGTTGAACAATGCGTTGCTTTGCCAGCTGAAAGTTGCCATGTAGATCGCCTAAGAAGTAAATAGACATAAAAATTGAGGGTTTAACATTGTAAAAGAGAGTTTTCAACTGCCCCACAGGTACATTCATTTTTAAGGAGACCACTTAAGGGCGTAAGAAATAAACAAGAATATGCACCTGTGCCCTACCAGAAAAGTGTTGCAAGGCAACTTATGGTAGTTTTCAAGAAAAAATACTGAAGGTTTTGACTCAAAAATTTAAAACTACGTAAAAAGTATATATTTTTGAATAAAAAGCCGGGTTCAAAAACAACTTCTCTGGCAACCAAACTGTTAAACAAGTGGTCGGCCAGGGTAACCTCACTTAACATTTGGCTTGAACCTTGACGTTTTTAACTCTCTGACTTTAAACAAATATAACCTACTACATGAAACTCAAAATTCAATATAACTCTCCAGTGGTACTCACTTATACTTTAATTTGTGTGGCAGTCACATTTTTTGACTGGATGATATATGGCGACTTTGCCAAAAGTGCCAATTTTCCCAATACAGTTACGGGGCAGTTTTTTACATTATATCCTAACAAAATGAGCTTTGACAGTGTACTGTCTTATTTCAGGGTTTTTTCGCACTCTATGGGGCACGGTGGCTGGAACCATTTGCTGGGCAATTTCTCGTTTATTTTGCTGATAGGACCTATTCTCGAAGAACGCTACAAATCGGGGCCTTTGCTTATAATGATTCTGCTCACAGCCACCATTACCGGCATACTACAAACCATCTTTTTCCGTAGCGCACTGTTGGGTGCCAGTGGGATAGTTTTTATGATGATTTTGCTGGTTTCTTTTACCAACTTTAAGTCAGGCAGTATTCCTTTGACATTTATCCTGGTTGCTATTTTGTACTTGGGCAAAGAGATGTTCAATGCGGTGAACCCTTCGCCGGGTACTCAAAACATTTCACAGTTTGCCCATATCATTGGAGGCCTGTGTGGTGGTTTATTTGGGTATGTGATCAATCAAAAAAACATGTTGCAAGACAAACAACCCGAAAGCTGATTATAAACTTTGCCCAGACCCAAAGAAAAACGCGTGGAGTTTCTATCAAGGGAACATCCACGCGCTTCAAGTTCTTTTTTGTCATAAAAGCGTACTACTCAGATTGCGCCAATTGTTTTAGCCCGCCATAGTTGATCGCTCTGTGTGAGGTATGATAAATACATTTTCCATTCTCAATCACCAAAACCTGAGGCGATTGGTGCATCACTCCAAAAGTTTGGGCTACTTGGTTAGATACTTCTCTATACCGAATCAAGTCAAGGTAATAGGGGGTTAAACCTTCCATTTCGTCGGTTATCCAGGCGCTTTCTAAATCATAGAGCACATTGGCACTGATACCACAGCGGGTGCTGTGCTTGAAAATAAGTACCTTTCCCTGTCTCGATGCTTCTTTTATCTTTCCTATAGTTGCCTCATCGGTCAACACTGACCAATTGACGCCAGTAGCTTTGGAAGATTTTTTCTTATCTTTTTTGAATAGATTGAACATTGTGTGTTTTTTGGGTTAATGCCTTTGTGCTGTAATAACAATGGAGGAGGTGAGATAATTCCATTGTTCGGGTGTTTTGGGCAAAATAAGGAGCTGTGTACTATTTCACAACAATACAAGCTAATAGCCACCATCACAAGAGGCTCAAAAAACTTATCTCGTCAGGCAGGAGAGAACTTTCTTGTTATTCACAGGTATAAATCGGGTTGTTTGGCTATATAGCGTATATATCAACATCAATCTCTCCCTCCAAGTTGTTTACAAACTTTAAAAATCTGTTATTTAAATAAAATGCAGGAGTTTGATCACCTGAGATTTCTAATACTACAAATAGCTTCATCTTCAAATTATTTTTTGATAAAAAACCTTTTATTGAAGCCACTTTGCTTTCAAACTTATCAATTAATTTATTTGTGTACTCTTCAAAATATAGCGTTTCAAGAGGCTGTATTGAATAACTCCAGCTCGTTTCCTTACGTTGAATGGTTTTATTATATTCCTTTACAACTTCTTCTTTTAAATAGGTTGTTGTTGGTTTGATAGTTATTAAGCTTGTCAACTCATTTGGATCAAATGAATCTCCAAATATGGCTAATTCCAGTCTGATATTATTACCCATTTTTTCAGTTATTAGTCTATATCCTCACCTAAAAATAGAAACCTCTTCACTTTTCAAAACATAAGTCCCTCCTTCTCAGGCCTATAAAGAATCATGAACGAAACTACATGCAAAAAAACTATCGTTTAAACTTTTGCTCAAAAATTAAACGGTACTTATTGCCCACCGGCAAAGTATGGCTGATAATTTTGATTTGATTTCCTTCTATCTGATCTATTTTACTCAATGAAACAATGTAAGATTTATGCACCCTTACAAAGTCACTTTCGGGCAATTGTGCCATAATATTTTTCATGGTATCGGCCGCCATAATCATTTTATCTTCTGTAAAAAACTTCAGATAATTACCATAGGCTTGTATAAACAATATATTGTTTAAAAATACTTTGTGGGTAACCTGATTTTCTTTCAAAAACAGGTAGCCATTCAAGCTTTCGTTGGTGTTGGTGTACTGCTGATTGATGACTGGGGCTTTTTCTGATTTTTGCAGCTCCAAGGAGTCATCTATTACCCGGTTTACGGCCTTTAGAAACCGAGGAAAGGCAATGGGCTTTAGTAAATAATCTACCACTCCAAACTCATAGCTCTCTAAAGCAAATTCGGTATAAGCAGTAGTCAAAATAACTTTGGGTGAGTGGGGCAAGGTCTTGAGCATATCCAGCCCGTTGAGTTCAGGCATTTGAATGTCCAAAAACATCAGGTCTACATCGTACTCATATAAAAAGTTAAGCGCTTCTATGGCATTATAGCAACTGCCCACCACTTCGAGGGTATTGAGGCGGGCTATATAGTTTTGGATGATTTTATGTGCCAAAGGTTCATCATCTACCAGTAGACATTTTAACTTCATACACTTTTTATATAATTATCAATGATGATGGGTGATTGCGTCGACATATCAGGTCAATTCTAGCTCAAGGTGTACTTTAAAGGTATTGTTTTCTGCAGTAATATTCAAGTCATATTGATTTTTATACAAAAGATTGAGTCTACGCTGGGTGTTATCCAGCCCTGTTTTGGTAGAAATTCGTTTTGCACTTTTAGAAGGAATGCTATTTTTAATATCAAAGCTTAGGTGGTGGTGCTGTACATGAATAAATATGTGAATAAAATTATCTTGTATGGTATTGATGCCGTGCTTAAAGCTATTTTCGATGAATGGAATGAGCAACATAGGGGCTATTTGCTGGTGAGCAACCTCTCCCTCTATGTGCAACTGTACATCCGATTTTTCGGTGAGGCGGATACGCTCCAGATCTATGTAGTTTTGCACAAACTGCAACTCGTCGGCCAGAGGTAAAGTTTGTTTTTGACTGCTTTGCAATTGGTAACGCATCAGTTCAGACAGTTTAAGGATAGTATCAGAGGTTTCGGGCAGGCTATCGAGGCTCAATGCGTAAATATTGTTGAGAGAATTAAATAAAAAATGAGGATTGAGCTGTGCCTTGAGTAGTTTCATTTCCATTTGCTGAATCAACACTTTATTTTTGAGCTTTACTTGGGTTTGCAAAATAGCACGTTTGGTAAACAACATGGTCAGTCCTACCAATAGTATCATCAATTGCCCAATTGCCAACAACGGGATAAATTGCCAAATAGTGCCATATTTTTCGTAGTCATGGGCATCTAGCGATAACGCTGACAAGGTGGTAACAATGCCCCAGAAAACAATAAAAACAATGACATAACGAGTAAAGTGTCCCTTGTCGAAAAAGCGAGGCACCAATAAAAAGTGATTGATATAAATGGGTACCAATACTGAAGAAGTGCTGATGAGGGTGCTCAGCAGGCTAAAAGTTTTTTCGGGCTTTTCTATACGGCTCATTGTTCCAAGCAGTACAGCTACCACCACAAAAATAATTAAATCGCTCCAGCCAAATTTTGCCTTCAATGCCTTGGAATCCTCTTTAAAAGTGCTTACCATAGTTGTTGATTTTTCGCTATTCAAACATCCTCACCTATCACCACAACTACAAAACACTTACATTTATCACAATAAAACAACTAAACATGATCAACTACTTTGGTCACTTGATGAACGGCTTTGGTCATGTAATCTTAGTAGATAATCATATTTTTTTAGAAAAATGATATAATCATGTGAAATTTGAATCAATCAATCTATATAACTATAAAATATTATCACCATGAAAAATCACACGGCAGCTACCCCCTCTCTATTAGGAGTTTTTGTTTTGGTGGCAATTATACTTGGTATGCTTATCACAGTTACCTTACATAGTGGTGATTCGTCGGAGCAAGCCAACGGCAATTGGAAGTCAAACAAGAAAAACATCACAAAAGAAGTAAGTAACGATACAGGTAAAAAGCTCATTGATAAAGTAAAGATCCAATATATTAAGTTTCAATAACAACCCACCCAGCACCCGCTCAAAACCCCAGGTATGCTACAATGTCTGGGGTTTTACATTTTTACTACTGATTGAAGGCTTCCGGTAATATTTACACCATCCTCCCTGATCCCAACGTCACACCCGACGAGATTTGCCAATAAAGCAAAAATAATTGGCATGCATTACGCCCCACATAAAACATCTGCTGGACAGGTTAAATATAAAAATAGTACAAAAACACCTTAGGATGTTTTGCAACAATTTAGTAAAGCAAAACGTTCTCTGTTTCTTAACGCTAACAGAGAGTATACCAAAAGCAAAGCGTATCAAATGTTACAATATTACACTGTCATATGAAGGTAGGCTTGAGCTTATAAGGTGAGAGTAACCGAAAAAGGCACTAGGAAAAAGGCTAAAAAAATCTCTCTGAGCAAAGGTTAAAACTAGGTAATTTCAGAGTCTATTGCCCCAAAATTAGGTAATTCCTCTATTTACTTTATAAAAACTAACAATTAACCCCATCAAAACAGGTTAAAACAAAATATATTTTGGCTTTACACATATAAAACCTACAAATTATGTATGAAAACTGTAGAGTGACTGTAGGCCTTTTGCCCGACAACTTGTCGTGTTTAGCCTAAAAACGGCTAAATTATGGTGCATAAATGGCAAAAAAATTACACCACTTATGAAAATAAGTTGTACATACATAAATTTAGAGACGTTTTCAATATAGCCTATGATATTTTCAGCCACTTGTGCCACTACTTAAGTGATCGTTACAGATATGCATTTAATGTAAGGATGTTAATATATATAAAAAGTTGATTACTATGCTCGTTCAAAAACTGCCAGAATTGGACACGATCAATTCTGAATTTATCAAACAAGAGATCAGGAGATTAAAAAAAGTAGGCATAAAAGTAACTCGTGAAAACATAGCTGAAGCGGTAGGTGTACCATATACTACATTTGCCAATCACTTACGTGAACCTCGTTCTTTTACCATCCCGCAATATGCGTTGGTGGCTGCTTTTCACTACCTGAGTTATATCGAAAAACAGTATGAATTAGATATGTTACGCAATCGCATTGACAAAGTGAAGGAAAGCATTAAACATATTTAATTAGATTAGTTACAATTGATTTATTGGTCTACAGGTGTTAGTATTGGCATTGAGCCTTTATTAACACCTGTTTTTAGTTAACCAACTACTGTTGCTGCAACCTCGACAACGACAAAAACCCAATAGGTAGGTTAGTGCTGCCTTTGAGGGCAAGGTCGGCAAGTATTTCGCCTATAGCAGGCACAAACTTAAACCCATGCCCACTAAAGCCTGCTGCTATCACTACTTTTTGGTGAGTATCAGGCAAATAGTCAATGATAAAATGTTCATCGGGCGAGTAGGTATACAAACAATGCTTAAACTCTACAAAGTCGCCCTGTAAACCAGGTAAGTACTGGGCAATAAACGCCTGTAGGTTGGTCTTTTCCTGTGCAATAAGCTCTTTATTTTCGGTCAGAGGCAAGTCTTTGGGTAGCACTGCCTGCCCTGGGGTATGGTGCCCTAGTTTAAAGCCTATAGTTTGATTGGCTTCTGTGGCCAACCATTCGGGCGAAAGCCACGGAAAACCATAATAAATGCCTGGTACTTCAGGTAAGTCAACAATCCAACAAGGCATTTTTTCAATAGTTTTTTTTGGTTTTATCCAAGCCAGCAATTGCCTGGTTACCTGAAGGTAGTCAGCAAGCTGAGGCAATATTTTGGCGGTATAGGCACCAGCAGTCACGATCAACTTTTGGGCAAAGTAGGAGTCTTGATTGGTACTTACTTTTACCTTTCCTTCTTTGAGTTGCCAGTTAAACACGATTTCGCGCGCACGAATGTCGGCACCTTGTTGTTGAGCGGCTTGGGTCAAAACAGCCACGGTACGTTCAGGAGTGATATACCCAGCGTTGGGCTCCCATATAGCCTCTTGGTTGGGCAAAAGCTTAAACTGAGGGAAACGCTTTTGGGCAGCCTTGGGCAAGTAGGTTTCCAATGGAATATTATATTGTTGCGCAGAGGCCTTCACATCTTTAATAAATGGGGCTTCGGGTGTACCCAAATAGGCAAGCCCCACCTTATGATATAGTCTTTGTTGTGTCGCTTGTTCTAAACTTGTCCAATTGGCATAAGCCCGCTCTAGCAAAGGAACATAATCGGGGTGTTCAGCGTAGGCTTTTCTTATCAGGCGGCTTTGCCCAAAATGTGATCCATGCGGATGTACTATGTTGTGTTGTTCAAGGGCAAGCACTTGCGCCCCTTGGTTGGCCAGGTAGTAAGTAGCCGCAGCACCCATAGCGCCTACACCTATTACAATGACATCGTATAGAGTATTTTGCATTGGTTTATTGTTATTTAAGTCTGCTTTGTCTCATATTTAATTTGATGTTGTGCCAAACACCACTCAAACTTTACTCTGGCTTTGTCGTTCAACTTAAACATTATTTTTTTGTCTCTATTTACAATACTCCGCAGTAATTTTCGTCAAAGTTGGTTGCTGGTTATCAGTTATTTATGGATTTAAAAACTATTTAATTGGATGTTTAGGCTTAAA
>NZ_CANLRP010000025.1 GCF_947493425.1 uncultured Microscilla sp. | reverse complement strand
TTTTGGCTAACGCTTCCCGCTAATGGGCGCGTAGTGGACTTGAACCACCAAGTGATATTGCATGCCAGGCACACAAGCACCTCAAGACAAGCGTTTGCTTGTCTTGAGTGTGTTGTTATAAGGAAAACTAAAATTACCTTCTGTCTTTTTTTCGTCGGTTGCCCTTATTTTTATTAAAGTGTTTGTTAATCATTTTTTGCTGCTTTTTAGTAAGCCCCACTCCATTTTGTTTATTGATAAGGTCAGCTTGTTTTTTGGTTAAAGTTACCCTACGTCTTGCATTGGGGTCAGCTCCTTTTTTCTTCTTTTTGGTAGCGGCATCCTTCGAACGGTGTATAATCTGTTTACGCGATTTGATCGCCAGAAACTCTATGTCAAACTTAAGGATGGTATGAGGAGGAATACCATAAAACCCATTTTCGCCATAACATAAATAAGAGGGCATAATAAAATGTCCTTTGGTGCCTTCACGCATCAATAACAGTACTTGATCAAACCCTGGTATCACGTATTTATGCCCCACCGGAAAGTCAAACACCCTACCATCCATCTTAGAAGTACGCCACACTTTACCATCCAAAAACATGGTTTTATATTTTAACATGACCACATCGCCCTTTACAGGAAAGTCGCCTTTGCCTTCTTTAGTAAAATAATAATATACCCCAGCGTAGGTTTTTTTGAGGGCTTTAGGAAACTTTTTACCCTTGAGGTAAGCACTGATAATTTTTTCATCTTTTTGTCTCTGCTGAAAAACCTTGGCTTCTTTATCGTGTAGCACCTCTTCGTGTGGTTGTACGTTCAACACCTTGATTACATACTTGATGTAGTCGTTGGGTTTTAAAAACTTAGGTCGCTTGCGCTTAATGGTTCTAAACAGAAAATCGGCCGACATACGGAAGGTAGCACTATCGCCAGTAGACAGCTTTAGCAGCATTTCGGTCATATACCCTCGGTCAGCGTATTTATATTCTTCGGTAGAAATTTCTTTAATGGCGGGTCTGTGAGGGTAGGTGGTTCTTATCAACGAGTCTTTGTCGGTATATACCCATACATGAAAAGTGACAAACTGGTTGATAATTACTTTTTTGGTTTTGCCGGCACTTTGTTTATGAATCTTATAATGAATGTTAAACTCTTCGGGAAGTACTTTGTATCCAGAAGGAATGCTTTGCCCAAATCCAAAAGTAATACCCACCAAAGTTAACATTATACTTAAAGTAACTTGCTTCATTATGTCAGGTGTCTTATTTATAAATTACACTTTATTACATTAATATTTATACGTCTTATAGGTTATAACGAAACTCAAGGGGATTGGGATATTCAAACTTATAATTTAAAGTTTCTATTATTTTTGTTCCATCAATAATCTTAAAATCAGGCGAACCCTCTGTGTATTCAGGTGCTTCCAGTCCAAACATTTCAATGTTTTGGGTGTATACTTCACGACGAGTAGGATGTTCGGGAGTTACAACGTTAAAAACTTCTCCCCAGGCATTTTGTTGTATCACTTGCGTGATCATGCGTACCAGGTCTACCGGATGTATATAGTTTACGGGCACACCTCCAGTGGTAATGCCTTTTTTTCCTGCAACATATTTCCCTGGCACCCGATCCTCTCCTATCAGTCCCCCTGGTCTCAAAATGGTTACATTTTTAGCTTCCAACCCTTTGATCATCTGTTCAGCTTTGAGCAAAGCACGGTTTACGTACAAACCTCGCACCCCATCTACCGAACCATCGGTATTGCCTAAAGGCTCGGTCTCGTCTACCATCCGGTTTACATTAGGGTATACCGATGTAGAACTTACATAAATGATATTTTTTAAAGGCGCTTGTCCAATGAATGGCTCTAGGGTTTTGATTTGAGCAGGATGAAAATCTTCTCCTTGTGTACGCACTCCAGGCGGAATATTAATTACAAGGGTCTCTGTATCCAAAAACTGATCTATTTTGTCTGCTTCCAAGTCAGGCGTAAGTTTTACCAAAAATGCCTCAACGCCTTTTTGATGGAGCAAATCAAGTTTAGAGGTTTGGGTAGTAGAGCCTTTTACCTGGTAACCCTGTGCAATGAGGTGCTCAGCCAGAGGTAAACCCAGCCAGCCACAGCCTAGTATACTTACTGTCGTTTGTTGTTTCATTGTATTTTGATTGATTATGCTTAAAGTTACATAACATTACAGCTTTAACACAAAATTGTTAAAATTAGCTCTACTGATTTATGTAAGGAATATCTCCTAAAGCTAAAAACACCCCAATACATGAAGTATGAAGGGTGAAAAGTTATGCTGTAAGCAACCCAAGTGACTGATTAACTAAATACGTATTTCCTCCATTTTTGCCAATACGTGCCCAAGGGTTGCTTGGGTCTTCGACATAGCAATATGGGAATATTGTGTTCTTCGTCTATAGCATAGGGGTGTTCAAAAGTTTGTATCAGGATGACTTCTTCAAACAATTCACGCATATCTTTGGGCGAAAGCCCCACTGTAATGGCAAGCTGGGCATTTGGATTGCCTGCCCCCCATAAGTAAAAACTACCATGCACTGATATAGCAGGAGGCAACCCATACTCTTTGCCCAAATAATGAAGTGCGCCTGCTTCTCCATAGTTTTCGCCCCAAATCAAACAGTGTGCTTGTTCGGCTTTACTAAGCTTGGAATAAGCACCTGCTACTACTTGTACTTGCTCGCGCCAACCAAACATGTCTGCATAATCATTGGTCAGGTTTTGTACCCTGCCATTGGGCAATGGGGTAATAGGGTTGATATTGAGTGTCTGAGTATATTTAATGAATTGATCTATTGTTAGAAAAGGGGTGCCATAAGGCATGACTACCACACCAAAAGCAAAGATAGTCAATACCAACATCGGGCGAACAATACGCTTTGCCTTGATGTTTTCTATTTGCCGGGCAATAAACACTGCTCCACCTGCAAACATCAAAGGATAAACACCATTGAAATAATAAGCTTGTCCTTGGGCAAGCATAAACAAACCCAAAGTGGCAAGGTACGCTCCACCTAACCAACGTAAATGTTTTTGTTGCAAAAAATACCATAAACCCAACAACCATACTGGAGCAGTAATGTATTGGTGCATGCGGAGTTGAGCCAATAGAAAATCGCCAGTAGTCACTCCCTGAAGTTGTTTTTTATACAAACCCTTGAAATGATCCATTACGGGAAAATCATGTTGGTATTGCCAAAAAATATTGGGTAATACAATGACACCCGCACCCCCCAAAGCTGCCCAAGCCCACGGGCTCGTAATGAGCTTACGGTGGTTGGAAACAAACATTGCCAACACAATGCCCCCTGCACAAAACAGCATATTGTATTTAGTAAGCATGCCTATGCCTGCCGCTACCCCCATCCATACCAAATAACGGGGTTGATGGCTGAGTAAATAATGGAGTAAAAAATAATATACCAATAACCAGCATAACTGGTCGAATACCACAGGCTGAAACAGGGTGTGGTGACGGTAAAAAGCTGGGCTGGCAAGTATGCATACAACGGCAAGCACTTGGGCAAATAAGCTCCCCCCCAGTTTTCGCACAAATTGTACAGTAAGCCATAACGTACATAAACCAGCCAGTGCTGTAAGGATACGTATGGTAAGCAAACTATCACCGCCTATAGTGCGAGCCAATCTACCAAGCCAGGCGGTTACTGGTGGTACTTCCATGTAGCCAAAGCTTAGATGGTGGCCTTGTACAAGGTAGAGCAACTCATCGCGGTGAAACCCATATTGATTGCCTGCCCAAAGGTGAATAAAAAGTTTAACAGCAAAGAGGGCTATTAACACCCACCACCAAGCATTTTTAGGAGATTGATCAAAGGTTGTTTTAAGGTTGTTTTTCATGGGTATACATAAATTAAATCAAGTACCCAAAGGTAGGCGTTGTAAAAATAAAATACTTGTTTAAGGCTCAGAAAGGCATTTTTGCCCACAGGCAAGTACATTTTGGAGGGTTTCTAAAGTAAAAAAACACGTTCTCACAGACAACGTGTTTAGTGTAGGTTTTCAATTAGTCGGTTTTGTAGCTCTTTTTAATATAAGCTAACACATAAACTGATCAACGATTTAGTTTAGATAATACAGCCCTGTAGTCAAGGCTGTTTTGCCTGATGGAATTTATTCTTCCTCAAATATTTTGGGTAATTACAAATGGTCAATCGGTATTGGTGTATTGACCTGGTGTTCATAGTGTTTTCAATTTTGTTAGTATTCGTAGTTCATTCAATTTGTTGGTTTAAAACAAGCCACCATCAACGATAAGTGACTTGTTTTTGCTTATTGTTTAGTTTTTTTCACAGTGCATCATAGTTACAAAATTGATTTTAATAATTGATAGTTATAGTATTTGATTAGTGTTTCATTTGATAGACAAACCCACCTTAAAAAAGGAGTAGGCTTGTCTGTTTTTTTAGGTATTCATAGTGTAAGTTCTTTCAAAAAAGTCAGGTTTTGCAGACTTGGTTATTAATTGTTCACAGTGTTTGATTAGTGTTTCATTGAATAGACAAACCCACCTTAAAAAAGGAGTAGGCTTGTCTGTTTTTTTAGGTATTCATAGTGTAAGTTCTTTCAAAAAAGTCAGGTTTTGCAGACTTGGTTATTAATTGTTCACAGTGTTTGATTAGTGTTTCATTGAATAGACAAACCCACCTTAAAAAAGGAGTAGGCTTGTCTGTTTTTTTAGGTATTCATAGTGTAAGTTCTTTCAAAAAAGTCAGGTTTTGCAGACTTGGTTATTAATTGTTCACAGTGTTTGATTAGTGTTTCATTTGATAGACAAACCCACCTTAAAAAAGGAGTAGGCTTGTCTGTTTTTTTAGGTATTCATAGTGTAAGTTCTTTCAAAAAAGTCAGGTTTTGCAGACTTGGTTATTAATTGTTCACAGTGTTTAATTAGTGTTTCATTGAATAGACAAACCCACCTTAAAAAAGGAGTAGGCTTGTCTGTTTTTTTTCAATGCTTTAAGTGTTCATAATGTTATTGTTGGTATTCATAGGTAAGACCAACCAAACCTAAAAAGGGAGTAGAAAATGGCACAAAAAAGCCTTTTCTTTTGTAAGTGCCTGATAAACAGGATCTATTTAGATGTATTTTTTCTGTAGACTGATGGGGTGGTGTGGGTAATCTTTTTGAAAACATTATTAAATGCCGACTTTGAATTATAACCTACCCTAGTGGCTATTTCTTCTATAGTCAAGTGGTTTAATGCTGGGTTGCTCAACAATTCCTTGGCTTCTTGCACACGGTAATCGGCCAAAAAGCCAAAAAAGTTTTTATGGAGTTGTTCATTCAATACTTGCGAAATGCTATGGCTGGGTACGGCTAGTTTTTTTGCCAATTGCGGCAAAGAAATCAAGTTATCACGGTATAGTTTTTCATTTTGCATAAGTTGAGTCAATTGAGTAAGAATGATTTCTTTTTCCGATTCACTCAATCCCGATTTAGCGTATTTTGGGGCATTGTTTTGCTTTCTTCTTCTAAATACTTCGGGATGCTGCATCAACATAAAACTCATATAGTAAATGATTACTGCACTGAGCGCAGCGCTGGTATAGTCTTGCAAATCGCGTAGCACAAAAAAAGTGCGGTATGCCCAATGTATATAGCTAAACGCAGACAAAATAAAGAGGGTACGAACCCAACGTAAACGTTTGTTTGGCAAGGGTTTAAAAAAAGAGAGTTGATGTTGTTTGGTATATTGTATGATAAAACGAATGATGAGATAATAATACACTCCATTGAATAAAATAGAGACGGTATTAATGTGAGCTTTGATACCCAATGGGTCGGTAGTCCATATAGTTGTAGAGTGTATGTGGGGCAAATCAGGATGGTAAGCATACAAAAATGCATTGTATTTATAGGCAGCTGACTGTATAAAAAATAAGGTGCAGTATAAGATATAAAACAAAAATGGGATAAAATGTAAATACCATTTTTGAGGGGTGCTTTGGTTTAAATAGGTTCTGAGATAGAGCCACAACAATGGGGCGTATACAAAGTTAAAAGGTTCGGACACGTCATAGTAGTGTAATGTATAAATGATGTATCCGCTGTAGCACAAAAAAATCTCGAGTAAAGTAGCTGCATTTGCCAGCAGGTTAAACGCCAAAAAACGATTGGAGGGCTCTAGGCGAGGCTGCCCAAAAAGGCATTGTAAAGCAAGAAACAGGGCTTGTATAACTCCTAAAAATATAAGTACAGCAAAAACATCCAAGTGAGGCGCAATCATAGCCAAATATAGGTGATGCTTTAAAAGATTGCAAGTTGTAAACAGGTAGACTAATTACTGCCAAATCGTGCCATCAGCAAAAAATATTTTTTGTGGATTCCACACCACTTGAGGTTTAGGCAAGTCTTTTAGCTTTTTGTATACCTGAGACAATACAGGGTAACGGACTTCGTATTTCCATTGGATTGCTTGAGCTGCGTCAACCTCTTGGTTACACTCTATCAACACACTCGTCACCAAGTCTATATTGTTATCCAGCACATCTACTTTTCCAGTCAAAGCCTTCATTTTTTTCGAGGTGGTGTTTTTAAGTTCAAAAGTATACAATACATAAGCATAAGACTCCGTTTTCTTTGCTACTTTTTTTTCTATCAATGTTACTTTCAATGCCTTTCTGGTTTTTTCAGCTACTTTGACAGGCATTCCAAGGTTTTCTTCCTCCAGGTTATTCGAGAACTCTCGCCTTTTTTCTGACTCACTTTTTTTATTGGCCTCCATTTCTCTCAAAATCTTATCCTGTTCACGGGCAAAGTTTTCGTCTAGTTTCTTAAACTCTTTTCTCTTGTTATGTAACGAAGAATCAGCGGCTGATATAGCCAAGGCATTACCCAGTACTTCATCATACTCAGCACGTTCTAAACGACTAAATATCACCTGAAAGGGTTTTATTTTTTTTCTTTTGGTGGTCTTGGCAGCAAGCAGCAAATCGGCATAAGTTTCTGAACCAATTTGTTGATCTATAATTTTGTTGTATAGTATGTATACCGACAATAGTTTTAAGTCCTCTTTGCTTGCTTGTTTGGTTTTCTCTATGGCAAGCAAGTCGGCCTCTAGGTTTTTTTCATTGTATGTACTTTGCAACGATGCTTTGTGTTCACAACCTGTAAACCAAAGAGTTATACATAGTAAATACACAGGTAATAGTTGTTTCGCTTTCATCAGGGGTTTTATTAATCATCGGGCTTTCAAACTCCCCTCATTACTACTAGTATTATGCCAACATATCTGGGGTAATGCGAAATCCAATCAGCAATATATCATCTGTTTGAGAATGTAAATCTCCTATCCAATTATCCAAGGTTTCTTCCAGTATTTGCTGTTGCTCTTCCATTGGTTTTTGGTGAATAGAAAACAATAATTGCTTGAAGGTTCGTTTCATAAATTTTTTAGGGTATTCGTCTGGTCCTCCAAGCTGGTCTTGGTAGCCATCAGAGTGAATGTAGACAGTGGTGGGCTTATCTAAGGGAAATACGACAGTATTGAATTCTCGTTTTTCTATTCTGCGCCAAACGCCACCTATAGGCATAATGTTTCCTTTTATTTCGGTAAGCTCATTGTCCTGAATAATATGCAAAGGGTTTTTAGCTCCGGCAAACTTCAACACCTTATTTTGTTTGTCAATAACACAAATGGTCATATCCATTCCATCCCGATTGTCAGTTTCACGTTGTCTGAGCGCAGTCAATATACCCAAATGCAACGAACTAAGAATGGCTCCAGGATCGGTAATTTTTTTTGTGTACACAACTTGGTTCAATATGCCATGTCCCAACATACTCATAAACGCCCCTGGTACTCCGTGGCCGGTACAGTCAATGGCTGCAATAATCACTTGTCCGTTTTTTTCGCCGTACCAATAAAAATCACCTGATACAATATCACGGGGGCGGTACATTAGAAAAAGCTCAGGCAGTTGTTTTTTAATGTGTTTTACTTTAGGCAACATAGACTCTTGTATTCTCAGTGCATAATTGATGCTTGCAGTTACATCTTTGTTGTGTTTTTGCAACTGTTGATACATGTCTTTAAGTATTTCTGACTGTACAGACATTTCACGATTTTTGCTTCTAAGTTGTTCTGTCCGTTCCTTGACTTTCTCTTCCAGGTTTTCATAAAGCAATGCATTCTCTAAAGATACATTTATTTGTGACGACAGTACCCCTAGTATCTCTAACCGTTCAGGAGTAAATGCACCAATGGCAAGGTTGTTTTCCAGATAAAATATAAGGCTTACTCGTTCTTTTCTTAATATAGGGTAACATAACAATGACTTAGGGCGATGCTTGCGTATATAAGTATCTTTTCGCAAGAGTTTTTCTTCATTGGCGTTGGCTATTACCATATCCGACCTTAGGCGATGCACATAATTAATCAAAGAAATGGGCACCTCAGTACTCTGCTCCAAAGGAGTACTGAGAGCAGTTACTTGTATGTCGCCAAAGTCTGGTCTGCCTATTTGTACCGCCATTTCACCTTTCATTCTTACCACCAAACTTTCCTGATTGTTTTCAATGATATATACTTTTTGTGCTCCTGCACTTTCGGCCACTATCTTAATCATTTGCTCAAGCAATGCTTCCAGGTGTACCTCTTTCATCAGTGCCGTTGACGATTTTAAGATAGTATGAAGGTCTAAAGTACCTCCATTGGTAGAGCTTCTGAACGTAGTATATTGGTTTTCTTTGACTACCTTCTCCTGGGTAGAGAGTGAATGCTTGTTTTTCTTCCTTGATAAAAAGTAGGGGAATATCTCCCCCAATTGCCTTACTTTGGCTTTAGCACCCCAGGCTTTATATAGTTGGTATGCTTGCTGAATATGAAGCTTAGCATAGCTGTCTTTCTTATGGGCAAGCCAAAACTGAGCAATACGCTCATGGGCAATGGCTTCAAGGTAAAGAAACTCGGTACGATGTGCTTCAGCAATGGCTTGTTCATACAAATCTACTGCCTTAAAGTCTTGATGATCTACTTGGTAAGTTTTTTCTGCCAGCACTAACAAATACCGAGCATTAAAATTCATAGGTGCGTTTATTGCCCATTTTTCTAGTTGTATCAATGCTTTATTGATAATAACTAAGTCTTGCTGTTGCTGTTGAATGCTTTGTTTGGAATATACAGCCAATAGGTGTAATGCCACATAATATACCCCCTCCACCAGGTTGATAAGGGTAGGCACACTTTGAAAAAACAGGTCGTAGTGTTTAGCAAGTGTGGCTCCTTGTTCGAAATGCCCAAAGATGTATAGATTCCTTGCTTTGGCAGTATAAAACTGAGCTACACCGTTGGTACTACACTCAGATAAAAATTTTTTTTCATTAAACCCAGCGTCATCAAACGATTGAGTAGATTGGGTTTCGCCCAACAATTGTTTAAGTGGTTGAAAAATGGTAGGAATTACATTGAGTTGATAAGTATACGGATTTATTTTTTTGAGCACAGGCAACAGTTTATCATGTTCATTTTTCACCTCCTCCAGGTGAGTACCTGTGAGCAGCAACTCTTGCAACAAAGAAAACATAGCATAAGCTGTCACCATATTGTTGCCCCCTTCCAACCCATACTGTATGGCTTTTTGCTGGTACTTCAGGTTTTTTCTTTGATGAGATACCCAATGCAAAATACTCGAACCAAACACATAATGTGCAGTAGCTTGTTGTCCTTGATGATCAATTTTATCTGAGATTTTTAAAGCTAGTCGCCCTATTTTATATCCCTTTAGACTGTCTTTTAAGTAAATGATGCAATAAATACCAAAGACAATAAAAGCGTAGGAAGACTGTTTATTATTCCCTTTTTGTAAAGTAATATTTGTGAGTCTTAGTCCTGCCCAAATACTAAAAGCTGTTTCCCCTAGTATATAATTAATATTGCCTAAAGTTTCGAAAATGCTGAGCAACAAGTCGTCTTTTTCTGACTGAATCAAAGGACGATTTATAATAATGTCTTCTCTCAGGTGTTGGTAGTGATTGTTTACCTCCTGATATTCTTTTTCCAAAAAAACCTCAGACTCATCCGTCGTTTTAGGATAACGTACTCCTAATAAATCCAAGGCTTTCAGTATTTCACTTTGCGCTTTTTCCACTTCCCCTTCAGTAAGTAACAAACGAGACAAAACATAATGCACCCTGGTCTTGTCAAGTTGGGTTAAGGGCTGTGCCAACAATTGACTATACACCTGACGAACCGTGTCAAAATCACCTGTAAGATAAGTACATTCAGCATATTGGGTATATAAACTAAAAGCAAAGCCATAGTTATCCCATACTTTGACATCAAGTAGTTGCATAACTGTAGTATAGTAGCCCAAAGCCGACTCATAAGCGTTGGTTTTATGGGCTTTTTCGGCTGCTTGCTTGTTCAAGTTTGCCACTAACACTTGCTGATTCTCTTGCTTTACCAGACGCAATGCTTTATTGAAGTGGTTGACCAAAGAAAATATATACGCAGGGTTATTTTGATGCTTTGTATACAGTAACTGTGCTATTTGCCAATGGGTGTTTTCCCGTTCCTCAAGGGTTTGTAAATTGTAAGTGGCTTGCTCTATACGATCGTGCGCAAATTTGAATTGAGTATGCTTTTCGTTGTTGCTTTTTTCTGTCGATTCGCCCTGAAACTGTTGATAGTTTTCGTCTAGTGGGTAAATATACCCTGCAGTAACTGCCAACCATAGCGCCTTAAACACGTGCACCGAAGAAGACTGTTGTACCAGGCTAATCATTTGCAAGCTAAAAGTACTGCCCAAGCAAGCGGCTACTTGAAGTACTTGACAGGTACTTACAGGCAAGGTGTTGATCTTTTGGGTCATCAATGTTACCACATTATCGGTAATATTCTGCTCTTTTATTTTTGATATGTCCCACTCCCACACTTGTTTTTTAAAACTAAATGTAAGCAACAGCTCTTCATACAATGATTTTAAAAACTGGTTGACAAAAAAAGCATTGCCTTGGGTTTTTATAAAAATGAGTTCCGCCAGTTGATATAATTGCTGGACATCGTCAAAGTATAAAGAATCTTTTAACAACTCTTCTATGTGTTGTTGTGTAAGATTTTGTAGAGCTAACTCATGAATAACCGCTTCATTGGCTTGTTTTAAGTTGTGCAGTGTAATATTAAACGGATGGGACTCGTGCACTTCATTGCTACGATAGGCACCTATTGCCAAAAAATACTGATTATCATTTTGGTTAAGCATGGTCTGCAAAAGTTGTAGCGAAGAGGCATCAGCCCATTGCAAGTCGTCGAGAAACAACACCAAAGGGTTTTCTTTACGCGAGATATCTTTGATAAAGGTTTGAACTACTCGCTGAAACCTGTTTTGCGCTTCTTGTCCATCAATGCGACTTACTGGTGGTTGTTGCCCAATAATTAGCTCCAAATCGGGCATCACATCTGTAAGTAAACGTCCATTGTTACCTACAGCATTTTGAATAGTTTTTTGCCAGCGTTTGAGCTCAATTGCAGGTAAAGTTACCAAATACTGAAACAAGGCATTAAACGCCTGAGTAATGGCAGAATAGGGCTTTTGCTGCTGAAACTGGTCATACTTTCCTTCAATAAAAAGACCGTTTTTCTGGGCAATGTCAGGATAAAGCTCATGGATAAGATTGGATTTACCTACCCCCGACTCTCCCGATACCAACAACAATTCATTGGCACCTTTTGCTACCCGGTCATAAGCTTGTATCAGTAGGTTTAACTCTTTTTTACGACCATATAGTTTTTCTGGTATTTGTAATATCCCTGAACGATCTTTTTGCGCTATGTTAAAACTTACTGAGGTGTTGGGTTGAGACTTTAAGTAGTAGGCTACTTCGGTAAGGTCGGCACGCAACCCATAGGCTGACTGGTAACGGTATTCTACATTTTTGGACAGTAGTTTTAATATGATTTGAGAAATGATGGGAGGAATAGAAGGTACTACTTCTTCGGGAGGAATAGGGGGTATTGCAAGGTGAGCATGTACCAGCTCTATTTTATCATTACTATTGAACGGTAAAGTACCTGTGAGCATTTCGTAAAACACGATGCCTAGAGAATATAAATCGGAGCGATGGTCTATCCGGCGGTTCATGCGTCCGGTTTGTTCTGGGGAAATGTAGGCTATAGTACCTTCCAGAGTTTGATTACCAATAAAAAAGGTTTGTCCAGACAATTCAGTTGCAAGCCCAAAATCTATAATAACAGGCTTTTGTGTTTTACCCAATATAATATTATTAGGGGTAATGTCACGGTGAATGACATGAAAGTGATGAATGCGCCCCACGATATGGGTAAGTTCAATCGCCGTATTGAGAAAGTCTATAATGTTGAACTGCTTTTTTTCTCTGATTATTTCGGCAAGTGTTGTACCTATAATGTGTTCTAAAAACAAAGCAGGCTTTTGGTCAATGCTGCCTTTTTTATATACCTTCCGCACTCCCTCTATATCATTTAACATAACCTCATGCTCATTGAGTGTTTGAGCAACCCTGTACTCATTATAAAACTGGGACAATTCTTCGGGGGTAGGATGTGGGTTCTTCAATACCTTGACTAATGTAGGAGAGGGAAATTCGCCTTGGGGAAGCTCATAAACTAAAACTTTTCGTCCTTCGAACAACAAGTTTAGTTGAGATGTGATTAGGTTCATAGGGGGTAGATAATTATATTTTTCAAAAAGTAGGATGGTTAATACGCTACTTATTTGATACGGTAAAATACTATTTTAGTTGGTAGAATACCTTGATGATTGTATCGTTTAAACACCTCTCATACTGAGGTTACCCTCCTATTTCAATAAAAAAACCTAACGAACGAATTCATTAGGTTTCTCATCTATATATTAGAATAGTTTAGTAATCTAATTCTTCTTAATAATTTTGGTAGTACGTTTGCCAAAAAACATCACCATATCTACCCTCCGGTTATTTTGCCGTCCTTTGGCAGTAGTATTGGTATCTATAGGGCGTTGTTCGCCATGACCTATACTAGTAATACGACTGGCATTAATGCCTTTATTTATAAAGTATTGCCTTACTGAGGCAGCACGGTTTTTTGACAATATCAGGTTGCTTTGGTCTTTGCCCACATTATCGGTGTGCCCTTCTAAGTGAATATTAGATTTAGGATACTTTTTAAGCAATCGGACTACCTCGTCTAGTATAGGGAACGATACAGTTTTAATCTCTGCTTTTGAAAAAGCAAATAAAACCTTACTGGCTTTTTTTAGAATTTCTTCTTCTTCTTTTTTCAGAATTTCGGGACAACCTTTGTTCTTTTTAGGCCCAGGCTTATCAGGGCACAGATCATCTTCATCAATAATACCATCTCCATCACGGTCTTTCTTTTTGGCTGGGGGGCAACCTTTTAATTTTTTTATCCCAGGCTTATCAGGGCACTTATCCACAATATTTGGTATACCATCGCCATCTGCATCAGGTAAGCAACCAAACTCATCTACATCAATAGGAATGGTAAAGTTTTCTATTTTTCCATTAATGGTAACTTTTGCCTCATATATAGATGGGCGCTTAATTAAGCTATCCAAGTCTCTGATTTTGCTGAGGATCGTACTTTTTGTTGGATTGGTTGTTTCATCGGCTTTACGCATTCGTTTGAGCCAACGACTTTTTTTGATAAGCAACTTACGTCGGCGTATCTCAAAGTTTTTTCTTACATTTCTAAACACCACCACTACTTTTTTGCCTTTGACAGTTACTGCTTGCGCCAACTCATAATTTTCAATAAGTTCGGGAGTGGTTGGGCACTTGTCACGCACATTGGGCACACCATCATAGTCGCTGTCTACAGTATATACTGGCGATACATACTGGGCAGATGATGGCAACGCAAAAAAGACTAAAATAAGCAAGCTTATGGTTTTGGTAAATCGGGGGAGTATTTGTGTGTTAAACTTCATTATTTTTTAATAGATAAATAACATTTAAAGTAGTAGTCGATATTTTGGG
Source organism: uncultured Microscilla sp. (assembly GCF_947493425.1). GTDB lineage: Bacteria > Bacteroidota > Bacteroidia > Cytophagales > Microscillaceae > Microscilla. The sequence goes on along the minus strand of NZ_CANLRP010000025.1, from coordinate 53,641 downwards.
TATTATTGGATAAAGGTACAACTTAATAATAAAACGTTTAAATATAGAAACTGGTCTAAAGTCTACAAATATTTAAAGTCATTGCCTCAAGTGCCGACAATAATCACCATTTGACATTATCAAGAAAAAACTTGGTAACAATCAGGTACAACTGCTCAACGTATCCATTATTCGATTAGTTGCTTCGTTTCCACTCTACAGTCTGAGTAGGAAACGCAATCTCGATGCCTTCCTTATCAAAAGCCTGTTTTATTTTCATGTTAATAGAGTCTTGCACCTTTCTCCGCAAGGGGGGAATGTTGCACGCTACATCGCAAGCAATATAAAGATCCAATGAAAAGTCATTGAAATTAATAAACTCTATTTCATAGGTGTTTTTGACTACCCTTTTGGTTTGATTAAGTGATTCTTCTACTAGTTTTTTTGCTGTAATAATCTGCCGATCGGTCATACTATACGTCAAGCCAATGATAAAAATAAGGCGAGTAACCTTATAACGATTGTAGTTTTTGATAGATGTTTCGGTAATCAAGTGATTAGGCATCGTAACGTAGTAACCTTCATAAGTTTTAAGCCGGATAGACCTCAGTCCTATTTCTTCTATAGTACCTTCAAAGTCGTTAATTGATACATAGTCGCCTAGCTTAAAAGGGCGGTCGGTAATGATGCTCACTCCGCCAAATATATTTTTTAAGACCTCTTGTGCTGCCAATGCCACTGCCAACCCACCAATGCCCAAGCTTGCTACCAATGAGGTTACATTATAACCAAAGTTGTTGACAATGATAATGGCTGTAACTAAAATTAAAGTAAAACGAATAATTTTCCGCGAAAGCGGCAACACATGGTCATACAGCTCATTTTTGTCTTCTAAAGAAGATGATCGCTTGTAACTAGCCAAGACCTTGTCTACCAACCGGATAACAAACCAAGCAACTGCTATAGTAAAAAAACTGTTGGTAGTATGGGTAAAAAAATTATATACTTTAGAAGGAAGGTGTAATTGATGATACCCAAAATAAAACCCTATAACCACCACCACTGCTACCAAGGGTTCCTCAATAAGGTCTACAATCATATCGTCTATGGTAGACTTGGTTTTGGCAGTCACTCTACGGGCATATTTTTTAAGAAAAAAGTATAACAACCTGCCCAATAAAATACCTCCAATAAGGTAAGCCAAGAATATAGCATATTGTAACACTGAGCTACCTAAAAAACGGCTATTGATAATTTTATCAAATGTTGAGTTTAAGATCATCATGTCTGAATCTTAGGAATCATAAGCGTTCAAAAGATTGATTAGTTGTAGGTAATAATAAAGAAGAAAAGCACCAAAGTAATGTTCACACAAACTTTACTCCAGTGCCTTTATTTTTTAAGCCGAGGTCTCGGTATTAGTCGCTTGTGTTGCTGATGGAGGAGTATTGGCTACTCGTTCCATTCTAAACCCATAACTATTAGGGAAATAACCAATCTTAAAGGTTTGCTCTTCATTGTTGACCATTATCTTAAACAGGATGTAGTGATCCTGAATAGGCAATAATTTACCTATTTCTTGCTCACGTCCATTGGTAAGCTCAGCCCTGGTTTGTATGCCCATGCGTACCTCTTTAATACGGGCTTCGTGGGCTTTTTTTCCTTCAGCATAAGCCACTGCTTCTTCCCAGGTTACAGTGTCGTTGGTAAGTTTAGGTGGATTTTGTTCAAGCTCAACAAGCTCCTGTTTCATTTTATCTATTTGGTCTTTAAAAGTTATAAACTCTCTGACCTTGGTAGCTACAGTTTGATAATCCATGTGTAAAGTAAGTTTTAGGTGTATTGTTATAAGTAACTAAGTAGCAGCAAGTCTTAGATAATCGGTGTAATTAGCTATAAGTCCTTAGATACCGATGCATATCGGTGCTACAAGTAAGTATAACTTTCTCATAGGATGACAGTTATACTTACCCATTAGTCATATTTAATTTTGACTTGTTACTTAAAAACCATTAAATATAAGTTATTCAGTCACAACTCATTTTGGTAGTTCGTTACCAATACTTATTGCCTACATAGCAATTTATTTACCATAGTAAATAGGCTTCCCTGCCGACTTCAGCAATTTTTTGTTTTGGTAAGCAACCTCGCCATTGACAATCACAGTATCTATGCCTTCTGAAAACTGGTTAGGATTTGCTACACTGGCTTTTCCCCGAATCGTTTTAGGGTCAAATACGGTTACATCGGCTATGTTGCCATCTTTCAACACTGCCCTATCATTCATAGAAGGGCGCATCAAACGTCCAGGTAAGGTAGTCACTTTGTCGAGCACCTTTTCGAGACTCATGCCTATGTCCATGCCATGACGAACAGCCGTAGCAAAACAACCTGCTCCTCTGGGATGATTATTGGCTCTGGGTGCACTTTGTATGCCTCCATCAGAACCTATCATGCAAAAATCGGTTTGCAACGCCAGGTTAATCGTTTTCTCAAAAGGCATGGTACCTTCGGGCACCGCCACCAATACTCCATGACGTTTGCGGTACAGCGGAAAAGTTTGTGCAGTAATCTTTTTACCCGTCCCTACTACCGTCAAATCAGTGTAAGTCATGCCAAAACGCTTACGCCAACCTGGGGCAAAACGCTTAGATACAATATAGGTTGCCCAATAACTGTAAGGGTATACACAACAGGTGATTTCCAGCCCCATGTTGTTCGCATTTTGGATAAGCTCTAAAGCTTTAGCCATGTTAAATGTGCCTCCGGTAGAGTGCAGGTGGTCTATGTGTACACGTGCACCGCCAGATTCTTTAGCCAGCCGAATGGCTTCTTTCACCCCTTCCAACTCACGTTTTTCGTCTGAATAACGCAAATGTAAAAAGAGTGGGCGGTCATATTTTTTGGCAAGTTTGGCATACTGCAATACTTCGGCATAAGTAGTGTCTGGTTGGTACTCCATACTGTGTGCTACTGCCAAAGCTCCTTGTTCTAGTCCTTGCTCTACATAACGGTAACGCTGTGCCAATGAATACTTTAGGCGCAAACGCATCACGAAAATACTCACCCCAAAATTGGTATAGTGAGGCAAACGGTCAAACGTATTATGAAAACTTTTGGGAAACATAGCCCCCCCATGCATTTGCAATACCGTGGTTACCCCATCGCTTACTTTGTATTTTTCGAACAAGCGGTAAGTCTGACGTGGGTTGCTGGCGTTATCTCCCAAAATATCGATAAATCCAGGGCTTACAATTTTTCCTGAGGCGTTGATTACCTTGCGGGCTTCTAATGGAGTAGGGCTTAGCTTAATTTTGCCCGCTTGGGTAATGCCTACTTCCAGCGATTTAAGGGTTCCTTCGGTAAATACCCTACCACCTTTGATGACCATTTTGTATTGGTCACTTAAATCTTTTCCTACCAAAATTGAAGGGCTAAAGATAGCCGCAGTACCAGCAATGGCAATTTTTTTGAGTGCCGACCTTCGATTGTCTGCTTTGTGTTCTTTATTCTCTTCCACTTTATTACTTTTTTAAGCTCCAAGCATCAAGCTTCAGGCGGCAAGTTTAGGTAATTATACTTTATACATATATAAATACTTGAATCTTGTCGCTCATCACTTGTTGCTTTTGATTATACCACTCAAATTAACCAAATTATTTGTAATTTTTTAAAAAAAGTCTAAACTTACCATAAGTGAAAAAAATCTGCCTTTGCATATTGGCAGACGATAGTGACACTTGAATAATAGAATTAATAGCAGATAAACATATAATGACACGAACCTCTCTCCAAGCATACAAAGGAGCCTGGGCTTTTGTGATTTGGCTGGTAATGGGCAATGTTGGGCTCTTATATGCTCAACAAGACTCTGTTGCTATCTGGCAAGAACAATTGGCAAAAGCTACCTCTGAAGAAGATAAGATAGAAGTTTTACAAAACCTGGTGTTTTACTTATCGCTGGACGACCCCGAAGCAGCCGCAAAGTACGCCAATGAAGAGTATACTATTGCCAAAAAACTCAAGGATGAAGAGTATATTGCACATAGTCTCAATGATTTGGGCGATTTACAAAAAAATCAAAGTAATTATAAAAAAGCCCTTGAGTATTACCTGCAAGCCCTTAAATATTACCAAAGTGCTAAATCGAGCAAAGGGGTGGCTTATACCATGAATGCCATTGGCTTGATTTATTATTATCAGGGAGAATATGGCAAAGCACTAAAAAACTTTCAGGAAGCACACGTCATTTACAAAGAAATGAATAGTGGACCAGGTATAGACGAAACCTTGCGCTACCTGGGAGCAGTATACTACGCCCAAGCAGACTACGACCTTGCCCTTGAACACTACCTTAAAGCCCTGAAACACAACGAACAACGCAACGATAAGGGGAGTCTACAACTTGCGCTCAATAATGTGGGTATTGTATATAAAAAACTTAAGAAAAATGACAAAGCCCTGATTTACTTCAAACAATCATTAAAAGTAAGCCAAGAAAGTAAAAATGAAGACGGGATAGCTCAGGCGCTCAATAATATAGGTGCCATTTATGATGATGCCAAAGCATTTGAAAAAGCGTTGGATTATTATGGACGAGCTCTCAAAATTTTTCAGGAAAGCGACGACAAAAACAGTGAAGCTATTGCATTAAACAACATTGGTATTGTGCACAAAAATCTTAAAAATTATGATAAATCACTGGATTATCACGCACAATCGCTGAAGATAAAGGCAGAGATTGGAGATAAAAAAGGAGAAGCCGCTTCACTCAATAGCATTGGGCAAACCTACCTAAGTAGAGGGAATGTAAAGCAAGCCTTGGTCTATTTACGCAGAGGATTACGCATTGCCACCGAAATAGGGGTGAAAGAATTTGAAAAGGAAGCTTATGAGTACACTGCTAAAGCTTATGCCCAAAGTGAAAACTACCAAAGAGCTTATGAATATCACCAAAGGTACGCCAGCATCAAAGACTCGTTGTTTAGCTCCGAAAGTTTTGCCCAAATATCGTCTCTACAGAACAAATTTAAAACTGAGCAAAACGAGAAAAAACTACAGCTTGCCAGCAAAGACAAGCTCATCGAGCAAATGACTAAAAAACGAAACCTGTGGCGTAATATAGGTATCGCTGTTTCAGTAGCATTCATTGGGTTATTGGGTTGGATATTGTTCAGGTGGAGGCAGGCAAAAAAACAAGCAGCAACAGTGATAGACCTTGGTACATCAAGCTCGACAAAAAAAGAAGAAGAGACTGTTTGATATTACCTTATTTCCAATATTTCCTTGTCTATTTTTAGCTGAAGTTCGATCTTTTCTTTATAAAAATTGAACTTGCCTTGAGTAAGTTTGCTTGCCAACCCAGCAAGTGAGTCGTCTTTGTGTGGGGTACTCCAGCTAAAAACACTGGCATATACATTCAACAAACTATCAGTAAACACAGGAGAAAACTTTAAAAGCGAGTAAGGCCGCCTCATTCGACAAGATAACATAGCCCTTAAAACCCTTAATTGATGAATGGTTTGTTGATCATCTTGCCCACTGTCTATGTCTGCTTGTATTTGTCTGCACAAATCTTGTATGGTTATTTGCAGGTATTGCAACCCCGTATAAGCAAAGGTATTAGTACCTGTGCCACCTCCTTGTACTTCCCAATACTCGTCCCAAAACAATTTCTTGAAAAGTTCTTCACCTCTGCCAGACGATAAAGCAAGCCCCAATACAATACCTCCGTTACAATCGGTAGAAGTAACTGTACTACCCGATTCATAAAGCCGTTCTACCAGTTCGTCGCGCTTGGCAACATCGGTTACTTTGCACACCAAGGCAGGTACAAATTCGTCAAATAAGTTTTTGCCAATGCAAGCTTCAATTGCTTTCAGAATTACCCCTTGGTGGGCACTTAAGTCAAAATGTAGTAAACCTATGCAAGCCGCCTGATGTATAGAATAGTCAGTTTTTTTATGATGAAAATGACGCCAAAGAATTGCTTCGGCTTGAGGGTGCTCTAGCCAAGTAATGCAATCCAATACCTCTTCAGTAATGCCTTTTTTCAATAACAATTGATCATCAAAACAATGCTTTACTAATGCATTAGCCATTGCCTTATTGCCTCGTCTTTTAATTGCGTAAAGCAAATCAGTGTACTTATAATTGTCAGGTTGTTTCAAAAACAAATCAAGCAGTACTTGTAAGTCTTCTTGTGAACCTAGTTGATCAATGGCTTTTACATAAGACGAAATAATACTATTTTGGGGGTGTCCAGAGATTTTTAGGTAAGTAATCAGACGTCGGGTTTGTGTGATCATAATTTACCCACAATTTTTTGCACTTGTACCAAGCTGATGTTAGCAAGTTGGGCTATTTCGCTCAAGGTAAACTTGCCAGATTTGATCAAACCAAGCACTATTTCTGTTGTCTTCTCTTTTCTTCCTTTCTCAACACCTTGTGCCAATCCTTCTTCTTTACCTTTTTTTACTCCTTTTAGATAAAAAGCATCTTTTTCAATATCATAAGTCAATGCCATATCACCATAAGGTTTATTTATTTTGATTAGCAATTTTTTGCACTTGTACCAAGCTGATGTTAACAAGTTGGGCTATTTCGCTCAAGGTAAGCTTGCCAGATTTGATCAAACCAAGCACTATTTCTGTTGTTTTCTCTTTTCTTCCTTTCTCAACGCCTTGTGCCAATCCTTCTTTCTTGCCTTCTTCTCTACCTTCTTTTACTCCTTTTTGGTAAAAAGCGTCTCTTTCAATATCATAAGTCAATGCCATAGAATTTAGTGTTTTTTGGGTTTCAATTGTTAAATTTCTTAATCGGGCAAGGGTGGTCAGTTGCCTGATATATTTTTGTAACGTACCAGGATCATTAATTAGTTTAGTAAGTTTTGAAATTATTTGTTTCAAAACTACCAAAGCATCTACCTGCTGAAAGTCGCCTAGTACTGCAAGCAGCATTTCTTCGGGTATGCTTGAATCAAGCCATTGCTCATAGCTTACTTGCTGCAAGTCAATCAGCTTAAAACCAGTAAAAACTTCTTGTGGTTGCAAACTAGTACGCATTTTGGGCGGCTTGCTCCCTACATAAATCACAAACTGACGTACAGGCAACTGGTACTTTTGTCGCAACATAGCAAAATATAGCTGCATTCGTTCTATCATCCCTTGTTCGTCGGTAGTTTGAAACTCCAGTTGAATGATCATTTTTTCGCCCTTTGACGTGGTTATTTTTCTCAAAAAATCAGCCTCTCGCTCCAATGTAGTCTGCAATTTATCTTTGAGTTCTTCGCTACTTACCACCTCTATACCCAAGTGCTTCTTGCTCAAAGACAAAAAATATTCGCCAATATTCTCTTTAAATATTTTGTCGTATTTGTTACTCATACAATCGCTTTTGATTGTTCAAAGCTAATTAAATTGTATTCGTTACGAGCATAAATTTAAACAAAATGTTTATTTTATTTTTTTCAAGTAAATCAGTTTTTTAGGTATGCATACTTTTTTGCTGTATTTGTTGGGTACCTTCTAAGGTAAAAGTATAACCTAAATACCCCAATTCAACAATTGGGGTCAATCTATCAAGGTAAATACACCTATGACTGGTTTAGCACAAACTGCTTGACATAGTCAGGGTGCAGCCGCAAGCGTCCACTCATCAACGGACTACTGGGCGAATCTTGCTCCATTTGTACAATGCCTTGATTGAGCAATACACTATCTTGCATCATAAAGTCAATGACCTCAAGGCGACGCTCGATATGATTGCCCGCCAGTAAAAATATAAACATCAAACCGTTGGGTATAATGCCTGGGTAATCGGAGTTGTAAGTATTACCAATGTCCAGTGGCGAAAATTTGTCTTTCAACATTTCCTCTAATTTGCCTGGTTGCAAATGGGGCAGCAACAACAAAATCAATAGCAATCGATCAGGTAGTGTGAGTTTATTGTTCTCAATAAAAGTTCCATAGACTGAGTTTTTAGCTACAGACTCAGGAACAGTCACTGCCAGTACATTTTGATTATTATAAAAGTCTTGCCACTGCAAATAAGACTTTCTCAATGGTATATTTGCCGTAATAAGTGCTTGTAGCTCAGGTGCCCAATCCTTTTTAGCCTTATTAAATTCTTCTTCGGTAAGGTCAGGGTGATACCCCGATGGAATGTTTGTATCTGATAGTTTTACCCAGCCTTGTAAACCTTGTTGGTTAGTGCCCTGCACTATTAAATTTTGATCAATCAAGTAAGCAGTGTCTTGGTTGGGCACCCAAACTTGCGCCCAATCGTTATCAGCATCAAGCGCAATAAGGTGTACCGTGGCGGCTACTTTAAGCACCGCAAAGTACTCTTTTTTATCCTGAGGTACTTTTATAAGATCTTCCTTATTTTCTTGATAAACAGGAATGACTACTTCTTTAACAGGCGCTTGTAAATGAACCACTGGGTGCTCTACCTTAAATAAACGGTCGCCTTCAGGGGTTTTTACCTGAAAACGTACAGGAACATAACTCACTTGCTGAGTTTTGCCTCCCTGTAAAAAATCATAACGTGCCTGAATAATCTGGGCTAACCATTGAATATCCTGCTCAAGGTTTTGAAGATGGGATGGATGAGGTGTTTTCATAAATTTATTGGCGTGGGTTATACACAAAAATATCATTTTTTACCCTAATTTTGAAGCCTAAAAACTGTTTTTTGATTATGAGCCATCAGAACATTGATAACTTACCCCCGATTTATTTAACCGATTATAATTATGCATTACCAGAAGAGCGCATTGCCAAAACTCCTTTAGCCCAACGCGATCAATCTAAGCTTTTGGTATACCAATCGGGCAATATTCAGCATCAGCATTTTTATGATTTGCCACAGCACTTGCCCGCCGATACTATGTTGGTGTTTAACAATACCAAAGTAATTCCGGCAAGGTTGTATTTTCAAAAACCTACGGGTGCCTTGATTGAGGTATTCTTGCTAAAACCTGAAGCTCCTCACGAAATAGCTGCTGCTATGCATACAGGCAATGGATGCACTTGGCACTGTATGATTGGTAACAAAAGAAAATGGAACATAGGTTTGGTATTGGAGCAAACATTGCCCAATGGATTGGTGCTAAAGGCAGAGCTAATCGACTCCGAAAAACAGTGGGTAAGGTTTGAATGGAACAACCACCAGGTGAGTTTTGCCGAGGTATTGGCTACAATAGGCGAGTTACCCTTACCTCCTTACCTTAACCGCAAAGCTACCCAAAAAGATGCAGATCAGTATCAAACAGTGTATTCCAAGTTTGAAGGAGCAGTGGCGGCTCCTACTGCTGGCTTGCACTTTACCCCAGAGGTAATTAACGAGCTGCAAGGCAAGGGGGTGCAAACCGAGTTTTTGACTTTACACGTCAGTGCAGGCACTTTTCAGCCAGTAAAGGTTGAAAACGCAATAGAGCACGACATGCACTCTGAACAGTTGGTGATACATAAACAAAATATAGAAAACTTGCTCAACCACTCAGGCAATATAGTAGCGGTAGGTACAACCTCTATGCGGGTGCTTGAAAGTGTGTATTGGCTAGGGGTACGCTTACTTAAAGAAGGTTATGAATTATTGCCTGGGACTCCTTTTCAAATAGACAAGCTTCTGCCTTATCAATGGGAAAAGGTCTCTTTGCCTACCCGTCAAGAGGCTCTGCAGGCAATTTTAGATTATATGAACCGCCAGGAATTGGGCAAACTTTGGGGGGCTACCGAAATATTTATTTTTCCCCGATACGAGTTTAAAATGTGTAAAGGCCTGATTACCAATTATCACTTGCCCAAAACTACTTTAATTTTACTAGTGGCGGCTTTTGTGGGCAACGATTGGGAAAAAATATACAATGAAGCTTTAGCCAAAGATTATCGTTTCTTGAGCTATGGCGACTCGTCTTTGCTTTGGTATAACCAAGCAAACGAGTAAGTTATTTTTCACAACATTTAAACAATAAACAATGCAAGTAGATCAACTTCACGAAAAAGTATTTACCATCAGCGATGTGTTTACCCCAGAAGAATGTGAACACTACATTGACTTTACCGAAAAGGTGGGGTATGCACCAGCACCAGTAACCACGCCTTGGGGCCCCGAAATGATGCCCAATGTACGTAACAATGAGCGGGTAATGTTTGACGACAATAACCTGGCAGCAAGCCTTTGGCAGAAATTACAACCTTTGCTGCCCACTCGTTTGCAAGGTAAAAAAGCAGTAGGTTTAAACGAACGTTTTCGGTTTTATAAATACCGCCCAGGGCAAGAGTTTAAGGAGCACAAAGATGGGCACTTTAGACGTAATGCTCAGGAGGTCAGTTTATTGACTTTATTAATTTATTTGAATGAGGACTTTACAGGAGGAGACACGTTTTTTCGGAAAATGGATATAAACTTTGTCCCCAAACAAGGGACTGCCTTGATTTTTGAGCATAGAGTAATACACGCTGGCTTGCCTGTAATTGAGGGGGTAAAATATGTACTCAGGTCTGATGTAATGTATCAATAGTTTATAGCCCTGAAAAGGTTCTAGGTACACCTTGCTCCATAGGCAACTAACAAGTTCATAGTATACTCACTTTCAGTGGATTACGAATTTGTTAGTAAAAGTGTTCAGTCGCTGGTCGCTAGCTGTTGCGTAAACACAAGCATCTAACAATATCTTGAAAACCAATGGGTTGAAATTATTCTCCTATAGTTTTTTGCTTATTTTCCTATAAGTCTCAGATACCACTTTTATTGAGTGAAGTTATCTACTGCTTAACTAATTTAGACTAAAGGACATAAAAAACGGCAAGCTACTCTTGTAGCTTGCCGCTAAAACTTGCTACTTCCTTATTTTACCCTCCAAAACTAATTTGTTTACCCTTCGGGTATTTAATGCTATACTTGAGCAATACCTTGGCAGATTGCTTGGGTTGCAAGGTCAGTTTCCAGGTCACCTTACCTGTAGTTGGGTTTACTTTGGCGCCTTTGGCTTCTAGTAGTTCTACCGTTACCTTGTTGTTTTTAGATACCGGAATCTGCTCTTCTATCACCAACTCCACTTGTTCGTTTTTGGTGTTTCTCACCATAATCTCATAGCCATAGATTTGTTTTATTTTAGATCCAAAAAACTTTTTGCTGCTAAACTCCTTTACTTGCTTACGGTCAATAATAATTCGCTTATCACGCCCCAGCGAAATAGCCAGCGTATCTTTGGTATTATTGGCATTCAGGTAGGTTTCGCCTACAAAAGTTCCTTCAAAATAGATGTTGGCTTTGCCCGAAAGCAGGTTAAACTTCTCCCAATCGACCAAGCGTGCCATCAAAAATGCGTCTTTGTCCAGTTTAGGCACTGCGCTACGGTTGTAGATGGTTTTCAAAGTATGGCTTTTTACATCCACGAGTTGCGGCTTGCCATTAGACGGAATGCTATAAGGTATAGAAATGTCAAACTTGGTGGCAAAGGTAGACTCTACTACTTTGGTAAAATCTGCCACTGTAGTACTTACAGGTTTTCTTGAAAAACTCTTTTTGGCTGATAAAGCACTTTTTTTAGCGTATAATGCCTTTTTTTCAGCTTTTACAGCAGCTCTTCTACGCCTATATGCATCTCTCTTGTTATAATATACTTGCGCTTGATATATATTTACATACCAAGGGTTCAAATCTGGCTTATAACCACTTTGGCTGGGGTTGCCCGTTGAGAGGGTAATGTCTACATTTTTCCAGTCGATGCCCGTGTTCTGAAACACCTCTGCTTTGTAACTCAATTGAATAGGGCTTTTACTGTCTTTGGCGCGCAAGTCATAAATGGGTCTCCAGCCTGCATTCATTACAATATAGTTTAGCTCAAAATCACCATTGACTGCACTTTTTGCCGACACAGTCACCATTACCTCACTGGTGGGTTTGTTGGCATTTTTGTTTTCTACACGGAGTTGGTATTTAATTTTATTTTTTTGTTGGCGGTACTTGCGTAAAACCTTGTTGTGACGCAATACAGTAAAACGAATTTCAGACAAGCGTTTGCGATAAAAAGTAGCCATCTCGGCAAGTTCGGTTGCTGAAACACCTTTTTGCCCTCCAATTTTCTTATTGGCAAGAATCATCTTTTCTTCACTCATCAACACCTCTTTTTCAATGCCTACCCTGGCAATGCGGTCTTGGTAATACTCCAGCGAGTCTTCCAGCTGTTTGATGCGGCGAGCCTTACTAAAACTTTTTAGGTAATTGATGCGGTGCTTGACCGACATAATGGTGAGGTTGCCTTTGGCTGATACTTGTAAGCTTTGCTTGGCAAGTTTGGTAGACAAGCCTTCAAATACCAATAGGGTTTTGCCTGCTGACAAATATACACGAGCGGTATTGGTGACCTGAGCACGATTCAAAAACACCGTTACCTCCTTTATTTTAGATTTTACCGCCTTTTCTTTGTCATTTGCCCAACTGCTTACCGCTAGGCTAAAAATAAAAGCAAGGGTTAGTATTATTTTTTTTGAAATAGTCATTTTTTTGGTATTAAATTTTGTTGAATTTAAATTCATTTGTAGGACAGGGGCAATACCAAAAGGGAGTAGGTGATGCTAACAAGCTTTGAATCATTCGCTTTCAGACTTTGACTATTGTTGGTTTTACAAAGAACAAAAAGCCTTTAAACAATTGATAAACAATGACTTGAATATTCTAAAAATAATTTAAAAAAATATGTAAATAAAAAAGCGTGCCCTTACCAAACACGCTTTTTCCCTCCAATTATTCTTGTAGCTTGCTACTTCATTATCCCCAAAAACTAATTTGTTTACCCTTGGGGTATTTGATGCTATACTTGAGCAATACCTTGGTGGCTTGCTTGGGTTGTAAAGTTAACTTCCAGGTCACCTTACCTGTAGTTGGGTTTACTTTGGCGCCTTTGGCTTCTAGTAGTTCTACCGTTACCTTGTTGTTTTTAGATACCGGAATCTGCTCTTCTATCACCAACTCCACTTGTTCGTTTTTGGTATTTCTCACCATAATCTCATAGCCATAGGTTTGTTTTATTTTAGACCCAAAAAACTTTTTGCTGCTAAACTCCTTTACTTGCTTACGGTCAATAATAATTCGCTTATCACGCCCCAGCGAAATAGCCAGCGTATCTTTGGTATTATTGGCATTCAGGTAGGTTTCGCCCACAAAAGTTCCTTCAAAATAGATGTTGGCTTTGCCCGAAAGCAGGTTAAACTTCTCCCAATCGACCAAGCGTGCCATCAAAAACGCGTCTTTGTCCAGTTTAGGCACTGCGCTACGGTTGTAGATAGTTTTCAGGGTGTGGCTTTTTACATCCACGAGTTGCGGCTTACCATTAGACGGAATACTATAAGGTATAGAAATGTCAAACTTGGTGGCAAAGGTAGACTCTATCACTTTAGTAAAATCTGCCACAGTTTTGCTCTTTGGTTTCATTGCTCTTGGAGGCGGTGGAGGGAGTTCGTTTGCATTGATGCTCTTTTTTTGTTCTCTGGTTACACTTATTCCAGCAGCTCTACCTTTCAGGTAGTCGTTTACTTTTACCGGACGAGGGTAATATAAGTTTACGTACCAGGGGTTTAGGCTGGGCTTGTAACCACTTTGGGTAGGGTTGCCCGTAGAGAGCGTAATGTCTACATTTTTCCAGTCGATGCCCGTGTTTTGGAAAACTTCTGCCTTGTAGCTCAACTGAATTGGGCTTTTGCTGTCTTTGGCACGCAAGTCATAAATAGGTCTCCAGCCGGCATTCATTACTATGTAATTCAGCTCAAAGTTAGCGTTTATTGCACTTTTGGCCGATACAGTAACCATTACCTCACTAGTGGGTTTGTTGGCGTTTTTGTTTTCTATGCGGAGCTGGTATTTAATTTTATTTTTTTGTTGGCGATACTTGCGTAAAACTTTGTTGTGACGCAATACAGCAAAACGAATTTCAGACAAACGTTTGCGATAAAAAGTCGCCATCTCGGCAAGTTCGGTTGCCGAAACCCCCTTTTGCCCTCCCATTTTCTTATTGGCAAGAATCATTTTTTCTTCACTGTTCAGCACCTCTTTTTCAATGTCTACCCTGGCAATGCGGTCTTGGTAATACTCCAGTGAGTCTTCCAGCTGTTTGATGCGGCGCGCCTTGCTAAAACTTTTTAAGTAATTGATGCGGTGCTTGACCGACATAATGGTGAGGTTGCCCTTGGCTGATACTTGCAGGCTTTGCTTGGCAAGCTTGGTTGACAGACCTTCAAATACCAACAGGGTTTTACCCGCAGGCAAATACACCTGTGCAGTGTTGGTTACTTGGGCGCGGTTCAAAAACACGGTAACTTCTTTGATTTTCGATTTGATTGCCTTTTCCTTGTCGGTTGCCCAACTACTGACCATCAAGCTAAACAGAATGGCTAAGGTGAGTATAGTTTTTTTGTTCGTATTCATATTTTTTAAAGAATTATTGTCGTGAGTAAAATAGTTTTTCAAATTCACTTCTAAGACACCGAAAGAAATAAAAAGGAGTAGAAGCTGGAAAATATTTTTTATTAAAGGTTATTTTCACTCAGTTTAATCAAGCCATAAAAAACTGTTAGCAAAAGCAAAAACACTATACTCATATTAAAACTGATGATTTGTTTAGATATGTAATAAAATGAGTTATTTGTACTTCATTACTAAAAATTGAGGCAACTTCTTAAATAAAAGAGAAAAAGAACAACTTTATTCTTGAAAAAAAGTATTATATGAATACTACATTTCCTTCCATTCATCATATCTTTTACTATCAATACTACCACTCAACAACTACCATAAGTAAATCATAAAAAACTGATAGTCAGCGTGTTTTATTTTCTCAAAAAATATTGACAGCACAGATCGTAAGGCACACTTGACTAAACTGACCTTATCATACATTTTATGGTTGACAAGGTTGTGTTTTTAATCAGATATTTAAGGTCATTCACCTTGAAAATTTACACCTCCATACCTAACCAAGCACCCAAGAGTTCAAGCACATATGTGGTATGTTTAGTTATACCATTACTTTTATTTCTAAAAAAGAGATGTTATGCCCAAAAATTCAAACTGGTTCAATCAAGTGTTTAATATAGGGGTTTCGCCAGAAAATCAAGATATTGTAAACCGTAAAATCCAGCTAAGCAATGCTTTTGCTTTTTTTCATCATTTGGCGGGCTATATACTTGGCTATTTTTTTTATAAGCTTTCAGGGCAACTGGATGTGTTGATTTTTATAAATATTGCGAATTGTACAATACTGGTTGTTTTATTATTGAATTACTTCAAAAAGTATTTGGCAGCTAAATTATACTTAATTGTTATACTCTCTTTCATATTTGTCTTTTTTAGCAATTTACTTGGTCCCTCCACCGATATTCACTTCTTTTTAATCTTATTAATTGGTTTGGCCATAATGTTGTTTACCCGCCAAGAAAAAAAATATACTCAAATAGCTTTTTTTATACCTTTTATCGCATTTGCTATCCTGGAATCCTCTATATGTTCTTTATTAATGAAACCCTTAGTGTTGCCAGCAGAAGCACTACAGTACATCCGTTGGGTGGTAGTAGTGGTGGTATTTGGCTTATTTACTGCTATGGTATGGATATTTTCTGAGAACTTGCAAAAAGCCCAAGAACAAGCCCAGGTGTTGCTATACGAAACAGTAGAACAAAATGAAGCTTTAGAAACCCAAGGGGAAGAGCTAAGACAAAACCTGGAGGAACTATTGACTACCCAAGAAATTTTGGGTGAAAAAAATCAGCTCTTAAAAAGAAAAAATGACTTGATTACATCCAGTATTACTTACGCCCAAACGATACAAAAAGCAGTGTTACCCACTGTTGAGGATATTAACCAGGTATTCAATGAATGGTTTATCATCCACCGTCCTAAAGATATTGTATCCGGAGATTTTTACTGGATGAGTTATATCGAGAACAAGGTATTTATAGCTGTGGTAGATTGTACTGGTCATGGGGTACCAGGCGCCTTTATGTCTATGGTGGGTAGTACACTTTTAAATGAAATAGTTAACGAAGAACGTATCTTTGATGTAAATAAGGTGCTTGAAGTACTGCATTTTAAAGTAAAAAAGGCATTGAGACAACAGTCTGGTCACAACCAGGATGGAATGGATGTTTGCCTGTGTAGGTTAGACTACCAGCCTGACGGTAATGACCAACAGGTAGCACTACAATACGCAGGTGCTAAAAGACCTTTGTTTTATTTAACAAATGGTGAATTTCATAAATTTAAGGGGGATAAACAATCTATTGCGGGGTGGTCAAAAGATAATAGGTGTTTTATAAAACAAGAAGCTATTTTACAAAAGAATGATTGTATTTACTTATCCACTGACGGTTTTGTTGATACACCCAGTCCTCAACGAAAAAGTTTGGGTAACCGAAGGTTTGAGCAAATGTTAAAGCAACAGAGTCAGTATTCTATGACTAAACAAAAAGATTTTTTTGCACAAATGCTGGTAAACCATCAACAAGATGCTGATCAACGGGATGATGTAACTTTATTTGGAATAAAAGTTTAAATACACCCTACCAAGAATGTGCTCACTAAAATACTACAACGAACCGCCAGTATAGGTTTTATTAAGAGCTTGTTTAAAGTTTATCTACTAAATAAACACTTTACGTAATTTTTGCCTTCATATATTGTTAAAGCAGCGTTTTTCGAACTTAATTCAGAGAATTTATAAACTCGATTTCGCTCAACTTAATGAACCTGAGAACAAAAACCCATCAGAAATCACACTAAATGCGAAACTTAAACAAGCTCTAATCTAGCACTAGAGAAAGCTTGAAACAAGTTCAAGAGAATATAGTTGTTTTAATAGTTATACCTAATTGTTATACGCTATCTGAAAACAATAATGACAAAGCATAAGAACATCTTCTACAAAATACTTTCCTGGTACAAAAAATTTCAAGTAAGTAAATCACCTCAGATGAATTTAGTTTGGGGTTTCTTTCTATATACTGTCATAGGATTTTTACTTCTATCAATTCCGATATTTCACAAAACAAGTGTCAGTTTCCTCGACACTTTGTTCATTTCTACCTCTGCCATTTCTACCACAGGGTTGGTTACTGTCAGTGTGTATGATTCTTACAATTTTTTTGGACAGTTGATCGTAATGGTGCTCTTTCAAATTGGCGGCATTGGATATATGACCCTCACCACCTACTATTTGCTGTTTACCACACAAAAAATTGGTCATTGGCATAAAAAAATAGTAGGGGCGGAGTTTACCTTGCCAAAAACTATTAAAATCCAAGATTTTATCAAAAGTGTGATTGTGTTTACACTTATCATGGAGGTTATAGGAGCAATTGGTTTCTTCATTGCTTTCAAACAAACAGGAATGGAGACCTTGAAAGCCGTTTGGTTTTCAATATTCCACAGTGTATCTGCCTTTTGTACCGCCGGCTTTGGCTTATTTAACAATAGTTTTGAGAGCTATAGCAGCAATGCCCTCATTAATACAATTATCTCAGTATTAGCTATAGCTGGTTCGCTTGGTTTTATAGTAATTACAGACCTGTGGTACAGAATTACAGGAAAATCGAAAAGTGTTTCATTTACTACTAAAATAATTACTTATGGTTTTGTGATACTGCTGTTTTTGGGTACTACTTTGGTTTACTTTACCGAACCTTCCGTTCGCACCTCCGACTCTCGCTTGGTTGAATCATTCTTTCAGGCAATGACTGCTATGACAACCGTTGGTTTTAATACTATTTCGACGGGTAATTTAAGCCTGCCCATACTGTTGTTTGTTACTTTTTTAATGTACATAGGTGCCTCACCTTCGGGAACAGCGGGTGGCATGAAAATAACTACTTTAACGGCGATGATTTCTATACTCAAAAGTAGATTGTTTGGACAGAAACGTATTTCCTTTTTGAACAGAACCATTCCTTTCGAACGGCTATATGTGGCTACATCCACTTTCATGATGTACACCATTATTATTTTCTTGTTTACGTTTTTGCTCACATTCACCGAGAGTTTCGAATTTCAAAGAATCCTCTTTGAAGTAGCTTCTGCTTTGGGAACAGTAGGGTTAAGTACAGGAATTACAGGGGACTTGTCTAATATGGGAAAAGTATTGACTATAATGTTGATGTTTATAGGAAGAGTAGGAGTGTTGACATTTGGGTTTGCGCTGCTTGAAAGAAAAAGCGAAAACAAAGAAGAGTCAATAGAAGACGATTTAGCAGTATAAAAAACTTAAGCAAGTTTTCAACTGAAAGCCCCCTGAACTAGCTTAGGAATGGTGTAAAAATAAATTTCTATAGTTTAATAAAATATTTTGTTGCTAGACGCGGCACGGCAATATCCAGTAGGAGCGACAACTGGTATTTAATAATTATAAAGTGATTTTTCTATTAAAAAGTTGTCAATCATTAAACACACTTGTGTAATGATTGATTAGAATATCGGTGAACCGTTACTTTTTTCTACAGGTAAAAAAGTAACCAAAAAACCCGCAGCTGTAGTTTGTTTTGCCTAAATCTGCTCCACTACGCCGAAACTGCTCAAACTCGCTTCGCTCAAACAGTGATCAGTTTTTACGGCTTCGTTTCACAGATTCTTAACGGCAACAAACTAAGGCTGAGTCCAGCTGACGCAACCGCTATTACTCGATTATTAAAAAACAAATGCCTGTCCTAGTGGATATTGAGCGAGCTTGAGGGATGGTCGGCTAATAGCATCGCTATTCGGCTATTTTTTAACAAAGTATAGCCTCAAAAGATGAGGTTAAGAATGTAAATTTATTTTGGTACCATTCCTTGGCTCAGGGGGCTTTTACTTATTATTTACTTTTTGAGGAGTTATTACACCAATACTTTATTGGCATAATGTACACCTACTTCGCCCAAAATATCAATGACCTCTTGTGGAGAACCAGCTTCTACCAGGCGAGTACGGAAAGGCTTGAACCCATGAAAGCCTCTGAAATAGTTGGTATAATGGCGGCGCATTTCAAAAACCCCTTGTTTTTCGCCTTTCCACTCTACCGAATGTACCAGATGTTGGTGACAAACTGCTACCCGCTGCTCCAGAGTAGGAGGAGCTAGTTTTTTGCCTGTTGCCATATAGTGTTTTATTTCGTTAAAAATCCAGGGGTAGCCAATGGCGGCACGTCCAATCATAATGCCGTCTACCCCATAACGATTTTTGTATTCTAATGCCTTTTCGGGGGTGTCAATGTCACCATTTCCAAAAATAGGAATATGAATATCCGGGTTATTCTTTACCTCAGCGATAGGTTCCCAGTTGGCTTCGCCTTTATACATTTGTTTGCGGGTACGCCCATGAATGCTCAAAGCTTTGATGCCTACATCTTGCAGGCGCTTTGCCACCTCCATTATTTTAATTGAGCTATCGTCCCAGCCCAGACGGGTTTTTACCGTTACCGGAAGTTTCACTCGTTTTACAATCTCCTCGGTCATTTTTTGCATCTTGGGCAAGTCCTGCAAAATACCTGCACCAGCCCCTTTACAGGCTACTTTTTTTACCGGACAACCATAGTTTATATCCAATATTTCGGGTTGGGTACGCTCCACTATGTCAGCTGCCAACCGCATAGACTCTATATTAGCCCCAAATATTTGAATACCAATGGGGCGCTCATAGTCATAAATATCCAGCTTTTGTACACTCTTATGCGCATCGCGAATCAAACCTTCAGCGGCTATAAACTCCGTATACATTACATCCGCTCCGTTTTGCTTGCAAGCAGCCCTAAATGGAGGATCGCTTACGTCTTCCATAGGTGCCAACAACAACGGGAACTCACCTACTTCTATATTTCCTATTTTTACCAATTTTCTACACTTAAAAATTAATTAATCTTTTTCTTTTAGTACATCAAATAGTGAATTATCCAACAGCCTTTTTTTGAAGTCTGCCTCAGTATATTCATCGTTTGATGAACCTATAGAGAACACACGCCCATCGAAAGTAAAAGTAGCAAGTTTTGCTTTTTCCTTTTCTTTGCCTATTGTTACCTCTTTTACCCTAAGCGTTTCGATGGCGTCCTTAAGTTGTTTGACAAACTTCTCATAACCATATAACTCCTTTACCAAAGGTTTTAGTTTTGGGTGGAAATACCTGTAAAAATCAAGGTAAGTAATAGAACCTACGTCAGGAGCTCTAAAAAATATATCCGTGTCTAACATCTTCTCCACCATTACAAACAACGCTTCTTTGTCATTTTTCTTTGCCTTCCAAGCCCTCACTCTATGGTAAGCAATACTTACAGCGCGTTTTTCAAACGATGTACCACTAACGGCTTGGTATTTATGTTTGGTTTCGGCTAGTTTGAGAAAACGTAACATTTGGTCAAACTTGTCTTCTTCGAACAACAACATCGCCATTTTCATGCAAGCATTATGTTTGTAGTTGGCATAAGGTTCCATAATATGGGTACCTTCATCACGATCATTCAGCTTTGAATCGATAATTTTCTGAAACCATTCTTTTGCTTTATCATTTTGTTTAAGTTTGAGATAAGCAAAAGGAATATTGTGATAACACCTACCATAACAACTGGTAGTGTCAGGATAATTTTTGACTACCTGTTGCCATACAATTACTGCGCTATCTGCCTGATTGTTTTGATAATAAGTGATGCCTTTATTTAATAGTTCACAGGCCGATTGTTGCGCCCTTGTTGGTATTGTTAGGTAAACCAAACAAAAGAAAATAAAGCTTAATTGTTTTTTTATCATAGTATGTTTAATAATCACCAGAAGTTTTTTGGCAATATTTAATTACACATAAACTGTTATTAATCACCATTTTTGCTGTAAATTTACCGCTTTTAAACGAGAAATCGTACTTAAAACTTAGGTATACCTTACAGGCAACCGAAGACAAAACATAAATTAATATGCTTGACCAATCTGAAGTAACCTCCAGATCTGCTGTTGTATCACAACTATTGATACTCACTGGGTGCTTATTCATCGGTTTATTTTTAATAGGTCCATTGCTGGCATTTTTGGCTATTTTGCCTTTTTATGACAATCTCACCTTTGCCGGAATGACCAACTTTATCAGCAACCCTCCCAACAATACTGAAGGTAGAATGCTGATTCTGGCTTTGCAGGGAATTACAGCATTGATAGGATTTATTCTGGTGCCTTGGGCGTACTTGCGGTGGTTTGAGCACAAAAGCATCGCCAGCCTCAACGAACGCAAAACTTCGCTGATTCCCCTTATACTTGCCTTGGTCATTGTGTTAGTAGTTATGCCCTTTATGTCATCAGTGATTCATTGGAACGCCAACCTGGAACTCCCCGCTTTTTTGTCAGAGTTTGAACAAGCTGCCAAAGCCAAAGAAGAACAACTTGCCAAACTCACCGCTTTCCTGACCAACATAGGTAGCCTGCCTGAGCTTTTGATTGCCACGTTTATTATTGCTTTGTTGCCTGGCATTGGTGAAGAACTTATCTTTCGGGGGTTAATCCAGAAAAAATTTTCTTACCTTATGAGCCCCCATCTGGCAATATGGTTGAGCGCTTTTTTGTTTAGTGCCCTCCACCTACAGTTTTATGGCTTGGTACCACGTATGTTGCTGGGGGTATTGTTTGGGTACATTTATTACTGGTCGGGCAATTTGTGGCTACCTGTGCTGGCACACTTCCTCAATAATGCCTTTACCTTATTGATGATTTATCTTTACAAGCAAAAAGTCGTTTCTTTTGATATTCAAACTATCAACTACTCTACTCTTTGGGTGGTGCTTTCGCTGATTGGCTCAGCGGCTTTGTTGTGGTTATTGTATACACAAACATTGAAAGTACCTTCCACCCAAAACCAAGAGGACATACATTACGCAGGAGAAAACAACTAACCCAATGAATGAAGAAAATTCAGTGAAAACTGATCAAAACACCAAAAAGGGAAGTGCAGAGTTAAAACAAAGAGTAATAGCCGGGCTTGCCGGATTAGGGATTATTTTAGGTGCTTTGTTTTGGCACCCGTGGAGTTATTTTAGTATATTTTTGCTTATTTCCCTGATTACCCAACGCGAGTTTTATCAATTAACTGGTCTGCGTAAAAAACAAGACTTACAAATTTACGGCATTGTACTGGGGGCTGCCACCAACGTGCTTATTTTCCTCTACTTTTACAACCCGCTGCCAGTGGCGGCAGTCAAGTTTTACATTCTGGTTTTCCCGGCATTATTTGCTGCTTTTTTACTAGAGCTTTACCGCAAAAACAATCCCACCCCTTTTCAAGATTTGGGCTGGTGGTTTTTGGGCATTATGTACATTGCGGTTCCTTTTGCTTTGCTGCATTTTGTGGCTTTTTATGTCCCTGGCAAATATAGTCCTACCAATGTATTAGGAGTGTTGTTTTTGATTTGGGCAAACGATATTGGAGCGTATTTTACTGGTAAGGCTTTTGGCAAACACTCCTTGTTTCCACGCATTTCACCCAAAAAAACCTGGGAAGGAAGCATAGGCGGAATGGTTACAGCCTTACTTGTGGCTATATTGTTATCATTTATTTTCAACGGTTTACAAGCCTGGCAATGGCTCGGTATAGTGGTCATTGTTATTCTGGCGGGTACCTCTGGCGATCTAATAGAATCTATGTTTAAACGAAGCATTCATATCAAAGATTCGGGCAGCACCATACCTGGTCACGGAGGCTTTTTAGACCGATTTGATGCCCTATTAATGGCTATTCCTTTTATTGTTGCTTTTCTGCAAATATTTTAATAAAAAATTATATTTACAAAGCGAATCCTGTAACTTTGCCGCTCATTGAGAAACACCGGTATTACTTGTAATGAAGTGTCTCATTCTCAAACAAAATTATTTCTAAATAAAGGTTTGAAAAGTAATACATCAGGCATTGAGATTACAGGTGAATACCGACTCAAATAATAATTCATATATATATACAACAAAAATACATAGCTTATGGCTTACATTGAGCCCGCTCCTATAACAGACACCGAGAATCCATTAGAATCGATGATGCAACGATTCAATACAGCATTTGAATTGTTGGGTTTCGATGAAGAAATGTACGACATTCTGAAAGTACCTGCCAAACAAGTAGTGGTTGGTCTGCCAGTAACAATGGATAACGGCAAAATCAAAATATTTGAAGGCTATCGCGTAATTCACTCCAATATTTTAGGTCCAGCCAAAGGAGGGCTTCGTTTTGACCCTGGTGTAAACCTCAACGAGGTAAAAGCACTGGCTGCCTGGATGACCTGGAAATGTGCTGTGGTAGATATTCCTTATGGAGGTGCCAAAGGAGGCGTAACCTGCAATCCCCGCGAAATGTCAGCGGGTGAGTTAGAGCGCTTAATGCGTACCTATACTCAAACTATGCTGGGCGTTTTTGGTCCCGACCGAGACATTCCTGCTCCTGACATGGGTACTGGTCCTCGCGAAATGGCGTGGTTGATGGACGAATACTCAAAAGCAAATGGTATGACTGTACACTCGGTAGTGACAGGTAAACCATTGGTATTGGGTGGTTCAGAAGGTAGAGTAGAAGCTACCGGACGCGGAGTAATGGTGTGTGCTTTGGTAGGCATGGAAAAACTACGGATAAACCCATACCACGCCACTTGTGCTGTACAAGGTTTTGGTAATGTAGGTTCACATGCTGCCCGTTTACTACACGAGCGCGGGGTAAAAGTGGTGGCAATCAGTGATGTAACAGGCGCTTATTACAACGAGAAAGGCATAGACATCAAGGCAGCCATGAAGCATACCGAAGAGAACAACCGTTCTTTGGCGGGTTTTAAAGGGGGAGAAAAAATTGATCCCGCAGATTTGCTTACATTAGAAGTAGACGTATTGGTACCTGCGGCTATGGAGGATGTAATTGTAGAAACCAATGCACCCAAAATCAAAGCCAAAATGATTGTAGAAGGTGCCAATGGACCTACTTCGGCAAAAGCAGATAAAATCATCAACGAAAAAGGTATTCTTGCCGTACCCGATATTTTGGCAAATGCAGGTGGGGTATCTGTATCTTACTTTGAGTGGGTACAAAACCGACTAGGCTATAAATGGACAGCTGAGCGTATCAAACGCCGTAGCGACCGCATTATGAAAGAAGCTTTTGAACGCGTATATGCTACTTCGCTAGAGTACAAGGTGCCTATGCGTATTGCCGCTTATATAGTAGCTTTGAAAAAAGTAGCAGATACTTACCAGTTCCGTGGTGGCTATTAGTATATAGTATTATAGTTAGAGGCAAGCAACAAGCCGCAAGTCCTTAGATACCGATGTATATCGGTGCTACGCCCTGTTCCAAAGGGAGTTAACAAACTCATTTTCAATATATTACAGACTTGTTAGTTAGAAGTCTGCACAACTATAAAACATAAGGAAGGGTCTTACGAGGCTCTTCCTTTTTTTGTGGTGTAGTATATTTTGTTTCTTTTATAAAGCCTGTAAAGGTTGAGTTTTACTTCAAGTTGATTCATTTGTAGTTAAACTACGCTTCATTGAAAAAACGGTGGAGCATTGATACCCCATTTTCTAAAACTTATGCAATATTTGATTACGAAAGCACTAAACGATACACAAAAAGAACAAGTTCGCACAATATGGAACAGGGTATACCCAGCCCAAATAGGACATAGCAATATTTTAAGTTTTGAAAAATACCTTGCTCCACTCCACAATGCCACACATTGGCTGGTGCAAACCAAGCAAGCAATCATTAAAGGTTGGTTCATCACTTTCGACCGCCACAATGACCGCTGGTTTGCTATGTTGCTCAATGATGACATACAAGGACAAGGCATTGGTTCTGGACTGTTACAACACGCTCAGGCGCAAAACAAGGTGCTCAACGGCTGGGTAATTGACCACCACCATTATGTACGCAAAGACGGGCAAACATACATTTCGCCTATTGAGTTTTATATCAAAAATGGTTTTCAAGTACTGACTGATCAACGGCTTGAAACTGAGCAGTTGTCATTGGTAAAGGTAAGGTGGGAGGTGTAGTAAGCAAAAATATTTGAGTGATAAGCGACAAGTAATTGAAATACCGATATGCATTGGTACCCAAAGACTTGCCGCCTGGAATTATTTAAAAACTTTTGGCAATATCAACAAAATCACGCGACTTGAGCGAAGCCCCTCCTACCAAACCTCCATCTACATCGGGGCAGGCAAAGAGTTCTTTGGCGTTGCCAGGCTTCACGCTTCCACCATATAAGATAGAAGTACCTTCGGCAACCTCTTTTCCATATTTATCAGCAATAAAGTTTCTGATGGCAAGGTGCATGTCCTGCGCCTGTTCGTTAGAGGCAGTTACTCCAGTACCAATCGCCCAAATAGGCTCATAGGCAATTACTAGCTTGGCAAAATCTTCGGCGCTTAGGTGAAACAAACTGTCCTTGAGCTGATTGCACACATACACTACATGCTCGCCTTTTTCGCGGATGTCTAACGATTCGCCACAACAAAAAATTGGGGCGAGGTTGTGCGCCAACAAAGTATCGGTTTTTTTAGCAAGGGTTTGGTGGCTTTCGCCAAAATATTGTCGACGCTCGCTGTGCCCTATAATCACATACTCTACAGGTACCGACTTTAGCATAGTTGCCGATATTTCTCCAGTGTAAGCTCCTTTGGTTTCTTCGTGGCAGTTTTGCGCACTTAAGGCTACTTTGGTACCATTGGTAAGCTTTTGCACACTAGTCAAATGAACAAAAGGGCAACCCAAAATTACTTGTACATTGTTGTTTGTAAGTTCGTCTTGCACCATGTTTACCACCTCAGAGGTAAGCTTGAGTCCTTCATCAAGGGTGTTGTTCATTTTCCAGTTTCCAGCAACTATATTTTGTCTCATGTAGTTTTTTTTATTTAGGCTGTACACGAATCTATACAGCAATTTGACAGGAAATATTTTCGGAATCAAATTTCCAATAAAAGCCAAAAACATCCAAATTAGGCAGTAAGCTTTTTTAGTAGCAAGTCAACAAGCTTGATTGGTCTAACTCTTCACTAACTACACAGTGGCCGCTCGCCAATCGCCATACTCCATTTCTTTTTGGGTTTTTATTACTGCCTCTTTGCCAAAAAGTTTTTCTACTACATACAACGACAAATCGATGCCTGCGGCAATGCCTCCCGCAGTCATCACATGCCCATTGTCTACAAAACGTTGGTTTTCTATCACCTCAGTAGTGGGCGATACTTTCCTCAAAAAATCAAAAGTAGTATGGTGAGTAGTGGCTGGTTGATTGTTGAGCAAACCCAGTTTTGCCAACAGTAGCGCTCCAGTACACACCGACATAGTAATATGAGTGGTAGTATCTACTTTAGCTATCCAATCAAGCGCATTTTTGTGGTTAAGCACTGCACGGGTACCCATTCCCCCTGGAACAATCAAGACATCAATATTGGGGTGATTATCAAAACCGTAGTCGGGCTGTACTTTTAGTCCGTTCCGAGCCTTTACTTGTTGTCCGCTTTCGCTTATAGTGAAAACTTCAAAATATTGATAGTCTGATAGTTCTGCCGTAACAGCAAATACTTCAAAAGGTCCGGCAAAATCCAGTACCTCTACATCGTCAAACAGGTAAATCCCTACGTTGTATTTTTTGTTGTCCATCGAAAAAGTGTTTAAATATTGATAATGACACAAATATAGGTCGATAAAACACTTGACAAAAGGACATTTAACGGACAAAATAAGCCATACCAATTATACCAGCTCTCCTCTTCTCCATTCGAGCGGGCTTTGGGCAAACTGCTCACGCCATAAACGACGCAACTGACGGGCATCTTTGAAACCACACCGGGCAGCTACTGCCTCAATGGTGAGGTCAGGGTTTTTAAGCAGTTTTTTTGCCAACTCAAGCCTTATTTTAGTAGCAAACTCATGAACACTGACTCCAGTAGCTTTACGAAACAGACGGGTAAGGTTACGACTACTCATGTGCGCCATTTCGGCCAATTCTTCGAGGTTGTTTTTTTTTTCTGGATTTTGCACCAACCAATCTTGCACCCGGTGTACTCCTTCATACAAATGGGTTCGATAATCCAGGTAAATACTTTGCTGTTGCTCCAAACCATTGCGTCGCATGTACACTACAATTTCGCGGGCTACTTTTGCCGCCAACAAAGCCCCTGCTTCTTCTTCCAGAATAGACAAGGCAAGGTCGATACCCGAAGCTACTCCAGCACTGGTATACACCTGTTGGTCTTTAATATACAAGCAGTCAGACTGCACTTTAGCCGCTGGGAATTTATCATGGAGTTCTTGAGAGGCTTTCCAATGGGTAGTGCATTTTTTACCGTCTAACAAACCAGCTTGCGCCAATACAAATGCTCCGGTACACACCGAACATATTTTTACGCCTTGAGCATGTTGAGCATTGAGCCAGTCAAAAAACGCAGAGGAGGCTTGCCGGTATATTTCTGAACGAAAACCGCTAGTATGTATACCCGCAATTATTATATAATCTCCTTTCTGCAAATTGAGCGTGGTATAGGGTACCAAGTGACTCAGGGTAAGTCCTTGAGCCATAGACACTTCTGGAGCAAGGGCTACTTGTTGTAAATCAAACGGTTGCTGATAGTCGTTTTTGGCTTCATAAAACACTTGCAAAGGTCCGGCAAGATCTAGTATATGTACTTGGGGTAAAATGACAAAAGCAATGGTTTTCATAGAGAGCAATTGTTAAGCGATGATGAGCTTTCGCTGATGGTTCAACTAACTATTATGCACATTTTGCATCTATTTCAATTCAAACAAATTGGTGGCTCCTATCGGGGTACGGCTCACAAAACCCTCGCCATACTTTACCCCAATCAAGCGTCCAAACTCGCGGGCGCGGGCTTCCAGAAAAAGCATAAAGTCGGGGGTAGATATAGGAGTGGTGGGTTCATTGTCTTCATTGCCTGAAATAAAAAACTGGGTTTTAAAGGCTTTGACTGCGTCCATGCGTTGCTCCCAAAATGGGGTTACATCAACAATCAAATCAGGCTTCATATAACGATCTTGTACATAATGGTAAATTTGTTGAGGTCGCCAGGGTGCCTGAATGTTCCCTTGTGCGTCACGGGTTTCTACTTTTACCAATCCAGCATAAAAACAAGCATCTATGGTAAGTTTGGCGGCTCTGCCGTGGTCAGAGTGACGATCATCTAACGCATTGGCAAGTACTATTTCGGGCTGAAACTTTCTCAGTGCAGTAATCAGTTTTAGTTGGTGGGCTTTGTCATTTTGAAAAAAACCATCTGCCATTTCCAGGTTTTCGCGCACCTCTACTCCCAAAATCTTAGAAGCAGCTTCAGACTCTGCTTTGCGGGTTTCGGCAGTGCCTCGCGTGCCCAATTCACCCCTGGTAAAATCTACAATACCCACTTTTTTACCCCTATTTATATGAGAAATAACGGTACCACTGCACGCCAGCTCTACGTCGTCAGGGTGCACCCCCAATGCCAATATGTCCAATTTCATATATGTGTCTGATTTAATGTACTTTAAAAAACCAATAGTCCGTACAGCCTTTCAAAAAAAATGAAATACCGAATACTTCAAATATTTAACACATTGATTTTCAGTATTTTATCCGAAAATTACTAAAAATTTAATTCTCTGATAATCAGATAGTTATTAAAACTGTACAAACCATTGAAAAACAAAAGTAGCGATTATTTGGGGCACTGCTTCATACCTGATTTATAAACTTTTGTTAAAAGTACTGGTTATTAGCAATTGCACTTATGATCGAATAGATTTGATTGATAAAACTATTCAAACCTAAAAGGACAATGACTAAAATTCAAGAAAAAAACTTATTGATTGCTGTTTTTACCTGTATACTTGGGCTGTTTGGGAGTAATTTGACAGCCCAAAACAGCGATTACTTCCCGCCAAGGGGGGCTACCTGGCAAAGCAAATTGCCTGCACAACTGAAGGTAAACCAGCAACGCCTACAAGAGGCAGTAAACTTTGCCAAAGCCAATGAATACTCAGGATCGCGTGATTTACGCACAGCTATCTTGAAGGGCTTTCGCCGTGAACCTTTTCACAAAATATTAGGACCAGTCAAAAAACGAGGAGCTCCTACAGGCATGATCTTAAAGAATGGCTATGTGATTGCTCAATGGGGCGATACCAAACGGGTAGATATGACTTTTAGTGTAACCAAAAGTTATTTGTCTACAGTAGCAGCACTGGCTATAGACGAAAAACTGATAGTATCACTTGATGATCGGGTAGCGCAATATGTATGGGATGGAAAGTTTAGTGGACAACATAACGCCAAAATAACCTGGGCACACCTGCTTACCCAATCATCTGACTGGTATGGGCAACTTTGGGGAGGGTACGACTGGGCAGACCGTCCACCCAATACTGGGAACATAGATGAATGGCAAAGACGTAAATTGCACGAACCTGGCACTCACTTTAAATACAACGATGTAAGGGTAAACCTGCTGGCTTATTCGTTGCTTCAGGTTTGGCGCAAGCCCCTGCCCCAGGTACTGAAAGAAAAGGTCATGGATAAGATAGGCGCTTCTACTACCTGGCGTTGGTTTGGCTATGACAACTCGTGGGTAAACGTAGATGGTGCCAAGGTGCAATCAGTAAGCGGTGGTGGCCACTCAGGTGGAGGTTTATTTATCAATACTGAGGATCACGCACGCTTTGGCTTATTGTTTTTGAATAATGGCAACTGGAACGGAAAACAAATATTTTCACCCCAATGGATCAAAGCTGCTACTACTCCCTCTAAAGCCAATGTAAACTATGGCTACATGTGGTGGCTTAACAAAAAAGGAGCAAGGCATTGGGCTGGAATACCAGAGACGGTCTATTATGCAGCTGGTTTTGGAGGAAATTTTATTGTGATAGCTCCACAACACAACCTGGTAATTGTAACACGTTGGCTTGAGCCTTCCAAAGTAGGAGAAATGGTACAAAAGGTGATTAAATCTTTAGAATAAAATCATTTTTTTCATCATGGCGCCATTTATGTCCATAAAAAAGGTATTATGCAAATCTAACTTCCTTCTGATATGAGTCAACCAAAAGTAAATCCGCTGACTAAAATGACCCTACTTGTAGGGGGCACTTTGGTGTCAATGGGCGACGCCGTAGTAATGCCATTGCAACCTGCCATCGCCAAAAACTTTGCAGAGGTGCCCAATGTCAAACTACTGGTAAATTATGTACTGGTATTCAATGCATTGTTTATTGCAATAGGAGCCACCATAGTGGGCTTGCTGATCGAAAGGTTTAGCAAAAAAAAGTTACTCATCGCTGCCTTTGCTTTGTATGGAGTAGCGGGCACATCGGGGCTATACCTCAACAATATTTATTTGCTCATACTATCACGCGCCTTCATAGGTTTATCCATTGCAGGCATCATGACCATTTTGTTTACTTTTGTTGCCGATTATTTTGAGGGTGAAGCCCGCAGCAGGTTTATGGGGTTTATCAATGGCTTTAGTTTGTGGGCAAGTGTGGCTTTTTTATATGTAGTAGCTCCATTAGCTGCCAAAAGCTGGCACCACCCTTTTGCGATGTATGGGGTAGCTTTTTTGCTTATTCCGTTGGCAATCATATCGCTTCAGGACAAAAAACCAATAAGTAACCCAGCCCCTAACGAGCCAACAGTTGCCTCTACAACAAAACCTAATGATGCTCCCTTGCCAACCTCTTACCCTAAAGCACTGGTGATACTGGTCTATGCCATCT
This sequence comes from uncultured Microscilla sp., assembly GCF_947493425.1. Classification (GTDB taxonomy): domain Bacteria; phylum Bacteroidota; class Bacteroidia; order Cytophagales; family Microscillaceae; genus Microscilla. The sequence continues at coordinate 22,924 of NZ_CANLRP010000025.1, read as the reverse complement.
CTTTTGTGGCGGTTACTTTGGTAAGTTTGACTTTTATAAAATTACCCGACATCATTGTGGCAAGGTTTAGCACAGATATTTACTACATCGTTACTGGCTTTGCGGTGTTTTTGGCGTCTGGTGCAGCCAGCTCTATGTTTTTGTATACACCCATCAAGCAAAGGTTGCATTACCAATTGATTTATGCATTGGTATTTATTGTGATAGGTAGCGGATTCATCATTATCAATCAAGCCAACACCTACCCTGTGTTTCTGATAGGGGTAGGTTTGGCAGGCTTGGGGTATGGGCTCAATGGTACCAATACCAGCTTGTGGATTATGAGTTTAGTGCCTCTTCCCTTAGTTGGGCGTTTCATGGGTATATTTACTAGCTTATTGTTCTTTGCTATTTTTGTTTCACCCAATATCACCAGTGTTGCGCTTAAATTCATGGACGTTTCTACTGCATTTTTGGTATACGGTATCATCATGCTTGTTTTGGCAATTGGTTTATTGCTGCATGGCGTAGTACTTAGCAAAAAAGCTAAAGCAGCTGCATAAAAAGTATAAGTACTCACAAAAAAAGGCTGCTCAAAAACAAGCAGCTTTTTTTGCTGGAGAAATTCACCTATAAGCCTCAAAAAACTTCAGAAAATTATCTACTTCATAATCCCAGTACTTATAGTTATGAGCCGCCCACGTTGGCATACTTAACACTACCTGGAGCTGAGGGTGGGCCTTCTTAAATGCATTATAAAATAACTTGGTTTGGGCAGGAGGGCATACCTTATCTAACTTGCCATGCCCCAGATAAAACGGCGTTTTAAATTTTTGGATATTGACCAACATATTATCTTTCCCTGCCCAACGCTTCGGAAAAGTAGCAATGCTGCCATAAAACCCTGTCATAATACGGTCATAGGGTATTCTTCTTTGATCAAAGTCTCCCGAAAGAGCAGCAGCGGCTTTAAACAAACCAGGCAGGTTGAGTACTACCAGCCCTGCCCCCCTTGCCCCAGTAGAAAGTCCCACCACAAAGTTTGCCTGATGAGGCATCATGATACAATATTGCTGTTGCAAATAAGGAATCAATGAATCGGTTACCCACTTAAGCGTAGGGTACTTGCGCCATTGTTTGAGAGTTTCCGGGTATAGTTTGGACGAATAAGTGCTTTTGCCCATTTCGGGCATAATCAATCGATAGCCTTGCGACAGGGCTTTTTTACACAAGGAAGATTTCTTACACCAATCGTCTTTAGGGAAGTTCCAGCCTTGCAATACCAATAAGTTGGCTTTTATGTCTGTAGACTGCTGGGGTACGGCAATGTCCACCAAATGCCCTTTTACATTGATGGTTTGCATCACCAGTAAGGAGTCACAAGGGGGTAATTTTGCACTACCTATGGTAGGCTCGGCTAACGTAGACACAGCAACAGAATCTTGCCTTTCTTTGTTATTTTTTGCCTGTGGGCGATTGCACCCAACAACCAACACCACCCATAGGCAACACCACCCCCACCATATTATTCTACCTGAGATACTCATTATTTAAACGCTTTGAAATGTGACACGCAGATGTCTTTCCACTTTTCGGAAGGATACCAGGTTTTGACCTTAAGTATAATATAACGGGTATTACGCGGACGAAACTGAAACTCTTGCACTGCATCTATATCTTTGAGGCGAATGGTTTCCTTACTTCCGTCAGAAAACTCAAGTGTGGCAGTTTTTACCCGATGATTCATTCTAAAAATATCCCCATATTTGGGATAATCAGGATAATGAGAACCTCCGTGTACTTCAATCGCCCTGATAGGCTCCACAGAGTCAAAAATGACTTGTAACCAATTCGTGGCAAAATCATCGCGCCTGGGCGACCACCAGGTTTTCAGGTTGTTATCATTTACATTGGCAGGTTTATACACAAAACCATCGGCAGATAAATAACTCGAAGCATTTATTTCGTTGCTCAACACCTCAGTCAATGGGGCACCACTGTTTATCTTGGGGGTAGGTTCGGGTTGCTCGCCTGATGTCTCTTGTTTTTTACGATGTTCATTAGTTGACTCATTTGAGTTGTTTTTTGAGGCACGGTAACTGGTAAAACCACCCTGTAGTATTTTTTTGCTCTCTACCGAAAAACTACTCAGCTCTTTCACTATTTTGCGTGCCCGACTCGATATGCCTTGCATTTGGCTAATGTTATAAGTAATTTTTGACCTCATTATACTGGAAATCAATACTTTATTCAAATCATTACCTTCTTCTAACACCACTTTTATTTTGCGCATATCTTGTTGAGCTTGCTGGTATGCCTTGTCCCAGTTTTGTTTCAACGCTGTATTTTTACTAAACTCTTTTTTACGCAAATCATCGTTGCTAATGCTTTCGTTGATACTGTATAGTTGGTCAAAGTAGGCTTTTGATCTTTGCTCAATGACATTAAACTTTAGCTCCATCTCTTTAATATTTCCTGCGAGTTTTTTCCAATCTCTCTCATAGTTCTCGGCTTTCTTTTTGGTAGACATATTGCTAGACATGTATTTTTTCATACCAGTATCTAAGACCTTAATCACTTCTAAAACTTGGGTACGTTCATTTTCAAACTCGTTTATTACCTTGATCAAATGGTTGGCAGATTCTTGTGCCCGATCGCTGGCAGACTGTTCTTGTTTTCCTCCACAGCTTATTACCAGCCAGGGAAATATAGCCATAAGGCATACAATAAATATTGTTTTTGTTGTTTTCATAAAGTGTAGTTTGGCTTTATAAATGTGCTACCATCATACATAAAAAGCTGCTCAAATCCTTATACCTAACTAATTTAAGTCTTCAGATTTAATACCGGTCAATAGGAGCATTATAACTGGTCGTTGAACGAAAGTTAAAAACTTTCTTTTATCCTTGCTGGCTTCAGTTAAAAAAATAAGCCAGTAAGGTAGCCCCTAAAACCAAATCGAGGCTGTAGTCTGTTGGATTTAGCCACTGCTTACAAAAAGAATGGACTTGTATTCATATTTTTTTGTAGCATTGTAATCTTATTATATTCAAATCGCAATTATGTTAAAAAATTTCTGGATTTATTTTGGGGGAGTTGTTCTTGCAAGCTGGTTAAGTAGCTGTGGAGTAAAGAGTGAAAAAGTACGCGAGGTGAGTTTAGACAAAGAAGTAGTTGCTCAACCTGCCAAACCTACCATTGATTTTCCTTTAAGAAATCACCACTCAAACTATAGCGAAATGGTGAAATTGGATACTTTGATTCACCGATTTATGCGTTATTGGGATGTTCAAGGACTTTCGCTGGGCATAGTAAAAGACGGCAAGTTGTTATACGCCAAAGCGTATGGCGAAGCAGACACCATCAGCCATGAAAAAACTGCCCCCTATCATTTGTTTCGCACGGCAAGTGTATCAAAGCTTGTCACCGCAGTGGCTATTATGAAACTGGTAGAAGCTAAAAAAATCAGTCTTGATCAGGCGGTTTTTGGCAAAAAAGGCATTTTAAATGACACTACTTATTTGCATTACAAAAGCCCTAATCTCCTTAAAATCAAAGTAGAACATTTGCTTACTCATACAGGTGGCTGGCGCAATATTTATCGTACCGACCCTATGTTTGTTCCTTTGGCCGTAGCCAAACGTATGCAGGTAAAGTCGCCCCCAAGTTTTGAAACTACCCTCCAATTTATGCTTACCCAAGAGGTAGCCTTCGAGCCTGGCAAATTTTACGACTACTCTAACTTTGGGTATTGTGTACTAGGCAAAGTGGTAGAAAAAGCCGCAGGAATGCCCTATGAAAAGTATGTACAACAAATATTAAAACCCTTGGGCATTGAACGCATGCGCTTGGGTAAAAACCGTCGACAAGACCAGGCTTTTACCGAAGTAAGTTATTATGAGCACGCCAACGCAGAAAAAAAACTCTCGTGTTACAACACGGGCGATTCGGTAGCACGCACCTACGATGCCACCAATATAGAGGCATTGGGTCCGGCAGGAGGCTGGTTGGCCACTCCTACCGACTTGTTGCGTTTGGTAACAGCAATTGATGGGTTTAGTACAGTACCCGATTTTTTGACCCCAGCGAGCATCAAAGCCATGACTACCCCGCGTGATAGCAGCGAAAAAAAGGTATTAGGTTGGAAAGCCTGCAATGCCCAACGATGGTGGCGCACTGGAAGCCTTGCGGGTACTGGAATTGTAGTAAAGCGCCGACAAGATGGTATAAGCTATGCCATTATCACCAATACCAGTACCTGGCGAGGTCCAGGGTTTAGTTATGAATTGGAAGGTGTGATGAGACGAGGAATAAAAACCATTAAGCAGTGGCCAAAAAAAGATTTATTTTTGGTAACAGATAGCACTGCAGTGCAATAGTTGTATATAAAGCATTTATTTTTCAAACCACCTCAACTTTATTTTAGCTGGGGTGGTTTTTTGTAAAATGCCCAACTATTTCCCGCTTCTTTCGTAGGTAAATTTACTTGGTATAGTACTGATTGTTTCTTGTTTATTTATTGTTTGTTAACCACAAATAATGATTAACTGTTAAACAAGAAAAAATACAATCTTTACTATGTTCAAAATTCGCACGGGTTGTTGTTTGTCTTTTTTTAACCTACCTGGCAGTCGGTTATAAACATTCATCTTATTAACAAATGTTAAACATCTTCTTTACCACTACACCTATGCCTGTTTTAATTGTCCTATTCTCACATCCACCAGCCTAAAATAATTTTTTACAATCATAACTTTATTCAACTAATGGATACTACTCAAAATAATCAGGAAGTTTTTATCGACTCCCCTTACCTGAAATCAACTTGGGATCAAGAGAATTCAATTGTAAACTTGCAGTGGCTTACTGAAACCAAGTATATTCAAGAAAACGAACTTAAAAAATTACTCACCCAAGCAGCTGTTTTTGTTAAAGAAAAAAGAGCAAAAAGATGGCTTGCTGATACTAAAGAGTTTGACTTTGTAATGGAGCCTGACCTGCAAGACTGGATTTCAGGAGAGTTTAATCAGATATTGGCAGAGGCCGGTTTAGAAAAAATGGCGGTAATTATTCCTCCATCTTATTTTGCCGAGGTAGCCCTTCAGCAAACTACCAACGACATGGTAAAAAAACAAAGTGGTACAATGCAAGTACTGTACTTTGACCGTAACGAAAAAGCCCTGGAATGGCTTAAGGAATAAAACAGTAAGCGAACCTTAACGCTCGATGCGCTTATAAAACTGGTCGCGGTAGGTGGTACCAATAGGAATCCACTTATCCTGAATTTTGATTTTGTTGCGCTCAATGGTTTCTATATATGCCATGGCAACAATATAAGACTTATGCACACGCATAAACTGCACATCGGGCAAGGTCTCCAGCATATTTTTCATACTTTGGAGCGTAAGCAGTTGCCCTCCTGAGGTAACTATTTTAATGTAATCCTTTAGCCCTTCTACATACCATATATCCTTCAAGTTTACCTTCACAATTTTATACTCAGTTTTCACAAAAAGGTATTCTGTAGGAGCTTCATCAAACCCAACCACCTCCTTGCCCAACTGCTTACTGACTAAGAAACTTTCAGCTTTGTTGGCTGCCTTTAAAAAACGATCAAACGAAATAGGTTTAAGCAAATAGTCTACAGCATCGAGGTTAAATCCCTCAATGGCATAGTCGGCATAAGCCGTAGTAAAAATCACGGCAGGCTTTTGAGGCAAGGCATTTAAAAACTCAATGCCTGACAAGTCGGGCATATTAATGTCTAAAAATATCAAATCAATCGTATTTTTCTTCACACAATCCAAAGCTTCAAAGGCATTGGCACATATTTGCACCAACTCCAAAAAAGCAATTTTACTTACATAAGCTTCTAAAATATCGGTAGCCAGGGGTTCGTCGTCTACTATAATACAGCGTATAGTCATATTATCTAGTTTTATTAAACTGTAGCCAAAGTTATCAATTTAGACACTACAAGCAGAAGGAAAGTTATTAAATTTTTTGACGGTGATATATCACTCTTTTAAGCATTAATTTGGGCAAAAGACAAGCTAAACCCAAGTAAGGTTTGGCATACAAAAAAGTATTTTGTACATTTGCGCCCACTTTAAATGATGAACAGACAAAAAACATATCGCTTTTTTACATTGCTATTAGCATACCTTGCCATTACTTCTACGTTGCTGGCAAACGGGCGAGTGTTTGACGCATTCCAAAGTAAAGCGCTTGTAAAAAAACAAGTAGCCAAACCCGGCGATACACGTCAAAAACAAAACATTGCTCATCAGAACACAAATACTCATCAAGAAAAAGAGCAAAAGCAAACACAAGACCACCAGGAAGAGGTAATAGTACAGGAACTTACCCTGGAGCACACAGTGCCTCCATTAAATGTAAACATTGATCCTGCCCTTCACCTGTTGTTCAACATAGAGTGTCCATCTATTGAGTACCATACTTACTACGCTGAACCCTCTATTGCGCTCCTCCCCTATTTTGAGAATGTGTTCAACCACTTTATAGTAATTAATGCCCCCTAGCGCCTCTCCATTTCACCCTTTTTAATTTCCCTTTAAAAAGACATAAAAGCATTGATTGTCAGACTGTATGAACTCATACAGCGGCAATATTCATTGCTATACTTTATAAAAAATCTCAAAACTTTATTATTAAATTCTAACAAAAATGCGGAATAAAACCGGAGTTATTATTTTGACGGTATCCATTACACTATTGTGTATTTATTACCTGTCTTTTACATTTCAGGCGCGCAGTGTGCAGCAAAAAGCTGAAGAATATGCGCGTGACCCTAAAACTGGTGTGGTAAGCAACAGTCAAAAACAAAAGTACTTTGACTCTGTCGACAATCAAGTAGTATATAAATTGCCTTGGGCATCGTATGACTACAAAGAAGTAAAGCAAAAAGAGCTTTCTTTGGGTCTTGATTTGCAAGGTGGTATGCACGTGGTAGTAGAAGTTTCTCCCATCGAAATCATCAAAGCATTATCGGGTAGCAGCGCTAGTGTAAAACTAAATAGGTCACTGCAAGAAGCACAAAAAGCACAGGCAAACAGCCAGGAAAAATTTGCATTTCTTTTCCAAAATGCTTTTGAGAAGTTGTATCCCAACGACAAACTGGCTGATATTTTTGCCAGTAGTGCCAACCGTGAAAAGATCAGAACCAACTCTACCAACGATGAAGTAATTACTTTTATTGGTAAAGAAGTAGACGAGGGTATTGATCGCGCATTCGAAATCTTGCGTCGTCGTATTGATAAATTTGGAGTAGCCAACCCTAACATTCAAAAACTACCTGGTTCTGGTCGTATTATGATCGAATTGCCAGGAGTTGACAATCCTGAAAGGGTAAGAAAACTGATTTCTGGTGTAGCTAAGCTTGAATTCTGGGAACTATATGAGTTAAACGAGATTGCCTTGAGCTTCTCTCAGTTAAACCAGTACATGACCAAGCTTGAAAAAGCAGAGCAAAAAACTACAGGAAACTCTACAAAAACGGAGACTAAAGTAGATACTGCTAAAAAAACAGATGATAATTTATTGGTAGCAGGCGATACTACCGCCCAAGAAACTGACTCTACTGAAAACTCTTTGGTGGCTGGAGGTACCAAAACTGACTCTAGCAAAACCGACAGTGCCAACACCAAGAAGGACACAGCTAAAAAAGCGGATACTGCCAAGAAAAAAGAGGTAAAGAAAGACACTACCCAACAAATAGGTTCAAAATTCGCTCGTTTGTTCAAAAACAACGGAAGAAACTATGCTGCTTTGGTAAAAGATACCGCTGAAATTAACTCTTACCTAAGACGTGCTGAGGTTCGTCGTATGTTTAAAGGAAATGCTTTATTTTTCTGGGATGTAAAACCTGATGCCAATGGGTTGTTGAGCTTACACATTGCTAAAAACACTCGTGGTGGCAAGGCTCCTCTGGAAGGTGACGTAGTAGTAGATGCACGCCAGGAGTTTGATCAAAACTCTCAGCCAGAAGTATCTATGCGTATGAACCAACTGGGTACTAATGAGTGGAAAAAACTTACCCGTGCCAACGTTGGTCGTCGTGTAGCCATTGTATTGGATGGTAATGTATACTCTGCGCCTACTGTACAAAACGAAATTCCTAGTGGTAACTCTTCTATCAGTGGTAGTTTTAGCATCGAAGAAGCAAAAGATTTAGCAAATATTCTTAAAGCAGGTAAACTTCCTGCTCCGGTACGTATCGTAGAAGAAGCCATTGTAGGACCTTCTTTGGGTCAAAAATCTATTAACCAAGGACTTCAGTCTATGTTGGTAGGTTTGGGCTTGGTAGTAATATTTATGATTCTGTACTACAAGCTTGGGGGTGCCATTGCCAACATTGCTTTACTTGCCAACATCTTCTTTATCGTAGGTATTTTGGCGCAATTTGGGGCAGTACTCACGTTGCCTGGTATTGCAGGTATTGTACTCACCATTGGTATGTCGGTAGATGCCAACGTACTTATTTATGAACGTATTCGGGAAGAACTTCGCCGTGAGCAAGCAGTAAAACTACCTATGGCTATCAAACTAGGGTATGAAAAAGCTTACAGCTCTATTATAGATGCCAACGTAACTACTTTCCTTATTGGCGCCATTCTTTATAGTTTTGGTTCTGGTGGAGTAAAAGGTTTTGCGGTTACATTGATGATTGGTATTGCTTGTTCATTGTTTAGTGCCATCTTTATTACCCGTTTAATCATTGAGGCTATTTCTCGCGGTGGCAAACGTAACATCGGATTTTCTTCTTTTATCCCAACTATGGGCAAAGCCAATATCCAGTTTATCAAACTAAGAAAGAAAGCTTACATGGGTTCTGCAGCATTTATCGCTTGTGGTATCATTGCTATGGTAATCAATGGTGGACTAAACCTGGGGGTAGATTTCAAAGGAGGACGCTCTTATGTAGTGAAGTTTGAAAAATCGGTGGCTGCTACTGATGCTCGTCAGGCATTGACCGAGTCGTTTAAGGGTGGACTGGAAGTAAAAACTTTTGGTGCCAGCAACCAGATTAAAGTAACTACCAGTTACTTGATTGACGATGAGTCGCAAGAAGCCGATAAAAAAGTAAAAGCTATGGTATTGAATGGCTTGAAAAAGTTCAACCAAGGCAAAGCACCTTCGGTAGAAAGTTCTTCTAAGGTAGGATCAACCATTGCCGATGACATTCGTAACACTGCCCAAACTGCAGTATTATTCTCGCTGGTAGTTATCTTTATTTACATTGTGGTACGTTTCCGTCGCTGGCAGTACGGTGCAGGAGCTATTGCCGCTTTGTTCCACGATGTATTGTTTGTGCTTTCGGCATTCTCTATTGCCCACTTGCTTGGTTTTACCCTAGAGATAGACCAAGTATTTATTGCTGCCATTCTTACCGTAATTGGGTACTCAATTAACGATACGGTGGTAGTATTTGACCGTATTCGTGAAGAAGACGAAGACAATACTAAAGGACACCGTGGGCAGTCATTTAGCGAAGTATTGAACAATGCCATCAACAATACCTTGAGTCGTACCGTAATGACCTCTACCACTACGTTGGTAGTAGTATTGACCTTGTTCCTTGCAGGTGGCGAAGTATTGAGAGGCTTCTCTTTTGCTTTGTTAGTGGGAGTTTTAGTAGGTACTTATTCTTCTGTATTTATTGCTTCTCCGGTGGTGTTAGATTTTTATAACATGCAGAAAAAGAAAGAGAAGAAAGCAACAACAGAAGCCGCAAAATAGCATATAGTAGTTTTTAGATTTATATACATACAATCCCTTACTGATACTTTTCGGTAAGGGATTTTTTTATGAAGAGACCAAAAAGTAGCAGGCTCTTTCTTGAACAGCAAAACCTATTAGACAAATACCTTCATTACTTGCTACTCCCCTCTCCTACCATTTCACGCCTGCTATTCACCAACTCACTCCCTAAAGCAAGCCTTGGTTGAGTTTAAACCCTTTATTTGTAACAACTTAATACAAATCATATAACCATTGAATAAATGACATACCTGAAGTGTATCATTATATTATTGCTTTGGACAGCCACCATACCACTACAGGCACAAACACTGATAAGTGGTATGGTAACTGATGAAAAAGGCGAGGCTTTGGCAGGAGCCAATGTATCGGTCAAAAACACGTATGATGGTACTTCTACCAATATAGATGGGCAGTTTCAGTTTAGCACTACCCAACAAGGTGAGGCAGTATTGGTGGTCGCTTATATCAGTTTTAAAACCTTTGAGCAAAAAATCACCCTTTTGGGCAAACCTGTACAGATAAACGTGCGCCTAAAAGAAGAAGCCAACGAACTAAACACGGTGGTCATTACTGCAGGGGCGTTTGAGGCAAGTGACGAAAAACGGGTGGTGGTGCTCAACTCTATTGACATAGCTACTACAGCAGGTGGTGGCGCAGGAGATTTGGTGGGCGCTTTACAAACTTTGCCAGGAGCTCAAACAGTAGGTGAAACAGAAGGCTTGTTTGTACGAGGAGGCGCTGCCAACGAAACCAAAACATTGATTGATGGTTTAGTAGTGCAAAACCCATTTTATAGCTCAGTGCCTGATGTGCCTCAACGAGGACGTTTTTCTCCTTTTTTGTTCAAGGGAACTGTTTTTAGCACTGGGGGCTATTCTGCCCAATACGGTCAGGCTCTTTCGTCGGTGTTGGTGCTCAACTCGCAAGACCTTGCCGAAAAAACACAGACCAATATTGATCTTATGACTGTGGGTGTAGGTGCGGGGCATACCCAACGTTGGAAAAACACCTCACTGAGCCTCAACACAAGGTATACCAACCTGGAACCGGTTTTTCAACTTATTCCGCAAAATGCCGACTGGAAACGTGCCCCTGAAAGTGTGGAAGGCTCGCTTATTTTTAGACAAAAAACTTCTAAAACGGGCATATTCAAACTGTATAGCACTTATAACCAGTCAAACCTGGCAATGAACTATCAAGATATAAGCTTAGAAAATACCACCAATGCGTTAGACTTGACCAATGACAATACTTATATCAATACTTCGTGGAAAGAAGCTCTCAATGATCGCTGGTTTGTACAAGTGGGAGGCTCTTATAGCCATGATCATGACTTGATTTTGCTCAATGGTAACCGCATTTTTCAGCAAGAACGCTTGCAACAAGGGCGCATTACAGTACAACATCTTTTGGGCGAAAACTCAGGACTTACTTTTGGGGGAGAAGTGCAACGATTCAATTTTGACGATGGGCTTAACCAATTGAGCCGGGGGCTCGAAGAAAACTACTTGGCGGGTTTTGTAGAGGCTGATGTGTTTTTTACCCGTAAACTTGCCGGGCGTTTTGGGGTAAGGATGGAAAAATCGGAAGTAATTGGACAACAAAATTTTGCCCCCAGGCTATCGCTTGCCTACAAAACCGGCAAATACAGTCAGGTATCGGCTGCTTATGGGCAGTTTTTTCAAACTCCTCAAACCAATGACTTAATACAACTCAAAACAGCAAGGCTGCCCACTGACCTCCAGTTTGAACAATCGGTACATTACCTGCTCAACTACCAGTGGATGGTACCCGGCAAGCGCACTTTTAGAATAGAAGGATACTATAAGCAGTACGACGATCTGATCAAAAATAACCAGGATTTTGCCCAACTTGAGGTCAACAACAATGGCTATGGGTTTGCCAGAGGGATAGAGTTGTTTTGGCGCGACAAACAAACTTTTAAAAACGTAGATTACTGGGTTTCTTACTCGTTTTTAGATACTGAACGTGAGTTTCAAAACTTTCCAACTTTGGCAAGGCCTGGTTTTGCAGCTCATCACACGCTCTCGATGGTATACAAGCAGTACTTCTCTGGTATTCATAGTTATGTAGGATTTACTTATACTTTCAGTTCAGGTCGGGCTTATTTCAACCCAAATAACCCTGAGTTTCACGGCGATACTACCCCGGCTTACCATAACCTAAGCCTGACTTACACCTACATTACATCACTGTTTGACAATTTCACTATTTTGTTTGCTTCGATCAACAATGTATTGGGTGTACAAAATGTGTTTGGCTACCGTTATGCGCCCGATGGTACCCAAAGACAAGCCGTGGGTCAGGCTGCTGACCGGGGCGTTTTTATCGGAATGTTTGTCTCTATTGGCAAGCGATAGCTGCAGTCAATGAATGCCTCAAAACAAAAAGCCAAGGTAGCCTTACAAGCAACAAAGGCAGTTAGTAGTAACTATTAATGATCATTTATTTACAAAAAAACAACCCCATAAACTCAAAAAAATATGAAAAAGTTAACCCTATTACTCATTTGTATATGTACCGTGTTTACCCTGCAAGCCGACAATGGAGATAAATACGAAAAAGCAATGAAAGCGAACCTGAGCAAATTGAAAACTGCTAAAACCAAAGCAGAATTAGTTGCAGTTGCCAATCAATTTGAACGAATTGGCAATGCCGAAAACAACAAATGGTTGCCGAACTATTATGCAGCTTATTGTTACATAAAAATGGCCAGGCTTGAGAAAGAAGCTACTTCCAAAGATCAAGTGCTGGATAAAGCTGCAGCCTTGTTGGAAAAAGCAAACAAAATAGATAGTAAAAATTCGGAATTAGTAACCTTGGGGGCTTACCTTACCCTGACCCGCCTAAGTGTAGACCCAATGGCAAGAGGACGTGAGTATAGTGGGCGTACTTTTGCAAAAATAGGCAAAGCCAAAGCCTTGAACCCAGAAAACCCCCGACCTTATTTTATAGAGGCTATTCTGAAAATGAACATGCCCCCTGCTTTTGGCGGAGGCAAAGAGGCGGCTTGTCCTGTATTTAAAAAGGCTGCCAAAAAATTTGAAACTTTTAAGCCTGGCAATGAATTGATGCCTGATTGGGGCAAAGAAACCAACACTGCTATAATGAAACAAGGAGGTTGTTAGAACAACAAGCGGGTTTAAGTTTCAAGTAGCAAGGGTTCAAAACCTTGCTACTTATCACCTGCATTATTTCTTATCAATATACCTTGCCAGAATAGGTTGTGCTTTTGTTTCTCCCGCTGTTTTAAGCCCTAAACAATGCATCATTAATAATCGCAGAACCACCTTCTATGCTCGTTTTTCGGAATACTGAAAAGTACCCTCAAGTGCTGAAATCGGGGTTGGTTGTTAAAAGTGTTCCGAAGGGCGCTTGAAATTGATATATAAAAAGAAGTCTCCAGGCTTCCTTGAGTAGCAAAACCTCTCAAAATACTACGGCGATGAAATTTACTACACTAGGGCAACCATAAAGGATGGCCCCTACAAAAGGCATTTGAATGGGTTTTGACGCTGCTCTTACGCCGTTGCTTGTGAAGACACAAGCAACCAAAACAACCGCCAAAACTAATAATCGCAGAATAACCTTCTATGCTCGTTTTTCGGAATACTGAAAAGTACCCTCAGGTGCTGGAATCGGGGTCGGTTGTTAAAAGCGTTCCGAAGGGCGCTTTTTAGGAGAATATACCCATGAAAAACTTATTGGTTTACCTAACTTTTACCCCTTTAGTAGAAAAAGATAACCCTTGTTGCCCTGAAGTAGAAATCATGACTGCTTCAAATAAAGGTTCGTTCGTGACCGTTTCTTTAGACCATTCAAACAAAAAGTTGGCACCTGTTCCTCCCTTTACATCCATAAAATCAATCACAATTTCAACGGTTTCCATTGGGGCGATAAATATCGGTTTGTCAAAATAATTGCGTATGAGTTTACCCTTTGTGTCAAAATATTCTGCTTTATTCACAAACACAGAATCTTTATTGTCTGTGTTTCGCATACTTACGGTTGCGGTTAGGTTTTGAATTCTTCCTTCATTAAGACTATAAATTTGAGAATACACGGATAAATAAGTTTTTCCTTTTTCCAGTGAATCACCCAAAGCCCTTTTAACCATTCTTTTTTGCCAGTTTACAGGGTTTGTAGAACTCATCTCTTTTGGCTGGTCACAACCAACTAAAATTGCAAATAAACCAATTATTAAAAATTTAAATTTCATTAGAAGTTGTTTATATTTTTGATGAAAAATGGTAGTATTTTTAATGTATGATAGTTATGAAGTTGACAACCAATCAAGAAGGGCTTTTACGAAAAAAAGAAAGGTAAACATAAAATAACCTGCCCCGCTGTCACCACTCAAAAATAGTGAAAAATGGAACAAAAAGAAGGGTTTGTTAAAACTATACCCCATTGTTTTAGAGCATAAAGCAGTCTCACCTTTTAGGGTGTTTCTAAAAATAGTTGCTTTTGCTCGATAACAAGGCGTTTTTAGCCTTTGGCAGAGGTGTGGAATACCACTTTACAGGTTTAGTGTCTGGAGGTACTAAATGTAAGTTTTCAAGCGATAAGTGCTCAAAACCTTACTACTTTACCACTCACATTATTTCTTATCAATATACTTTGCCGGAATAGGTTGCGCTTTTGTTTCGCTATTCCATAGAATATTGACTAACCACCAGCGACCATTTTCATACGACAACTGAATACTGTTGATGCCACGCATAAAAATAGCTCCGTCTTTGGTATGACGGCTCACATAGGTACTAAACACCTGAGCAATATTGCCAAAACGTTCGGTTTTGCGCCCAATCTCTTCTTCAAAAAAGCCTTTCCCTACCAAGTATGGCCCATTACGTTTGATATAGTCTTCTGGTGTCATAGACATAAACACCTGTTTACCATTGGCACGGGTGGCCACTGCGTTCATACGGGCGTTGGGCTTCATCAATGAGCGAAAACGATCCCAATTGCGTTTTTCGCCTTTAGCTCCAGATATTACTCCATACAAAGCCTTGATCATTCCATCAATTGTTTTTACATCAACGTCTTGTGCCTTGTAGTCAGACTTGGGCTTAGGAAAAGTAAGCCTGCTTGCCCTGCCATACTTCATGTGCTGTATGGTTAGCTTGCCATAAGCGTCTATGTGTGCTTTTACTAAGTTATCATATACCGATTCATTCAAGTCTTTGTAGCGGTCTTCTTGTACTAAGTGGTTTAAGAGAGACGGCAACGTATTAGAGTGTCCTACCACCAATATTGCTTTACCTGCGTGTTTGTCAAACAACTTACTCAATAGTTGCATATCGCGGTAATCATAGTTTTCTACAGTAAGTTTTTGCGCTTCTGCTACTGGCTGGCCTGTTTGCATGGTTCGTTTGGTTTTGGTAGCATACACTGCAGTTATCTTCTCTTTTTTCAACAATTCTTGCAATGCTTTGGCACGTTCCTTACCTGCTACAGTTAAGTCGGGATCGCGCCCTTTGTCCTTTTCGGCATGGCGTACCAAATAAATAGTTGTTTGTGCCCAAACCGATGATGCTGTCATCCCTAAAGCAATCATCCATATCAATGCAGATGTAAAAAGTTTTTTCATGTGTAATCACAACGTTTTATTTACGACAATAAAGGTAAACACAAAGCCTGCAGTTGATGTGTCAAAAGTTGCTTTTTTTGTTTGGTGTTAAGCATTTTTAGTAATGAAGAGCTTCTTTAATGGCTTACGGGAAAGAGATCAGGTTTGCACAACGTGGGCTCGAAAAGAAAATCGCTAATAGAGATCATCATTGACCTGTATTAGCGATCGAAATACTTTAGTTGAAAAGTGGTAAAACTACAATAGATTATAGCAACACTTTTTTCTTTAAAAGACCCTTAGCTTTAGCTTCTTTTAATACCTCTTCGATACCTTTTTTGTTGATGGTACGAATGGCTTGAGTTGACACTTTCAAAGTAATCCACTCACCTTTACTTTCTAAAAAGAAGCGTTTTTTCTGCAAATTTGGATAAAACTTTCTTCTTGTTTTATTATTTGCGTGCGATACGTTATTTCCTGACTGGGTTTTTTTTCCAGTTACTTCACAAATCCTTGCCATTGTTACAAAGCTTTAATATTCAATTATTTAATTGGATGTTAGAAAAGCGAGGGGGCAAATCTACAAAATAATCCTCAAATGATCGAAAGTTACCCTAAAAAAAATTGAATTCTTAGCAGAATCACACACTTGTTCAATCATTATAAACAAGACTTTTTAAAGCTTCCTTATTTTGACTAATTTTGAGGATACAATTTATATTTGATCACTTTTTAGGTACGACGTAGAGCCTGTGGTTGTAAGGGAATACCCCAAAAAATGGTGCACTCGCTGGGAGAGCGAAACCGCTGCGAAGGAAAAGTGCCTTGTTTTTTATTCCCTAAAAAGTTGACACAAACACACAGTAAAATAACTATTAGTATGATACAGACAATAACCTCAAGTCAAGAGGCCATCGATTTGGAGTACAAGTATGGAGCACACAATTATCACCCATTACCAGTGGTGCTGTCTAAAGGCGAGGGCGTGTATGTATGGGATGTAGAAGGTAAAAAATACTTTGATTTTTTATCTGCCTACAGTGCAGTAAACCAAGGACATTGTCATCCTAAAATTTTGAGTGCGTTGGCAGAACAGGCGCAAAAACTAACGCTTACGTCGCGTGCATTCCACAACGATGTATTGGGACGTTACGAAGAATACATTACCCAGTACTTTGGCTACGACAAAGTATTGCCTATGAACACTGGGGTAGAAGGAGGAGAAACCGCCTTGAAACTTTGCCGTAAGTGGGCTTATACTGTCAAGGGTGTGCCTACCAATCAGGCAAAAATCATTTTTGTGAAAAACAATTTCTGGGGGCGTACCCTGGCTGCCGTGTCTTCATCGACCGATCCAGTGGCAAAAGATAACTTTGGACCTTATATGCCTGGGTATGAAATCATTGATTACAACGATTTGTCTGCTTTAGAAAAAGCTCTGGAAGATCCCAACGTAGCAGGCTTTATGGTAGAGCCTATTCAAGGCGAAGCCGGAGTAGTAGTGCCTGATGAGGGTTACTTAAAGAAAGCCTACGAAATGTGTAAGGCTAAAAACGTACTTTTTATTGCCGATGAAGTACAAACAGGCATTGCCCGCACCGGTAAAATGCTAGCTTGTGATTATGAAGGCTTTCAACCAGATATTTTGATTTTAGGCAAAGCTTTGTCAGGAGGTGTCTTCCCGGTATCGGCTGTTTTTGCCCGCGACGAAATCATGTTGAGCATCAAACCTGGTGAGCACGGTTCTACCTATGGAGGCAACCCATTGGCCTGTGCGGTGGCCATGGCAGCACTTGAGGTAGTAAAAGAAGAAAAACTTGCCGAAAAATCTTTCAAGTTAGGCAACATTTTCCGTGAGCGAATGAATGCCTTGATTGCCAAGTGTGACTTAGTAACTTTGGTAAGAGGTAAAGGTTTGTTAAATGCTATTGTAATCAACGACAGTGAGGATAGCAGCACTGCCTGGGACATTTGCATGGCGCTTAAAGAAAATGGTTTACTTGCCAAGCCTACCCATGGCAACATTATCAGATTTGCTCCTCCTTTGGTAATGACCGAAGAAGAGTTGCACGAGTGTGCCGATATTATAGAAAAAACTATTTTAGCGTTTAAGAAATAATATGCTGATTTATTATTCAGTAAAACAACGGTTTAAATAAGTGCCAAGAGGCTGTCTCATCATTATTACAAAAACTTCACTCTGTTTTTAAAAAAGAACAACGGAGTATTTGATGGATGAGACAGCCATTTTATATTAAAAATAACACGTTTTGTTAAGACTTCTCTCCCTTTTATTAGTTATTATATTATCGGGTTGCCAAACCAATCCCTTGTATCAACCATTGGCCAAGTGCAAAGCAATGGATTTGGTTTTTTACAAAACAAGTAAAAATCCTGAAAAATTTAGCATCAAGGTAACTGATAAACACCTGGTAAACGATATGTATGTATATTATATCACCACTCAGGATGTGCTCTTGAAAAAACAACCCTATGATGGTGAGATTGTATTTAAATATCGCAACCAAAGTGTATTAAAGACTCACTTCTCTTTGCATCCTAATTGCCATTATGTACACTTTACCCTACATGGTAAAGCTTATACCCGAAAACTTAGCCCAGCAGGAATAGCCTATTTAGAAACTGTACGCGCTGTGAAGTTAGTTATACAGCATTAGAATTAAATTCATGAAAAGCATATACCTAATTTTTTTTGTTTATGGTACTACTTTACTATCAGGGTGCCTAAAGCCCAATACGCAAAGCGTTGAGGAGATGCGCACTGACAAAAAGGAGGCAACGGACAATGATAATAAAATTTATATAGTACCTGAAAAAAACGCCTCACCAGTAGGTGGTTTGAGGGCGTTGTATAAACATATACAAAAAAACCTGAAATACCCCGAAAAAGCCATCAGGCGTGGTCTCGAAGGGCGGGTGTTTGTAGAGTTTGTGGTAGAAAAAAACGGCACAGTGAATCAACTGCGGGTATTGAAAGGTATAGGACCTGAGTGCGATCGCGAAGCCATGCGTTTGATTCAGAGCTTTGACAAATGGATACCTGGTGAGCATCATGGTCAAGTAGTCAGGGTCAAACAATCGTTTCCGGTGGTGTTTAAAATTGTAAAATAAAAGTGTATGTACCAAAAACAAGGAATCATATGGGTATTGTTATTTTTACTGAGTAGCCCTACAACAACCTGGGCACAGTCTGCCCCTAAATTATTTAGATCAAAAAATGGATTGATGGGCTATAGAGGGCACTTAGGCGAAGTACGCATTCAACCCCAGTTTAGCAAAGCACGCCCCTTTAGCGAAGGGCTGGCAGCTGTGCAAAAAAACGGGCAATGGGGGTTTATCAATACCCAAGGCAAGTATGTAATAAAGCCTTTGTACCAACGTGTGTTGTCGTTTAGGGCAGGGTACGCCAAAGTAGGACGCAGCAATTTATGGGGCTTGGTAAACAACCGGGGCAAATTGGTAGTGCCAGCAGCCTACAGCCAACTTACTTATGTATTAGACCCAGCAAACACTCCCACTCTTATAGTAAGAGCCAAGCAAAGCGGCTTGTTTGCTTTGTTAGATAAAGCTACTGGCACACAACTGACTCCCTTTCAATACCAATATTTATCTCCTCGTTTGATTGGTCAGCGTTTGAAAGCAAAAAACACCCAGGGAAAATATGGCTTTTTGAACAAAACCGGACAACAAGTAATTGCCTGCCAGTATGATGAGGCAACAGATTTTGTCCAAGGTAAAGCCTTGGTAAACAAAGCGAAAAAGCAGTTTTATATCAACTCTTCGGGTGGTTTTCTACGAGCGTACAACCCCAACAAAGATGCTCCTGTATTTACTGTGGTAGAACAGCCGCCCACTCCCAAAGGTGGCAGCGCTCAAATGGCAGCATACCTCGAAAAAAACTTGCAATACCCTCCTGAAGCTAGAGCTAACAACACCAGTGGCATCGTTATCTTGCAATTTATTGTAGAGTCCAACGGTCAATTGAGTCATTTTAAAGTATTGAGGGGCTTGGGCAATGGTTGCAACAAAGAAGCCATTCGTTTACTCAAAGGGTCGTCACCCTGGAACCCTGGCAAACAAAGAGGCAAGACAGTAAGGGTGAAAAAAACTTTTGTGGTGAGGTTTGCTTACTAAAAACTTAGTATTCATCAAACCCTTACCCCAATCAACAGTATATCATCGCGTTGGGTAGTACCCTCCATGTGTTGTTGCAGACTATTTTCAAGCAACAATTTTTGTTCAGCGGTGGGCAAATGAGCCGCATCACTTAATATACGTAGTACCTTTTTGGTACCCAGTTTTTTACGTTTTTTGTCATTTTGGTCTTCTATGCCGTCACTGCCAATATAAAACATACTGCCTGAGGGCAAACATACGCTTTGGTTAGTAAAATGAATATTTTCGGGTTGTATGCCTCCCACCGACTTTCTGGTGCCCTTGAGCGCAATATACCCTGACTGGTGGGGCAATGTATAATAAAACGAATTTTTGGCTCCACAAAATGCCAACTGACACCCTTCAGAAGTATGTTGCCAGGCACATACAGTCAAATCCATTCCATAGTTGTTGCGTCCAGCCTCTTGTTTGAGTAAGTGTACAATTTCGGTGTGCAAAGTATTGATAATGATCGATGGGTCTGTGATTTTTTGCTGGAGTATAACCTTGTCCAGCAAGTTGTGCCCAATCAATGAAATAAAAGCACCGGGCACCCCGTGTCCAGTACAATCCACCGAAGCCAATACCGTTTGTCCCTGCACCTTATTTACCCAATAAAAATCGCCACTGACTACATCTCTAGGTCTGAACACAATGAAATGATCGCCCAGTAACAACTGTAGACTATGGGCATTGGGCAAAATTGCTTGTTGAATCACTTGAGCTGCCCTAATACTATGGCTAATTTGATTGTCGCGGTTTTCGAGTGCACGGTTTTTAACCTCTATAAAATCGCGTTGGGCAATGATTTCCTCTTGGTTTTGAATAAGCTCTTCGTTTTGGGTGGCAATCTCTTCTTGCCGCTCCTGAAGCACTATATTTTGGGCAATCATTTCTTCTTGTGTTTTTTCCAGCTTTTCGTTTTTTTGAGCCAACACCAAACTGTAGAGTTGGTTTTGTTTGACAAAATAGTAAATGATAGAAATTACTATGGCAATGCAAAGACATACACTTACGAAGTTATATATGGGGTCAAACTGTACTTTACCTAGTAATTTGGGGGCAGTAAACGCTATGATTAGGTAAATGACAGTCACCGAGATAGAAGCTGCTGTCCACCAAAAAGCACTTTTGTTATTTAAAAACAAAAAGGCTCCACACGGAAAAGCCACCAGCCAAATCAAGTCCATAGAATATATACCACCAGTATCTATCACAGATACATTAAGCGCCAAAAAACCAAATGTAATCAATGCATTGGCGGCAATTTTCAGGTTGCCGGTTTTTTTAAAGTATACGAGCAATAAAAGCGAAAAAACAAAGAGTATAAATGTAGCTATAAAATTACTGGCGGGCGTAGGAACAACCGTGAGGTAAAGCAAAATCATTATTAGACCCAGTAAGGATACTGCCACCCCCGAAAACACAAAAATACGGGCCTTGGTTTTCTCATTGTCGTCTCCAATGAGGTGGTGTGGAATACATTGTTCAATGAGTTGTTTCATTGTGAAGGCTACTCTGTAGTGTTATCAAATAGTTCGGATTGAGCTAAGGAATGGTACCAAAATAAATTTACATTCTTAACCTCATCTTTTGAGGCTATACTTTGTTAAAAAATAGCCGAATAGCGATGCTATTAGCCGACCTTCCCTCAAGCTCGCTCAACATCCACTGGATATTGCCGTACCGCGTCCAGCAACAAAATATTTTAGCGTTACTATAGAAATTTATTTTTACGCCATTCCTAAGCTCTGGTATACACAAAATAATTGTATACACCTTGCCTTTAAATAATCATATATTGTTCCAAAGCCTGTAGGTAACCAGGGTAGTTAGGAGGATTTTTGTGCCATAAAGCGAAAGTAGAGTAGTGTCAGGTGTTTTGTAGCGCAAAAACTCTCGTGGATAAAACTAAACCCTATAAAATAGTCTTTGGCAAAAGAAACTTGAACAAGTACAATCAAAAGAAAATAAAAGCAAACACACTATATCCTTTCTTTACTGCACTTACCCATATCAAAAAGAACTCGTAAGCTTACATTTTAAATAAATCAGGCACTTTGCCCATTTGTCAGGGTATAAGAAGCGTGTGACAAACAACCAGCATAAAAAAATATTAAAGTCTGATTCCGATAAATAAAATATCGTCGCGTTGGGACACCCCACCCATATGCTCACTAAGAGCTTCTTCAAGCCTTTGCTTTTGATTGGTTAGGGGCAAATGTGCTATCTGAGCCAATAACTCAATTACTCGTTTACTGCCAAACTTCTTACGTTGCTGGTTGTTTTGGTCTTTTAGCCCATCGCTATTGGTATACATGATAGTACCCACAGGCAATGTAATAGATTGGGTCTTAAAATTTATTTGCCTGGGCTGAAAGCCACCAATCGACCTGCGGTCACCTTTGATCTCTTGAATGATCATATCAGTGCCTTGCATAGCGTAATAAAGTGAGTGCTTGGCTCCACAAAAATTTACTTTATAGCTGGTTTCATCTACTTTTTTTAAGGTAAGCAACGACATCTCCATCCCGTAATTGTTGTTGGTACCCTGTTGCCTCAAGGTGTGAAAAACTTCGTTATGCAAACGCGATAACACCTCGGCAGGGTCTAATATTTTATATACTCTGATAATTTTGTCAAGCAATGTATTGCCAATGAGCGACATAAAAGCACCTGGAACCCCATGCCCAGTGCAATCTATGGTGGCAAGAAAAGTAGTTCCCTCTATATCGTTGAGCCAATAAAAATCGCCACTCACCACATCTTTGGGTTTATAGAGAATAAAATGATCGGGAATAAGTTTATCCAGTTTTTCCTGATGAGGCAATATGGCCTGCTGAATGGCCTGGGCAGCTTTAATACTCTGCGAAATGAGGTAATTGCGCTCCGAAAGCTTTTTATTTTGTTGGTCAATGGCATCCCTTTGGGTTTCTATTTCTTCGTGTTGCAACATGAGCGCCTCATTTTGCATTTGAATTTCGTGATTTTTATCTTCCAACTTCAAGGTACGTTCTTTCACCTTTTGCTCCAGCAATGTGTTTTGCTCAGCCACCAGGCGTAGTTGTTCGGCTTGTGCCCAACGTTTGCCTTCTTCGCTTGCCTTCATTTTTTGCGCCAAAGCCATTGTAAACAATATCGCCTGAATAGCATGCCCAATGAGCGCCACCATAGATGAGTTATTGCTGGTATTGTGCATCATTACTTGAATAAAATTGATGCTACTAAATATGCCGATTTGTAAAACACCAGTAATGAACAAAAAGCTACCCTTGAGTTTTTTACGGTAAGCTGCTATACAAAAAATAGTAATCAGCTGAAAACTCTACAGATTAGGAAAGAGTTATAAATGTTTTAAATTTAGGGTCAAAAATGCCTAGTTTACCTGCTTAT